>NZ_PSVO01000049.1:0-3038 GCF_002932325.1 Rathayibacter sp. AY1E2
CTGCTCGCCTCCTGATCCGACCCCGGGCCGGGCGGAGGGGGGCCGCCCGGCCCGGGGTCGGATCAGGAGGCGAGCAGCGCCTCGGTCTCGCGGCGCAGCTCGAGCGCCTCGGCGAGGGACTCGTCGATGATGACGTCGTCCCAGCCGACCGTCGCGCCCTGCGCGATGTCGTTGCGCAGCTCGACGTGGTGGGCGAGCGCGACGGGGAGGGCGCCGGTGGCGACCGAGTGCTTCGCGGAGACGAGCTTGCCGTAGACGGTGAAGCCGCCCTCGCCGTCGAGGAACTCGCCGGCCTTGAGGTCCTTCTTGGCCGTCGCGACCACGTCGCCGTAGAAGCCCTCGGGGTGGCCGGTCGAGATGCCGCGCAGGGCGGCGTTGGCGATCGACATGTTCAGCTCGAGGCCGACGTAGTGGTACGGGCGGTAGAGCGCCGCGTACTGCTTGGTCGGGTCCGGGTGCCACGGGTACTCGTCGAAGCAGGTCGACACGTAGGGGTTGGTCGCCTTGACGACGACGTAGACGCCCTCCTGGGTGTTGTGCGGGATGAGCGCGCCGTCGCGGGTGACGCTCGACATCACGTCGACGGTGCCCTCGTGGTCGAGCGCTCCGCCGATCGAGCGGGGGCGGCTGATCGTGGCGATCTCCTCGACGTCGCCCGGGGTGAAGGTGAGGCCGGCGTCGGAGGGGACGAGCCCGGCCGCGTTGGCGACGGCGGCCATCTCGATGGCGGCCTTCGTGCCGTCGCGGAACGAGGTGTGCATGTAGGGGTTGAGCTGGCCGGAGTCGGTGAGCTCCTTGCTGAACTCCCAGTTCTCCCAGACGTTGTCGGGATTCATCTGGTGGTAGTGCTCGAGGTACTTGGCGCCCTTGCCGGCGCAGACGACGTCGAAGCCGCTGGTGCGGGCCCAGTCGACGAGCTCCATGATGAGGGCCGGCTGGTCGCCGTAGGCCATCGAGTAGACGATGCCCGCCTTCTCCGCCCGCTTGGCGAGCGCCGGTCCGGCGAGGGCGTCGGCCTCGACGGTGACCATGATGATGTGCTTGCCGGTCTCGATCGCTCGGAGGGCGTGGTGCACGCCGACGATGGGGTTGCCGGTCGCCTCGACGATGACGTCGATGTCGTGCTCGAAGAGGACGGCCGCGTTGTCGACGATGGTGGTGGTGCGGTTGGCGAGCGCCTCGGGGATGTCGGCGGCCATCGCCTCGGCGGGCCAGTCGACCAGCTCGAAGGCGCCGCGGGCCCGGGCCACGTTCACGTCGGCGATGGCGACCACGTGGACGCCGGGGATGTTGCGCGCCTGCGAGAGGTACATGGTGCCGTAGCGGCCGGCGCCGATCAGCCCGACGCGGATGGGGCGGCCCTCGCGTTCGCGATCGCCGAGGAGTTTGTACAGGTTCACGTTGACCTCTCTGGTCCGGTGGCGCACGGACGCGGAGAGCCGCCGGTGAGGGCGGTGGACGTCGTCGTCGTGCGCAGTCTTCTTCGGAGGAATTCTGCTGACCGGTCGGGGTGGAACCGGTACCAGTTTTGTACCAGCGCCCATTAGGCTGTGTCAACAGCAGTTCGCATCGCGGCGTTCGACGAGGACCCCGCCGGCCCCCGGGAGGACCCGTGCAGAAAGCTCCGACGATCCGCGACGTCGCCCGCACCGCGGGCGTCTCGGTCTCGGTCGTCTCCCGCGTGCTCAACGACGGCACCGGCCCGGTCGCTGTCGACACCCGGCGCCGCGTGGTCGAGGCGATCGACGAGCTCGGCTTCCGCCCCCGCGCCGCCGCCCGCGAGCTCAGCCAGGGGCAGGCCCTCGCGATCGGCCTGGTCCTGCCCGACCTCACCAACCCGTTCTTCGCCCGCCTCGCCGACAAGGTGGTGTGGGAGGCGCGCGCCCGCGGGGCCCAGGTGCTCCTGGTCACCACGCAGGAGGACTCCCACGTCGAGGGCGAGTCGCTCACGAGCCTGCTCGACCGCTCCGTCGGAGGCGTGATCGCCACCCCCTCCGGCGACAACCTCGAGAAGTGGTCGCGCCTGCGCCGCGCCGGGGTCGACGTGGTCTTCGTCGACCGCACCACGCCCGGGCTCGACGACGTCGACGTCGTGAGCATCGGCAACTCCGCCTCCGCCGCCCGGGCCACCGACCACCTGATCGCGCTCGGCCACACCCGGATCGCGATCCTCTCCGGACCCGCGCACACCTCCACCGGCCAGGCCCGCGTCGCCGGGTACCGCGCCTCCCTCACCGCGGCCGGCCTGCCGCTGGACTCCACGCTCGTGCGCGACGTGCCCTTCCGCGGCGACGTCGGCGGCGAGGCGGTCGCCGCCCTCCTCGCGCTGCCGGAGGCGCCGACCGCGCTCGTCGTCGCCAACACCGCGCAGGTGCGCAGCGCCGTGCACCGGCTCTTCCAGCTCGGGATCCGGATCCCGGAGGCCCTCTCGGTCGTCGTGTTCGACGACAACCCGTGGAGCGAGCTGGTCACCCCGCCGCTCAGCGTCGTCCGTCAGCCGATCGACATGCTCGCCCGTCACAGCGTCGAGCTCGTCCTCGCCCGCATGCAGGGCCGCCTCCCCGAGGCGCCGCAGCACATCGAGGTGCAGGCCGACCTCGTCATCCGCTCCAGCTGCGCCGCACCCCCGCAGCGCTGATCCCCCTCCCCCCTCCGAAAGGCACGCCATGTCCGATCCCGTCGTCGTCACCGCGATCTTCACTCCCGCCGAGGGGCAGCGCGACGCGCTCGTCGCCGCCCTCTCCACCGCCATCGCGGAGGTGCACGAGGAGGAGGGCTGCGAGCTCTACGCGATCCACGACTCGCCCGACGGCACCATCGTCATGCTGGAGAAGTGGACGAGCGGCGACCTGCTCGACGCGCACGGCGCCGGCGAGCCGGTCGTCCGCCTCAACGCGGCGATCCGCGGACTCGTCGCCCATCCTCCCGTCGTGACGCGGCTCGTCCCGATCCCGGCCGGCACCTCGCAGCAGGGCGAGCTCTAGCCCCCGGGGGCTAGAGCTCGCCCTGCTGCGAGGTGCCGGCCGGGATCGGGACGA
>NZ_PSVO01000050.1:0-2434 GCF_002932325.1 Rathayibacter sp. AY1E2
CGGCCCTCGTGATATCCCCCGAGGGGATCCGCCCGGGCCCGCCACCCCTCTTCGAGTGCGGGCGAATCGAGCTTGCGATTCTCAGGCGATCCGCAGGTTACGGGCGGGGCGACGGCAGTGCCAGAGGAAGCGGGGCGCGCGGGCTTAACGGGGGGTGACGCATCGGCGGGCTATTGCCGGGGAGGCCGGACGGCCGTGGTCCGAGGGGTCGATCCGGATGGCGCACTCGAGGAGCTCGGCGCTCCTCCACAGGGCCTGGATCGGCGCGGGCATCCCCGGGAGCGATCGTCACGATCCCGAGCCCTCAGGACTCGGAGCCCCGCCGGACCCGCAGCCGCGTCTCCTCGAGGTCGAGCAGCGACTGGGCGTCGCGGAGGATGCGCTGCGGGTAGGCGCGGCGCGAGCGCGCGTCGAGCAGGGCCTCCCGCTCGGCCGCGACCACGGCGAGGCGCAGCGCCCGGTAGAGACGGTGCGGAGTGTCCGCGACCGACCTCTCCGTGCCGCGCGAGCGCTCCCAGGCGGCCTCGGAGCGGAGGAACGACGTCTGGCGCACCCGCTCCAGGACGTCCGGAGCGACGGTGTCGGCGCCCTCGACGGCGTCGCCCGGGCGCTCGAGCACCGAGAGGCCCTTCTCGGTGATCTCGTCGAGCAGGCCCGCGAGCGCCCGCTGGTCCTCGGGCACGTCGATCCCGCGGATGCCCAGCGCGCGGATCAGCAGCGGCAGCGTGCTGCCCTGGATCAGCAGGGTCGCCACGGCCACGGTGAAGGCGATCAGCACGAGCTGCGGGCGGTACGGGATGTCCTCGGGCAGCGACTGCGCGGCCGCGAGGGTCACCACTCCGCGCATCCCGGACCAGCCGAGCACCAGACCGCCGCGCCAGCCGATGCCGTTGCGGCTGAAGTGCCGGTAGTCGCTGCGCCGCAGCAGGTAGCGCCGCTTCGCCCGGCCGCGCTCCTCCTTCGGCAGCTCCTGCGCCTCGGGCGACTCGAGCAGCTCCTTCTGCTCGCGGGCCCGGCGCTCGGCCCGGCGGGTCTGCCAGCGCTCGCCGAGGAGGACCGGCCCGACCCAGAGGAAGCGCACGACGATCAGCCCGACCACCGCGATCAGCCCGATCCCGACCGCTCCGGGCACCGAGAGGCGCGCGCTGTCGGCGTCGTGGATCAGCGAGCGGATCTCGAGACCGATCAGCAGGAACACGCCGTTCTCGAGCAGGAACTGCACGGTCCGCCAGTTGATCCGGTCGTTCACCCGCGACTGGGCGGTGAAGGCGCGGGAGGAGGCGTGCCCGGTGTGCAGGCCGGCGACGACCACGGCGAGCACGCCCGAGGCGCCCAGGCCCTCCGCGGGGATGAACGCGACGAAGGGGACGATGAAGGAGAGGACGGTGTTGAGCACCGGGTCCTCGAGCCGCGAGCGGACGAAGACGGTGACGACGCTGGCCACGAACCCGACCACGACGGCCACGACGACCGCGTAGAGGAAGTCGCCGATCGCGGCCCACGGCGTCGCCAGCGTCCCCGCGGCGGCGGCGAGGGCCGAGCGGAGGAGTACCAGCGCGGTCGCGTCGTTGATCAGCCCCTCGCCCTCGAGCAGGGTGAGCAGCCGCGGCGGGAGGCCGAGGCGCCGGCCGACCGAGGTCGCGGCGACGGCGTCGGGCGGGCTGATGATCGCGCCCACGGCGATCGCCAGGCCCAGCCCGAGGTCGGGGAGGAGGAGGAAGAGGAGCGCGCCGACGCCGGCCGCCGAGATCAGCACCAGCACGACCGACAGGCCGGTGATGGTGGTGAGGTTCCGGCGGAAGTCGATGAACGGGACGCTGAGCGCCGCCGCGTAGAGCAGCGGCGGCAGCACGCCGTCGAGCACCCACTCGTGCGGGACGACCACCTCCGGCACTCCGGGGATGTAGGAGACGCCGACGCCGGCCAGCACGAGGACGATCGGGGCGGCGACGCCGAGGCGCCGCGAGAAGACGGCGACCGCGACCAGGACCGAGACTCCGATGATCGCGGCGATGCCCAGCTCCATCAGCGGAGTCTCTCGGGGGCGCAGAAGGGCATGGTCTCGTCTCCAGGGGGTGGCGGGCGATCGCCCGGGACGAGTCTGCGCCTCTCGGCGGATGCGGGGCAGGGGGTTGCGAGCACCCGGCGTCCCGCGCCGGGGTCAGCCGTCGTCGCGAGCGGCGCGGCGGTCGAGCAGGCGGGCGAGCGCGAGGAGGAGCGCCATGGCGCCGAGCGCCGCGACGGCCAGGGCGAGCGCGGCGCCGGGCTCGAGCGTGATCCCGCGCTCGACGACCTGCGCGCGCAGCACCGGGTCGGCCGAGACGACGAGCAGGCCGATCGAGGCGGCGGCGAGGACGAGTCCGTAGAGGACGGCGCCGACGCGGATCCGCGTCGGCGCCGTCCTCTACGGACTCGTCCTCGCCGCCGCCTCGAT
>NZ_PSVO01000051.1:0-2264 GCF_002932325.1 Rathayibacter sp. AY1E2
GGGCGGGGGCGTTCCGGCGGGGACGGACGGAGCGGGCTCGCACCGCGGAACGCCTCGGACGAGCTCCGCGATCCGCAGCATCCGGTCGGCCGACGTCCGGGCGGACGGGTCGTGTGCTGGGACCCGCGCGGACCTCCGCGGTCGGAGGGACGTCGTGTCCTGTTCGCCTGCCGCCCCTTGCCCGCGCGCCGCTCCGCGCGCACGCTGGACTCATGACCGCCTGGAGCCCTCTCGAGATCGTCGGCGCCGTGGTGATCGCCCTCGCGCTGATCGGGCTCGCCGTCGGGGCCGTGGCGGTCGGAGCGGGCGACGAGATCGCGTTCATCGGCGTGCTGGTCGCCTTCGCGGTCGCGGTCACCGGGCTCGGCCTCCACATCGCCGGCCGCGAGGCGCGGTACCGCCGCGACAACCGGTGACGC
This sequence comes from Rathayibacter sp. AY1E2, assembly GCF_002932325.1. Classification (NCBI taxonomy): domain Bacteria; kingdom Bacillati; phylum Actinomycetota; class Actinomycetes; order Micrococcales; family Microbacteriaceae; genus Rathayibacter; species Rathayibacter sp. AY1E2. Next base: position 420 of record NZ_PSVO01000051.1, read on the forward strand.
CGACGCGCTCCCGCCGCGGCGGCCGCTGATCGGGGGGGCGCCCCCCCCCGCGACGACACTCGGCCGGTCAGTGCCCGAGCTCCACCAGCAGCACGCCGGCGATGATCAGGCCGATCCCGCCGAGCATCGTCCAGGTCAGCGGGTCCTGGAACAGCCAGCGGCCGAGCACTGCCGTCAGCGCGACTCCGACCGCCGCCCAGATCCCGTAGGCCACCCCGATCGGCATGCCCTGCGCGAGCGCCCCGGCCAGCAGCGTGAACGCGACGACGTAGCCGACTCCGACCACGACGTACCAGCGCTTCCGGCCGTCCGTCGCGGGTTTGAGGCTCATCGTCGCGGCGACCTCGGTGAGGATCGCGCCCGAGAGCAGCAGCCAGGCCATCAGTGCGCCGACCGGCGCGCGGCCTGCGCTCGCTGCGAGCCGATCTCGACCATCAGCACGCCCGCGATGATCAGCACCAGCCCGATCGTCATCACGCCCGTCAGCGGCTGCCCGAAGAGCACGGCCGCGAGGACCGCCGTCAGCGCGACTCCGCACGCGCCCCACACGCCGTAGGCGACTCCGATCGGCATGCCGGCCTTGAGCACCCGGCTGAGGAGGACGAACGCCGCCAGGTAGCCCGCCACCACGAGGGCGTACCAGCCCGGCGACTCGATGGCGGCCTGGAGGGCGAGCGACGCCGTCACCTCGGTGAGGATCGCGCCGGTGAGGAGCACCCAGCTCATCGCGTGCCGTCGGATCGGGTCATCCGGCCAGCGTAGGGCGGGCGCGGAGGCGGGGGCCGCGGAACGAGGGCTCAGCGCGCGGGGAGGGGTGGGAACGATCGTTCTCCGGGCAGTGATGCGCTCACCGCGCGAAGTGCTCGCGCACCTCCGCCTGCCAGCGCTCGCGGTCCTCCTCCGTGATGAACGCCGCGTCGAAGGAGTTGAGCGCCAGCTGCTCGAGCTGCGCGTCGTCCATCCCCAGCTCCTCGACCAGGGCGCGGTAGTTCTCATCCACGTAGCCGCCGAAGTAGGGCGGATCGTCGCTCGAGACCGTCACGACGAGTCCCTCGCGGAGCATCGCGGGCAGCGGGTGGTCGCCCATCGTGTCCACGGCTCGCAGGGCCACGTTCGACAGCGGGCACACCGTCACCGGGATGCGGCGCTCGCGGAGCATCGCGACCACCTCCGGGTCCTCCATCGCGCGGATCCCGTGGTCGATCCGCTCGACCTTCAGCAGCTCGACGGTGGCCGCGACCGTCTCCGGCCCGCCCTCCTCGCCGGCGTGCGCGACCAGGCGCAGTCCCTCCACCGCGGCGCGCGCGTAGACGTCGACGAACAGCTCCGGGCCGAAGCCCACCTCGTTCGAGTCGAGCCCGACGCCGATGACGTGCTCGCGCCAGGGGAGGATCGCCGTCAGCATCTCGTCGGCCGCGTCGGCGCCCAGGTCGCGAAGGAAGCACATGATCAGGTCCGTCGAGATCCCGTGGGTCTCCTCGCTCCGGCCGAGCGCACGGGTGATCCCGCTCATCACGGTGTCGAGCGCGACGCCGTTGCCGAGGTGCGTCTGCGGGTCGAAGAAGATCTCGGCGCGGCGGACGTTCGCCTTCTGCGCCCGGTCGAGGTAGCCCGTCGCGAGCTCGAAGAAGTCCCGCTCCGTCTTCAGCACGGTGAGGTTCGAGTAGTGCAGCTCCAGGAACGACGCGAGGTCGGTGAAGGAGTACCGGGCGCGGAGGGCGTCGAGGTCCTCGGTGGGCAGGGCGACTCCGTTGCGGCGCGCCATCTCGACGATGTGCTCGGGCTCGATCGTGCCCTCGAGGTGGATGTGCAGCTCGGCGCTGGGCGGGGCGGGGAAGGCGGGGC
>NZ_PSVO01000052.1:0-1895 GCF_002932325.1 Rathayibacter sp. AY1E2
AGGACGTCCTTCGCCGAGCCGCCGCCCCCGCATCCTCTTCTCCCGCCCGCACTCCGCACGACAGGAACGAGCACCCATGACGCTGTCCACTCCTCAGACCGCCTACGCCTCCGCCAAGCTCCAGGGCACCGGAGTGGGACGCGGGCTGGCCCTCGGGCCGGTCCTGCGCATGCCGGAGCCGCTGCCCGAGCCCGAGGACACCGCGAGCACCCGCAGCGTCGCTCAGGAGGAGGAGCGCGCCGTCTCGTCGCTCTCCGCCACCGCGGCGACGATCCGCCACCGCGGCGAGCGGGCCGGCGGCTCGGCGAAGGACGTCCTCGACGCCCAGGCCCTGATGGCCGAGGACCCGTCCCTCGCGGACGACGTCAAGGCGCGGATCGCCGGGGGCAAGACCGCGGAGCGCGCCGTGCACGAGGCCTTCGCCGGCTTCCGCGACCTGCTCGTGGCGATGGGCGGATACATGGCCGAGCGCGCGACCGACCTCGATGACGTCTCGCAGCGCGTCGTGGCGCACCTGCGCGGCGTCGCCGCTCCCGGCGTCCCCGAGTCGGACGAGCCGTTCGTGCTCGTCGCCCGCGACCTCGCTCCGGCCGACACGGCGCTGCTCGACCTCGAGAAGGTCCTCGGTCTGATCACCAGCGACGGAGGACCGACCTCGCACACGGCGATCCTCGCCCGGGAGAAGTCGATCACCGCCATCGTCGGCACCACCGGCGCCCTCGACCTGCGGGACGGCCAGCTCGTCATCCTCGACGCCACCTCCGGCGTCGTGACGGTGAACCCCTCGGACGCCGAGATCGGCGCCGCGAAGTCCTCGATCGCCGAGCGCGCCGAGATGCTCGCCGCACCGGTCGTCCCCGGCGCGCTGGCCGACGGCCACGCCGTGCCGCTGCTCGCGAACCTCGGCTCGGCCGACGGCGCTGCGAACGCGGTCGAGCTCGGCGCCGAGGGAGTGGGGCTGTTCCGCACCGAGTTCCTCTTCCTCGACGCGAAGGAGGCGCCCTCGGTCGCCGAGCAGGCGGAGCAGTACACGCGCCTGCTCGCCGCGTTCCCCGGCCGCAAGGTCGTCGTCCGCGCGCTCGACGCCGGCGCCGACAAGCCGCTGAGCTTCCTCAACGACGACCACGAGGAGAACCCCGCCCTCGGTCTCCGCGGACTGCGTGCGCTCCGCGCCAGCGAGCAGATCCTCCGCGACCAGCTCACCGCCCTCGCCCAGGCCGATGCCGCGACCGACGCCGATCTCTGGGTCATGGCGCCGATGGTCGCGACCGTGGACGAGACCCGCTACTTCACCTCGATGGCGCGGGAGCTCGGCATCCGCACCGCCGGAGTGATGGTGGAGGTCCCCTCCTCCGCCCTGCTCGCCGACCGCATCCTCGGAGTCGCGGACTTCGCCTCGATCGGCACCAACGACCTGACCCAGTACACGCTCGCCGCCGACCGCATGCTCGGCACGGTCTCGGCGTTCCAGGACCCGTGGCACCCGGCCGTGCTCCGCCTCGTCGGCGAGGTCGGCCGCGCGGGAGCGGCGCTGGGCAAGCCCGTCGGGATCTGCGGAGAAGCCGCCGCCGACCCGCTGCTCGCCGTGGTCCTCGTCGGCCTCGGCGCCACCACCCTCTCGATGTCGCCGTCGGCTCTCGCCGACGTCCGCGCCGAGCTGGCCGAGCACACCCTCGACGACGCCAAGCGGTACGCGGAGCTCGCTCTCGCCGCCGACAGCGCCGTCGACGCCCGCTCCGCGGTCACCGAGGCGATCGCCGCCTCCTGATCCCGGATCACCAGCCCCACCCCCCTGCACCACCCCGCCACTCGGGAGCCGGGACGCCTCAGGAGCGTCCCGGCTCCCGAGTGGCGGGGTGGTGCAGGGGGGTGGGGCTGGTGATCCGGGATCAGGA
>NZ_PSVO01000006.1:0-157515 GCF_002932325.1 Rathayibacter sp. AY1E2
ACCCGGCGCACACGGCGGTGCGTCTCGCGCGGCCGGAGCGGCGGCAGCTGGAGGGGTGGATCGAGCGGACGGAGGAGTCGACGACGCGGCGGGCGCGGATCCGCTCGGGCCGGTGGGCGACACGGACCCGCGGCCGGTGAGCGACGCGGACGTCGGGAGCCCTCGCACGATCACGGCGGGTGGCGCCAGGAGGACGAGGGAGCCGTCGTCGGGGGCGGACGTCGGCGCGAGCACCTCGGCGAGCCGGCCGCCGATCATCGGCGCGGCCCGGGTCAGGCGCGGCGAGGCGAGCTCGGCGCAGTCGGGGCACCAGGAGGAGCGGCGCCGCTCCCGGCCGGGACGGTGGCGCTGCTCCTCAGGGGTGGCGACGAAGACGTGCCCGGCGTCGCAGAGCCAGCACAGGTAGACGTCGGCCGCGGGCGGGATCTGGCTGAGCACGATGCCCTCGTTGTACTCGGGGCGGTACTGCCGAACCAGGACGGGGTAGGACGCCCAGGCCTCCCGGTAGGTGCCGACCGCGTAGGGGACGTCGGCGCCGCGCGAGAACCGCCGCCGCTGCCACCACCGCCCGATCGCCTCCGCCACCCTCCGCACGCTACGCGCGACCACCGACGCGGAAGCGGCGCCCGCGTGCGCAGGCGGGATCTCGAGACGCCCTGCGGGCTGCTCGATCAGCATGCGCGGCGGAAGGGACCCTCCACCCGCGATGCTGTGCTCCCGGCCGACTAGGTGACGGCGGAGCCGTCCCTCACCTAGTGAGCGGAGTCCTGCTCGTCGATGTCCGCGATCTCGGCCTCGTCGGGCTTGAACGTCAGCGAGAACATGGCGATCGCGACGAGCACGACGATGAAGGCGACGCCGAACGAGATGAGCGCGACGACCGGCTCGCGGGTCGAGAGCATGACGACGAGGCCGACGAAGGCCGCCATCACCGCGGAGAAGCCGATGAGCTCGAGCGGGCGCAGGCGGTCCTTGCGGGTCGGCTGGAACGTGCCGGGCGTGAACTCGCCGGGGTCGCGCGCCGGGGCGGAGTCGGCGGCCGAGGCGCGGTCGGCGGGAGAGGCGGGGTCGGGCTGCTGGCCTTCGGCGGTCATCGGTCTCCTCCGGAGGTCGGTGTCGTGGGGGCGACGGGATCGTGTCCGGTGGCTGCGTCGGCGCCGGCGGCCCATTTGAGCGAGAACGCCGCGATGGCGAGGAACACGGCGACCATCACGGCGTAGGCGCCGAGGAGGCCGACGGTGACGACGGGGTGGGGCGGGAGGAGTCCGAAGGCGGCGCCGAGGAGCATCGTGCCGATGCCGACGATCACGGAGTCGCGGGCGGCGAGGCCCTGACCGCGGCGGCCGCTCGAGAACTCGAGGAAGCCGGAGAGCAGCGCCCAGCCGGCGACGAGGGCGACGAAGGAGAGCAGGTTGGCGACCGGGAGCGCGACGAGCGCCGCGACTCCGGCGACCAGGGTGAGCACCGCGGAGCCGAGGGCGAGCGGGCGGGCCCGGCCGCTCCAGCTGCGGAGCCCGAGGGCGAGCGAGACGGCGCCGGTCGCGATCGCGAAGCCGCCGAAGACGGCGAGGCCGAAGGCGGGCCCGTGGTCGGGCGAGAAGGTGACGACGCAGCCGGCGACCGCCGCGATCACGGCGCGCGCGAGGGGCAGGGTCCACAGGCGGCGGTCGGAGTCGGCGGCGATGGCCACGGTCGAGCCTCTCTGGGATGGAGGGAGAAGGCGTCCGGGAGCGGACGGCTGGGCGCGCGACGGCACGGCGACGCGGACTCCAGCGATTTTACGCTCCCGCGGCTCCGCCCAGGCCCGGAGCGGGGCCCGGGGCGCGATCCGGGGCGAAGTCGCAGGCGGCTCAGCCGAGCCAGACCTCCTCGACCCGCGGGAACACGGCGTCGGCGGAGAAGCGCTCGCGGAAGCGCGCCCCGGCCTTCTCGACGACCTCGGCACGGGCGTCCTCGTCGGTGATGAGCTCGGTCAGCGCGGCGGCGAGGCCCTCCACGTCTCCGGGCGCGACCACGCGGCCGCAGCCGTCGCCGAGGACCTCGGGGATGCCGCCGACCGCGGTCGAGACGACGGCGGCGTCGCGGGCGAGGGCCTCGAGAATGAAGATCGGCATCGCCTCGTCGCGCGAGGGCAGGACGGCGATGGACGCCTCGTCGAGCAGGGCGAGCAGGCGGGCGTTCTCGAGCGAGCCGAGGAACTCGATCCCCGGGACGCCGCGATCGACGACCTCCGGCTCGCGGATCGGACCGGCGACCAGCAGGCGCCAGCCCTCCTTGCCCTCGACCTGCGCCCACGCCTTCTGCAGCACGTCGACGCCCTTGCGGTGGCTGACGACGCCGCCGAAGACGACGGTGCGGGTCTTCTCGCGCGGGGTGCCCTGCTCGAGCGCGTTCGGCACGAGGTGCACACGCTCGGCGGGGACGTAGCGGCGGCAGATCGCCGAGGTCTCCTCCGAGAGCGAGATGATCTCGTCCGCGCTGCGCAGCACGTCCTTCACCAGGCGCGGGTGCGCGGCGGTGAAGGCGGCGAACTCGCTGCCGTGCAGGTGGGCGACCGTGCGCAGGCCCAGGCGGTGCGCGAGGCGGAGGAGGGACCCCTCGCGGAGGAACGAGCCGCGCTCCGAGAGGTGGACGACGATCACGGCGCCGGGCTCCCGGCGCGCGATCGCGACGATGCGGGCGGCGGCGCCGGCGGCCAGGCGGGCCGCGGCGACGTGCTCGCCCGGAGCGGTGCGGGAGGAGATCACCCGGACGTCCGAGCGCTCGAACGGCCAGCGCAGGTACCCGTTGACGACCTGCGTCATGCCTCCGGGGACCTCTCCGCTGCGGCCGACGTGGTACACCCGCGTCTTCGGGCCGGCAGGGGCTGCCGCGGCGGCCGGGCGGCTGCGGGGCGGCACGGCGAGCAGCGCCTGGATGTCGTCGCGGACGCCGCGGAGGCGCCCGCGGGCGACGAGCAGCTTCTCGAGCAGCTCGCTCCGGCGGGCGACGACGGCGGAGAAGGTCTCGACGCCGGCGGCCGGGGTCGTCCGGGACATGTCGACCGTGACGTCGTGGATCCCGATGGTCTCGAAGTGGCGCGAGGCCTTCGTCGATCCGTCCATCTGCAGGCTCACCGGGGCCGCGCCCTCGGTGAACGCCATGATGATCACGTGCAGCCGGTCGCTCATCGCGACGCGGGCCGTGCGGTAGAGCTCGCGCAGCAGGATCTCGTGCTCGTCGTGGGTGTGCGCCGGATCCCAGTCGAGGATGTCCGCGTCGAGGTCGGCGGCGAGACGGCGGGAGCGCTCGGCGTCGACGGCGACCTGCGTGACGACGACGATGTCGAGGTCCTCGCGCTCGGCGAAGCCCTTGATCGCGGCCAGCCACTCCTGCTCGGGGTAGGGGCGGGCGTCCACCTCGTGGTCCTCGCGGAGGGAGAGGACCAGAACGCGCCGCTCCTCGTCGGGCTGCGCGGCGAACGCGGTCAGCTCCGCGTCGCTCGAGCCCTCGCCGTAGCCGAGGTCGGGCATGGCGGCGCCGACGCGCATGTAGCCGGCCGTCTTGTCGTCGCGCCAGCGGGTGTAGCTCGAGAGCGCCATCGAGGGCCACATGATCGCGCGGGGCAGCGGGGCGAAGTTGCGGGTGCCCACGCCGGCGCGGATCACGCGGCCGCCGCCGAGGCGCACGAGGGCGATGCCCGGGAGCATCACGAGGTGCTCCTTCATCCCGATCAGGGTCAGCTGGATCTCTCCCGGCTTGAACACCGAGTTCGCCCGGCCGGCGAGGGCCTCGCGGGCGAGCGCCGCGTACCAGCGCAGGAGCGAGCGGTACACCGTGTCGTCCGGGCCCAGGCGCAGGCCGTCGTCGTAGCCCCACGGCGAGTGGCCCACGTAGACGTGGAGCGGACCCGACTCGCGGAGCCAGTCGAGGAGCTGGCGGCGCAGGATGATGTCGCCGATGTTCTCGTACTGGCCGCGGCCGACGGCGAAGATCGATCGGGCAGGTGTCACGGGCGGGCCTTTCGGAGGGGTTCGCGTGGGGGTGACCGGTGCGGAGCGGGGAGCGTCGCGGGTCTCCCCGGTCGATCCTCCTGCCGCGCTGCCGTCGTGGGCCGGGCCGGCCGGGCTCCGCAGGAGCGGGCTCGGGGCCGATGGCGCCCCGGGCAGACTAGCGCAGGCGGGCTCGGCGGCTCGAGGAGGAGTGCTCGCGTCAACAGCCGTTGGTGACCAGGAAGGCCTTGAGGAAGGCGCCGGTCTGGTAGACGTACTGGTTCACCAGGTAGTCCAGGCCCATCGGCTCGCCCGAGGGCACCATCGAGAGCTCGCCGGAGTAGCAGCGCTCGATGATCATCTCGGCGCGCACGAGGTGGGAGGCGTTGGTGATCACGATGACGTGGTCCCAGCCGTACTGCTCGGCCATGTCGCGCAGCTGCCGGGCCTCTCCCTGGGTCGTGAGCGGGTCGGCGGAGTAGCAGAGGACGTCGCCGCCGGGCTCGTTGCACTTCTTGTACTTCTTGGCCTCGTAGGGAGCGTTCATCTCGCCGGGGCCGACCGAGAGCACCATCGTGTCCGTCGCTCCGGAGGTGATGATCCGGCGGGCGAACTCGACGCGCGCCCTCGTGGACGGGCCGAGCACGAAGACCGCGTCCGCCTGCTCGGGGATCGGGTCGATCGGGGGCGTGACGTAGAGCGGGATCCCGGCGCCGAAGAGGGCGAGCACCACGAGGGGGACGAGCAGGAGCCGTCCGATCATGGTGCGAGCGCGGACCCGGGGGCGTCTCGGGCGATCCCGGGACGGCGGGGCGGACGGGCGGTCGCCGGTCGCGGTCGTGGCCGTGTCCATCGCGTCCTCCCTCTCGTCGGGACCGCCGCTCGCCCGCGGCGGGTGATCCGCGACGCGGGTGCGACGGCGATCACCAGTGGACAGCCCATCATCGCAGTGTTTCGGCGCGGGGTCGGCCCGGTGAACGCCCGGTCAATTCTCTCGCCCAGCGGCCCGGCCCGGGGCCGTGTCCAGAGTCGCCGGATAGGGTCGCCGTTCCTCGACCGAGCAGCACTCCCCCTCGTCCATTCCGCGGACGGGCATCCCCGGAGTCTCCTCCCGATCCGACATCCGCCCTCCGATCCGTCGTCGACAGCGCGTGTGACCGTTCCGTGTACACGCATGCGCGGCGGTTCGCCAGTCCTTCAGCGGAATCGCTGATACAGGCCCGACCACCACGCCCGAATGGGGCACTACAACCTGAATCCGTCTCATCCAGCCATCAGTCGCAAGGCCCGTCTATAGCGTCGGGAGGACCAGCACCACCCCCTTGAGCAGCCCCCTCGAACCGCCCCCGACGCCCCCTCGAAGACCCGGAGCCGATCGTGAATCCTCAGACGACGCCAGACCCGACCCGCCCTCGCCGACGACGCGCACGCCTCTCCCTCACCACCGCTCTGATCGCCGCTCTCGGCATCCTGGTCGCCCCCCTCACGGCGCCCGCCGCCTCCGCGGCCACTCTCGACCCGGGCGCCGGGCAGAGCACGCGGATCCAGGAGACGAACTCCTCGCTGACCTACAGCGGCTCGTGGCGCACGATGACGGGCGGCGACAGCGGCGGCGGGATCAAGTTCCTCAACAGCACCGGCTCCGTCTCGTTCAGCTTCCGCGGCACCGGCTTCAGCTGGGTCAGCCGCACCACCGCCTCCGCCGGCATCGCCACCGTCACGGTCGACGGCGCGAGCACCTCGGTCGACCGGTACACGAAGACCACGGCGTACCAGGTCCCGGTGTTCACGAAGAAGGACCTCGCCGACACCGTCCACACGGTCAAGATCGCCTGGAGCGGCACGGCCAACAGCTCCGCGAGCGACAAGAACCTGGTCATCGACGCGTTCGACATCACCCGCGCGACTCCCGCCACCGAGGAGCCGACCGACGAGACCGGCGGCGGCGAGGACGACGGCCCCGTGCTCGACCCCTCCGGAGCGACCAGCCTCCTCGTGCAGGAGACCGACCCCGCGCTGCAGTACACCGGCTCGTGGAGATCGATGGCCGGCGGCGACAGCGGAGGCGGGATGAAGTACCTGACCTCAGCCGGATCGGTGAAGTTCACCTTCGTCGGCACGTCGTGGCGCTGGATCAGCCGGAAGACCTCCTCCTCCGGCATCGCCGCGGTCTCGGTCGACGGCGGACCCGTCACCAAGGTCGACCGCTACAGCTCGACCGCGCAGTACCAGGTGCCGGTCTACGAGACGACCGACCTCGCCGCGGGCACGCACACCGTGACCATCTCCTACACGGGGACGAAGAACTCCAAGTCGACCGACAAGAACCTGATCATCGACGCGTTCGTCCTCGCCGAGGACGGCCTCGCGACCGACGCCGTGGAGCTCTCCCCCCTGACCGACGGCTACACCGTCGCCTGGGACGCGCCCTTCAGCTCGCGGGTCGTCTCGTACGACGTGCACCGCTCGAACGAGGACGGCTCCGGCGACACCGTCGTCGGCACCGTCGCCGACCCGGTGCGCCAGTACCGCGACGAGACCGCCGAGGCGGGACGCGCCTACACGTACACCGTCACGGCGACCGACGACGCCGGCCGCGACTCGCGGCTGAAGGAGTCGGCCACCACCTCGGCCGACATCCTCGCCTCCCGCGCCTCGCTGCTCGCGGCCTTCGACTGCCCCGCCGCCACCAAGACGGTGTCGACCTCGGCGCAGCTCGTCACGGCCCTGACCAACCCCTCCTCCGGCGACGTCATCCGCCTGGCCGACGGCGTCTACACCGGCAAGTTCGCCCTCCGCGGCACCGCCGCCCAGCCCGGGTCGATCTGGATCTGCGGCTCGCCCAACGCGGTCCTCACCTCCGGATCCACCTCGAGCGGTACCGCGCTCATCCTGAACACGGTGAGCGACGTCCACCTCGTGGGCTTCTCGGTCCGCAGCTCCTTCCAGGGCATCCAGGTGCTCGCCAGCAAGGGCGTCCAGATGGCCGGCCTGACGGTGAGCGAGATCGGCTACGAGGCGGTCCACTTCCGCAACCAGACCACCGACTCCCTGATCGTCGGCAGCACCATCCGCCGCACCGGCATCGTCTCCGCCAAGTACGGCGAGGGCGTCTACGTCGGCACCTCCGACCGCAACTGGTGCGAGTACAACAGCTGCAACCCTGACCGCACGGCCCGCATCGCGGTCGTGGACAACGCGATCAGCGACACCGGCGCCGAGCCGATCGAGGCCAAGGAGGGCACCCTCGACGGCGACATCATCGGGAACACGGTCCTCGGCGGATCTCGGCTCGCCTCGGACGTCGTCTCGCTGATCCTGGTCTCGGGCAACAGCTGGCTGGCCGCGGGCAACTCCGCCGCGGGCACCACCACCTACGGCTACCAGGTGATCACCCGCGCCGACGGCTCGGGCAACGACAACACCATCAGCGGCAACCTCGCGCTGAAGACCAGCAACGCGGTGGTCTACCTCCACCAGCCGTCCAACTGGTCCACCAGCGGAAACACGCTGAGCTGCTCCAACTCCGGGAAGGACCTGATCGGGAACGTGGCCTGCACGCCGTGACCTGATCCGCTCCCCGCGCGCAGAACCGCCGCCGTCGTCCCCTCGACGGCGGCGGTTCTGCGTGTGCCCGCCTCCCGCGGACCACGCGGGAGTCGGCGGAGTCGCGCGCCAGTACGGCGACTTCTGCGGACTCGCGGGGTGAGCGGGCTCCCGGGAGCCGGTGAGGCACCTGGTCCGGCCACGGCGGGCGCTGGAGAGGGCTGGACGGGCCGGGCAGGTCCCGGGGAGTCGAGCGGGCCCGGACGGCGACGCCGCCTCCTGTCGAGTCCGCGGAAGTGGGCGGAGTCGCGCGCGAGTACTGCGACTTGTGGGGGGCTCGCGGGGTGAGCGGGCTCCCGGGAGCCGGTGAGGCACGTGATCAGGCCACGGCGGGCGCTGGAGACGCTGAGAAGGGACGGACCGGTCGGCCGGGCCCCGGAGAGCCCGCGGGCTCGGACGGTGACGCCGCCTCCTGCCGAGTCCGCGGAAGTGGGCGGAGTCGCGCGCGAGTACCGCGAGTTCTGCGGGCTCGCGGAGTGAGCGGGCTCGCGGAGGGGTGGAGGGGGCTGGAGTGCCGGCCAGGCGTCGGAGGGGCCGGCTGGGTCCGGACAGAGGGCAAGCCGGGCCCCCGCCGGGCACCGCGCAGTCCCCGGACGCAGAAGAGCGCACCGCGGCCGGGGCCGGGGTGCGCTCTTCCGCAGCGTGCGAGGACGCGATCAGACGATCGCGGGGGCCTTCTGCAGCTTGTGGCGGGCCAGGACGACCGCGCCGACCACGGGGGTGCCGGCGGTCTCGATCCAGTGGACATCGGCGGCGGCCTGGGGCGAGTCGACCTTGCCCTCGATCAGGACGAGGACGGCGCCGTCGGCCACGCCGCGGAAGGTCGGCGACTGCTCGGTCGCGCCGAGAGTGCCGGTGACGATCAGGACGATGTCGTAGACCTTCTCGAGCTCCTCGACCAGCGCGCGGAGGGCGTCGGTCGGCATCGGCGTGCCGGCCTGGGCGCCGCCCGCGGGGAGCAGGTCGACGCGGTCGGTCGAGCGCTTGATGATCGCGTCGTCGAGCGAGGCGGCTCCGGCGAGCACCTCGCGCAGGCCCGGGCGTCCGCCCGAGGCGGAAGCGAGAGCCGAGCCCTCGGCGGTGCCGTCCACGATCACGACGGACGAGCCGAGCACGGCCAGCGCCTTGGCGAGCAGCACCGCGCTGGCGGTGTGCGGGGTCTTCTCGGACGCCGGGGCGATCGCGAAGGAGGAGTACGAGCGGGTGCGCGCGATGGCGGAGAGCTCGAACGCGACGGCCGAGTAGCGGGCCGGGATCTCGGTCGAGTTCAGCATCTCGTCGAGCTTGGTGGCCTTGACCGGGACGATGCCCAGCAGCGGCCGGTCGATCGCGGAGCGGACGTCGTCGCCGCTGCGGAGGCGGCGGTCGAGGGCGGTCATCACGATCGCCACTCCCACGCCGACCACGGCGCCGCCGAGGATGCCGAGCGCGAGCAGGACGAGGATGCCACCGGTGACCGGCAGCTCCGGCGGGAGCGCCTGGCTGAGCACCTGGAGCTGGATCTGCGGGACGGCGACGCCGTTCGTGGTGGTCGTCGGGTCGGCGCCCTTCACGGCCGCGTCGAGCTGGGCGGCGACCGCGTTGGCGATGACCGCGGCCTGCTCGGGCGAGGGGTCGGTGGCCGAGATCGTGATGACCACGGACTCCGGCTCGGCGAGGACGGTCACGCGCTTGGCGAAGTCCTCGATGGGCTCGTCGATGCCGAGGCCGTCGATGACGCCCTGCAGGACGGTGTCCGAGGTGCCGAGGGCGACGGAGGTGACCGTGGCCTGGGAGGCGGCGCTGTTGGCCGCGACCCGGTCCGCGGTCGAGAGGACTCCGGACGAGGAGACCGCGACGTACACGCGTGCGTCCGCCTTGTACTGCGGGAGGAGGACGGCGTTGAGTACCAGGGCCGCCACGGCGCCGAGCAGAGCGAAGGCGACGATGTAGACCCACCTCCGGCCGATGCCGGCGAACAGTCCGTTCAAGGTCATGGTGTGTGGTGTCCCTTTCGTCGACTGCACCGGAGTGCAGGGGGTCTGACTGTAGCGTCGTGATGTGTCGTCCGCGTTGCGCGGAACCGGCCGCGAGGTTTCGCGCGGGAGCGGTGGATCAGAGGTGGGCCTGCAGGAAGGCGAGGATCGCCTTCTTGTTGTTCGGGGTGTTGTTCTGGAGCCCGTGGTGGCCGGAGCCGTCCACGCCGACCTCGGACGCCACTCCGGCGTCCTGCAGGGCGACCTGCATCGCGTCGGCCTGCTCGACCGGGACGAGCTCGTCCTCGGAGGTCAGCCAGATCTGCGGGGCGTCCGTGGAGTCGACCGAGGTGATCGGCGACGCGGGGATGCTCTGCGGGCAGGTCGTCGAGTCGATCTCGTCGCAGTCCAGGTAGGAGAGGATCTGCTCCTTCGCCTCGGGCACCGGCGTGCCCAGCGACATCCCGGTCTCGGTCATGTCGGCGACCGCCGAGAAGGCGACGACCGTCTTGACCCGCGAGCCCTCGGAGAGGGAGCCCTCGCCGAGCGTGCCCATGGTCGCTCCGATGATCGCTCCGGCGGAGCTGCCCATCACGCCGATGCGGGCGGGGTCGAGGCCGAAGCGCGTGACCTGCGCGGGCTCGCGCAGCCACTCCACGGCGGCCTGCGCGTCCTCGATCTGGCCGGGGTACCGGCTGTCCTGGAGGAGGCGGTAGTCGACGGAGACCGAGACGAAGCCGCGCTCGGCGTAGTACTCGCAGAGCTCGGTCATCCCGCCCTCGTCGCGGGCGCCGTCGACGAACCCTCCGCCGTGCAGCATCAGCAGCGCGGGGCGGTCGGTGCCGCCCGCGGTGGGGAGGCAGGCGTCGGCCTTCAGCGAGACGCCGTCGACCGAGCGGTACTCGATCGCCTTCTCCGTCGTGAAGCCGTCGGGCGTGCGGACGGGCTCGGGCTGCGAGGAGCAGCCGGCCAGCCCGAGGGCGACGGCCACGACGGCCGCCAGGACTCCGGCTCTGCGTGCTCGTGTCGTCTTCACTCGTGGGACTCCGCTCTCTTCTTCTCGTGACTGGGGGAGGTGCCGGGCTCATCGGCCGGGACCGCGGCGGGATCGGAGACGACTCCGGGGCCGCGCGCAGGGACGGGCACGGGCTTGCGCCGCTTGCCGGGGCCGCCGAGGGCGGCCGGGGGGACGTAGATCCACTTGACCTTCGAGAGGTAGCGGGTCACGAAGAGCGAGAGGACGACCGCGAGCACCATCACGACCAGCAGCAGCGGCACCTCGAAGCCGCCGATCTCGGAGCGGTCCTCGGGGAGGATCACCCGCAGGATCGTGATGGCGATCACGATGAAGTAGAGGTGCAGCAGGTAGATGTGCAGGCTGCGCTCGCCGCAGATCGTGAAGAAGTTCAGGAATCGCACTCGGGAGAGGGCCCGCGACACGAGGATGCCCATCGCGACGGCGGCCATCTGGCCGGCGAGGGCGAGGAACGGCACCCAGCGGATCGGGAAGAGGAAGAGCACCGCGCTCAGCACGACGAAGACCGGAGTGACGTAGAGGAACGCGCGGCTCCCCTTCTGCTCGACGAAGTCGATGATCCTCTTCGAGTAGAGCGTGCCCACCAGGAAGAAGACGAACAGGGCGCCGATGCGGTTCCAGCCCACGTTGGTCGTGTTGAGGAGACCGGTGGTGAACATCGTCCCCATCACCGCGGCGAGGGCGACCTGCACGCGGTGGTCGACCTTGCGCAGGAGCCACGCGCCGAGCGTGAAGAGGACGAGGCCGTAGATGAACCAGTAGCTGCTGCTGGGCCAGAAGAACAGCAGGAGCAGGTTGAGCGGGTCGGTCGCGGGGAGCTCGCCGAGTCCGCCGTTCGCGAGCGGCACGACCAGGTAGAAGGCCATGCGGATCACGGACCAGACCACGTAGAGCCAGAGCAGTGGGTACAGCCTGCGGCGCCAGAGGTCGCCGAAGCTCCAGGTGCGGATGCGCGAGCCGAAGAGACCGGACACCAGGAAGAAGAGGGGCATCGGGAACAGCTCGAACACGACCTTGATGCGGCCGAGAGTGTTCTCGACCCCGATGTCACCGAGGTACAACGACGTGTGGTAGTACACGACCATCAGGATGGCGGCACCCTTGGCGAAATCCACCCATTCGCGTCGGGCCCCGCCCGCAGGCTTCAGCAGCTTCATTCTCTCCCCCTTGTGCCCGGTCGTACCGCTCGTGAATTCCATCCGAGGTGAACAAGGCTCAGAGAAGGACGCAGGCTCGGTCGCAGAATGCGACCGAGGATCAAGACTAAGGGTGTATCGTCCGCGCCGCACATTCGACGGAATAGTGACGAGGACTCGATTGCCGGAAAGCGCACTCCGGCCTCTCCGCGCACCGGGGAGACGACGGTCACCGGCGTCCGTTCCCGGCGCTCATCGCCTCTCGGTAGAGCGCGGGCGCCGCGGCGGCGAGCGCGAAGAGGACGGAGCGCTTGAGGTCGCGCCGGCGCACGAGCGCGACCAGGTGCCGGAGTCCCGCCTCGTCGTGCGCGGCCCGCCAGAGCCGGTCCGCCTCCTCGGGAGTGTGCGCGCCCGAGGTGGCGTCCTTGAAGCGGGAGAGCAGGGAGAAGCGCGCGCGGTAGTAGGAGTAGTCCTGCGAGTCGAGGAGGCGCGGGTCGAGCCCGCGGGCCGTCCGCTCGATCACGGCGGCGAGCCCGGCGAGCGAGTCGGCGCGCTTCGCGCCCGAGCGGATGATCGAGCCCGAGCGGAGGCGGTACTCGTAGACGGAGTCGGGGACGACGACGACCTCGTCGGCCGCGGCGAGCAGCTGCGCGACCTGCGCCTGGTCCGAGTGCTGGCGGATCCGAGTGAAGTCGATGCCGTCGAAGAGCTCGCGGCGGAACAGCTTGTTCCAGAGGTGCCCGGTCAGCTCCCCGACCAGGAGCGCGGTGAAGGCGCCCCGGCCCGAGAGCGCGAGCGGGCCGCGCAGGGAGCCGACGGGCGTGGATCCGGTGGCGTCGACCGTGACCGCCTGGGCGACCACCACGTCGGCGCGGCCCGCCTCCCCCGCGGTGAGCATGGCCTCGACCGCGGTCTCCGGCCACTCGTCGTCGGCGTCGACCAGCCAGACCCACTCGCCGGCGGCCTCGCCGACAGCGCGCTCGCGAGCGGCCGCGACGCCCTGGTTCTCGTCCTGGCGGAGGTAGCGGATCCGCTCGTGCTCCTCGGCGAACGCGCGGCCGATCGCCTCGGTCCCGTCGGTCGAGGCGTCGTCGACCACGAGGATCTCGAGCTCGGCGTGGGTCTGCCGCAGCAGGCGCTCCAGGGCCGAGGCGAGGTGCGCCTCCTCCTGGTGCGCCGGGACCACCACCGAGACGAGGGTCACTTCTGCCCCACGACCCGGCGGAGCACCGTCTCGAGGTCGCGGCCGCTGGACTCCAGCGAGAAGCGGTCGAGCCAGCGGTCGATGCCGGTGATCTCGAGCTCGCTCGCGCGGATCAGCGCGTCGGCGAGGTCGGAGGCGGAGGGGGTGAGCGCGAGCTCGCCGGTGAGGCCGGGGACGATCGCGTCCGCGACTCCGAGCGCCCCGGACACGGCGACCGAGGGGACGCCGGCGGCGGCCGCCTCGACCAGCACGTTGCCGAAGCCCTCGCGCAGCGACGGGAGCAGCACGACGGCGTTCTCGTCGAAGTGGTGGAACCAGTCCTCGACCCAGCCCATGTCCTGGAAGTCCACGCCGCGCGCGGTCGCCTCCGCCTTCATGCTGCCGAGCAGCGGGCCGCCGCCGAAGGAGACGACCTTCGCGGGGATGCCGCGGCGCTCCAGCTCCTCGGCCGCGAGGATCGCGAGCTCGGGGCGCTTCTGGACGACGAGGCGGCAGGGCAGCACGATCTGCAGGCCCGCTGCAGTGCCGGGGGTGCGCGAGACCTGGCGGGAGCGGTCGACCTTGGCGGTCGCCGGGTTCGGCACGACGGTGCAGCGCTCGCCCGAGACGCCGAAGCCGGCGACGAGCTCGCCCGCGACGGGGTGCGAGATCGCGATGACGTGGTCGGCGCGTCGGTAGAGCGTCTTGGCGAGCCCGAGCTGCACCTTCTGCGTCCTCGAGAAGCCCGGGATGCCGAGCGAGACGAGGTTGCGCTCGCTCACGATGGTCTTCGGGCGGTCCGCTTTCGCGGTCATCTCGGCCGAGGCCAGGAGCACGATGTTCGGGTAGCCCTGCAGGGCGACCGCGACGTCGGGGGTGCGGCGGCGGAACAGCTCCTTGAGCATCCGCGCCTTGCCGACGTGGCCCTTGCCCTCGCCGATGCGGTGCAGCACCGCGCCCTCGGGGAGGTACTCGTCGGTGCCCTTCACCGAGGTGGTGACGACGTCGACGTGGTGGCCCTGCTCGAGGAGCCAGCCCATCCAGGTGCGGGCGACGAACTCGGCCCCGCCGCCGTGCAGCGACGTGACGACGAACATGATCCGCATGCGCGGTCCCTTCTCCTGCGCCGCGCTCATCGCACGACCTCCGCGCCGAGGCCGCGGGTGTTGAGCGCCGAGAGGCGGCGCACCTCGGGCATGGCCGCGTCGATGGTGGCGCGCACGCCGCCGTCGCCCGGCTCCGCGAGGATGCGGTCGATCACCGGGAGGACGCGGTCGGCGAAGCCGGGGACCGGCTCGACGCACAGCTGCGGCAGGCCGATGAGGCGCATGATGCCCTCGACCTTGCCCTGGGTGGCGAGGGTGATCGCGGGGACGCCGAGCGAGAGCGACATGATCGCGAGGTGCATGCGGCCGGTGACGGTCAGCAGGGCGTCCTCGGCGAGGCCGCGGATCTCGGCGGGCATGAGCACGCGGTCGACGACGGTGACGCCCTCGGATCCCACGCGCTCGGCGACCGCGCGGACGGCCACCTTGTCGTCGCCGATGGGGCGGGAGACGTGCGGGAGGAGCACGACGTGCACGCCGGCGGCGCGGAGGCGGTCGACGATGCGCTCGTACTCCGGCACCTGATCGACCATGCCGGCGACGAGGGCGCTCGCGTTCACGAGCGCGAAGGGGACGCCCTCGGGCAGTCCCAGCCCCTCGCGGAAGCTGCGGTCGCGGGTGCGCGCCGAGAAGACGATGTCCGTGACCTCCTCGACGCGCTGCACGCCGATGCTCCGGGCGCGCTCCGCCGAGAGCGGATCGCGGAGCATCGGGACGACGCCGGCGCGGGAGGCGGCGATCAGGGAGCGGCGGGCGGCGAGGCGGGCCGCCGCGTTCCAGGAGAAGCCGAGGATGCGCGTGGGCACCCCTGCCTCAGCGGCCGCCTGCGCGAGCAGGGAGCGGCGGACCGAGCCGCGGAGGCTGTACTTGCCGTCCATCATGTCGGCGCCGACGACCGAGACCGAGCGGGCGCGGCGGATCAGCGCGGCGTAGGCGCGGAGGTCGGCGGCGTGCGCGTCGCCCACTCCGTAGACCAGGTGCGGGAGCTCGACGACCTCGACCCGGTCGGCCTGCTCCTCGGGGATCACGACGTCGCCGGCGTAGCGCTGGACGACCACGACAGGACCGGTGGTGTTCTCGAGGAACGCCTCCAGCATCGCCTGGTCGCCGATGTTGCCGCTGCCGGGAGCGGCGATCACGAGGTGCGACTCGGGCTCGGGTCGGAGGTCCGCGAGGGCGGCGCGGAGCACCGCCGCGTCGCGGCGGGCGGGCAGGCGGGTCGTCGTGACGAAGTCCTTCTTCCAGGACTTGACGACGCCGAGCTTGAGTTTCATCGATCTCTTTCGGTGGGGGGGACGGCGGCGGGAGGCCGCTCGGAGTCGGGGGTGCCGGCCGTGACGGCTCCGTCGACCAGCGCGCTGTCACCGGTGGGGCTGGTGGCGTCGACCGTGGCCGGGGCGGGAGCGGCGGCCGGGCGGCTGCGGCGGAAGTGGCGGCGCAGGTCGGCGAGGCCGAGGATCTGGCGGCGGAACGCGGGGAGGATCAGCATCCAGAGCCCGACCCCGACCAGGACGGCGGCACCGCCCACGAGGAGGCGGAGGACGGGCTGGTCGGCGGCGATCCAGACGGTGGAGAAGAAGGAGCCGACCGTGATCGAGCCGAACGCGATGCCGCTGCGGAGGCCGTTGGTGAACATCTCGCGGGCGGGGGCGTCGGAGGTGCGGCCGATCCAGATCAGCGCGATCGGCCAGGTGAGGGCGAGCGAGCCGGCGTACGCGACCGCGACGCCCGTCACTCCCCAGTTGGAGCCGAGCAGGATCAGGACGACCATCAGCGGGCGGGTCGCCAGGCTGTACCAGACGCTCTGGCGCACGAGGCCCTTGGAGAGGAACACCCACCAGGAGCAGTACGCCGTGGCCTGGAAGAACCCGGCCACGAGCAGGATCTGGAAGATCGGGACCGAGGCGAGCCAGCGCTCCCCCAGCAGGATCCGGATGACCGAGTCGGACTGGGAGCCGAGGACGGCGAGCACGAGGCCCATCACCGTCAGCATCGCCGACTGGCCGAAGAGGATGAACGTGCGGAACCGCTCGCGCTCGTCCTGCAGCTTGGAGAGCACGGGCAGGGCGACGCGCTGCGCCGGGGCGTTCAGCTGCTGCAGCGGCAGCATCATCAGCTGGAACGCGCGGTTGTAGAGGCCCAGGTCGACCGGGCCGAAGCGCGCGCCGATGATGACGGAGTCGACGTTCTTGCTCGCGTAGGTCAGCGCCTGGGTCGCGAAGACGCCGCCTCCGTAGCGGAGGAAGTGGCCCATCGCCTCGCCGCGGCGGTAGCGGCCGGGACGCCAGCCCGTGATGAAGACCAGCATCAGCACGCCGATGAGCGGCTGCACGACCTGGCTCGCGGCCAGCGCCCAGTAGCCGGCGCCGCCGAGCGCCATCAGCACGCCGACCACGAGGCCCAGCACCTGGCCGACGATGTCGACCAGGGTGAGCTTCACGAAGCGGAGGTGCCGGGCGAGGTCGGCGCGGAACTGCGTCGAGATCCCGTTGATCAGGAACGTCGAGGAGAGCACGACGGTCAGCAGCTGGAGCCGGTCGTCGCCGTAGAGGGCGGCGATCGGCCACGAGGCCGCGATGACCAGCAGGGTGAGGGTGAGGCCGATGCCCGCGTTCATCCAGAACAGGTTGCTCTTCTGGCCCGGCGTGATCTCCTTCGCCTGGATGGCGGCGGAGGAGAGGCCGAAGTCGCGGAAGATCTCGCCGATGCCGATGATCGCCGTGACCATCGCGAGCAGGCCGTAGTCGGCCGGCGCGAGCAGGCGCGCGAGGACGACGATGCTGCCCAGCTGGACGGCGATGCGGATCGCCTGCCCGCCGATCGTGACGGCGGCGCCGCGGCTCGCGGAGCGGCCGAGGCTCGGAGACGGCTTCTGCGTGGTCCCGGTCATCGGGTCGAGCCCTTCTTGGTGGCGATCGCGCCCTCGTAGGCCTTCTTGAGCTGGAGTCCGAGCACGTCCCAGTCGCGACCGGAGAGGGCGGGGAGCCCCTCCGGCGGACGGGTGCGCGTGCGCTCGAGGGCGGAGGTGATCAGCTCGGGCGTGAGATCGCCGTCGTACTCGATCACCCAGTCGCTGCCGACCTCCTCGGCCAGGGCCGTGTTGGTGGGCGTGCGCGGCACCAGGATCGGCCGGCCGAGCGAGAGGGCGACCAGGATCGAGCCGGAGTTGTGCATCTCGCGGTAGGGCAGGACGATCAGCTCGGCCCGGCCGATCTCGTCGACCATCTCGGCGTCGTCGACCCGGCGGAGCGTGGTGCGCACCCGGGTGTCGCGGGCGGCCCGCTCCTCGACCAGCTCGCGCTGGCCCGTGCTGGGGCTGCCGACCACGTGCAGGGAGAGGGAGTCGTCCTCCACGCCGCGGAACACGTCCATCAGCTCGACGACGCCCTTGTACGGGCGGATGATGCCGAAGTAGAGGACGCGGCCGTGCTCGCGCTCGGGCAGCGGGTGCTGGGCGAACTGGTCGCGGTAGTGGCCGTGCAGCACGGTGACGGCGGGCGCCCGGCCGGGAGTGACGGTCGTGGGGTTCAGGCGGACGAACAGGTCGGTCGCGCGGTCGATCCGGGCCAGCGAGCGGCGCTCGGCGGCGGGACCGAGCTCGTGCGGGTGCAGGTTGTGCACCGTGCGCACGAGCGGGATGCGCTGGAGCGCGAGGCGCACCAGCAGCACGTCGAGGGCGCGGCGGCGCAGGAAGCGGTGCAGCGGGCTGCGGCCGCGGATCATCAGCTCGGGCCAGTGCACGTGCAGCACGTCGTAGTCGGCGAGCAGGGCGCTGCGCCAGGAGAAGAACAGCAGCTCGACGCCGGGCGCCAGGCCGTCGACGATCGAGTCGACGTACTGCGTGGTCGAGTCCGGCGGCGCGAGCGACTGCTGGACGACGAGCGCGGCCGGCGACGAGTCGTTCCTGCGGGAGCGGCGGCTCACCGGTCGCCCCGCATCCCGACGGCCATCGGCGCGTCGAAGATCCGCGCCCCGAGAGGCTGGCGCATCCGGATGCCCTTCGAGAAGTCGGGGACGTGCACCGGGTTCAGGCAGATGATGACGAGGAAGCCCAGGAGCAGGTGGCTGGGGCGGACCGCGTCGATGGCGTTGTAGCCGGCGAGGCAGACCATGAAGCCGAGCAGGCCGGCCGCGGGGCCGACGTCGCGACGGCTGAGCGTGGCGCCGAACATCGCGGCCACCATGATCACGAAGAACAGCAGGCCGGGGATGCCGACGCTGATCAGCAGCTGCAGGAACGAGTTCTCGATGACCACGTCCGAGAACCGCCTGCCGCTGATGCCGGACGTCGCCGCTCCGGAGCCGAGCCAGTGCGTGAGCTCGGCCGCCTTCAGCGACACGGTCACCGCGAGGTCGCGGGCGCCGGCCGAGATGGACGCATCGAGGTTGTTGTTGCGGGCGGTGACGGGCTCGAAGTTCAGGACTCCGACGCCCGCGATGAGGCCGGCGATCAGGATCGAGCCGGGCCGGAGCAGCGAGCGGTCCGGGTTGAGGAAGCCGACGGCGACGAGCGCGACGACGACCGCGACGGCGATGGCCGCCATCGGTCCGCGCGAGACGGTCGCGACGACACCGCCCGAGGCCAGGATGCCCAGCAGCAGGTCCGACTTGCGGGAGCCCTGGAGCCAGGAGCCGAAGGCGAGCCCGGCGCCCACGGTGAGGAAGGTGCCGGCGAGCAGCGGGTGTCCGAAGGTGATCTCGGCGCGGTAGAGCGACCAGTGCTGGTCCTGCTCGTAGCCGAGGGCGCCGTAGACGGCACCGAGGATCGGGGAGCTCTGCGCGACCAGCTCGAGGGCGGCGTAGAGGGCGAGCAGCCCGGAGAGGATCACCCACGTCTTGCGCAGCAGCACGGCCTCGCGCTGGGCGTCGAAGACGAGCATCGGCACGCCCACGCAGATCGCGAAGCTGAACAGCCACGAGACGCCCTCGCTCGCGAAGGAGCCGCGCACCGTCGCGACGGCCGACCAGAGCATGAGGGCGATGAACGCGAGGATCACCACGGCCCGCCACGGGGAGAGCACGAGCTCGCGGGTCCACGCCTTGACGGGGGCGCGCCACAGCTCGGGAGCGAGCCCGCGCCGGATCGCCCAGATCACGAGGATGACCGCCCAGAGCGTCATGCGGAACGTCAGGGTCGAGGGGGTGAGCGGCGTCGGGACGAGCGCGAAGAACGCGAGCGCCATCGCCGGCAGCCAGTGCGCGGGGACCCGCAGCAGAACGTAGGCGCCGACGATGCCGCCGACTCCGGCGGCGATCACCAGGAGGCCGGTGGCCGGCTCCCGGGTCGAGAAGATGTACCCCATCCCGAGGACGATCACCAGGGCGACCGAGAAGAGCGCGCCGACGAGGAGTCGTCGCGGGAGGATGTCGATCACGTCAGGGAGTCCTTCTGGCGTCGGAGCGGAGTGGTGGAGGAGGGGGCGGGCGGTGCGGCGCTCACGGGAGTGGTCCCGTCGGCCTCGATGAGGATCGCGATGCCCTCGCGAGCCGCCTCTCGGCGGCTGGGACGCCTGCGATGCCGTGCCCTCCTCCTCCACTGCTCGACCCTGGCGCCGACCCCCGGGGAGGAGGGGTCGCGTCGGTCCTGCCGCGGATCAGGCGGGGCCCTCCTGGAGCCAGCGGCGGAAGGTCTCGACCGAGTCCTTGTTGGTGGTGGTCGGGACGATGTGGCCGCCCTGGTAGCCGTCGCTGCTGTGGTACGCGATCGTCGCCTCCTTGGCGACGGGCAGCGCCAGGCGGCGGAGACGTCCGCCGTGGAGCTCGGCGGGAGCGAGCTGGTCGGCCGTGCCGGCGCTGACGCGCAGGCGGATGCCCTTCCACGCGTCCTGCGGCAGCCGGGCGGGGTTGGTCGCGCGCATCAGCGCCCGGTCTCCGCCGTACACCGCGAGGACGCGGTTCGGCTGGGTGTCGTCGCGCGCCGCGAGGTCCTCGACGTCGAAGACGCTGCTGGCGTGGTACGCCCCGTAGATGTTCGGCACCATCTTCTTCGCGTAGGCCCAGCACATCATCGCTCCGCCGCCGGAGTTCGAACGGAGGAAGCTCGCGCGGACGTTCCAGAGGCTCTGCACCCAGGCCGTGGCCGCCGTCTGCACGGCGAGCGCGGTGGGGTTGGTGTAGTTGCTCGGGCCGCCGAAGTCGGGGCTGATGCTGACGAAGCCCAGGTCGACGAGCGGATCCGCCGAGTAGCTGTACGCGTTGTCGAGAGCTTTGTAGCTGCTGCCGCTGGCGTGGTAGAACCAGGCGACCGGCACCGAGGAGCCTGAATTCGGCTTCGCCGAGTGCGGGACGAAGAGACGGGTGAAGTCGTTGCCGATCTTCACGTCGATGATCTCGTACGGCTTCCTGCCGTTCCTCGAGATCGCGGTGTCGAGGCGCGAGACCTCGCCCGGGAGCCTCGGGATCACGCTGTAGTTCGGCGCGGCGAGCGCCGGGGTCGCTACGAGAGCGGAGGCGGTCGCGGCGGCTCCGACAGCGGAGGCGGCGAGCAGGAGGCGGCGCGAGAGGCCGCGCGGGGTGTCAGTCATATCGAGAATCCTTCGGAGCTTTCGCCATCAGTGTCGAGTCGGCCGACCATTCCGAATTCGACGCACATGAAGTGACGTCCGGCCCCCCAACCCATTCGAGAGTGTACGGGCCGCGGATGACGCGTGGATGTCGTTCTCATCACGTCTGGTCGCTCGGGCGGGGATCAGCGGGAGGAGGGGAAGAGACGGCGGGAGAGGCCCGAGGACTTCTCGGGCGTCTCGTGCACCACGAAGGGCACGGCGGAATCGGCGGAGACGACCCGCCTCGCCGCGGCGAGTTCGAGCGTCTCGCGGGAGAGGCCCTCGATGTCGACGGTGACCGCGAGGCCGGAGTCGGCCAGGCGCGTGGCGATCTGCACCTGGTGGTCGTCGACGTGCTCGCCGAACGAGGCGCGGCGCGGGACCAGGATCGGCACCCGGCCCTGCTCGATGGCGCTGAGCGCGGTGCCCACTCCCCCGTGCGCGATGACGACGTCGGCCGCCTTCATCGCGGCGTTGAGCTCGTCGTGCGGCACGGAGTGGCGGCCGTCGATCCCGAGCCCGGAGACGTCGTTCGCTCCGGTCTGCCAGAGCACCTCCACGCCCTCGAGCAGCGGCGCGAGCGCGGCGAAGAAGCGGGGGAACGGGTAGCCGTCCTGCGTGCCGACCGAGACCACGGCGCGGCGGATCGGCTGCGGGACGACGTCCTCGACGCGGTAGGTGTCGAAGATCGAGCCGCCGAAGCTCCAGCGGTCGTCGGCCCAGGAGCGGTACTGGGTGTAGGTCGAGACGGCGGGGACCCGGGCGAGGATCCGACCGGTCATCGACGGGCCGAGCACGCGGGCGGCGCTCTCGATGTAGTGCGCGGGGATGCCGCGCGAGGCCGCGAGCGGCAGGAAGGAGAGGGCGGGGCTGGCGCCGGTGCTGAAGACGGCGTCGAAGGACCCGCGGGCCAGCAGGGAGCGGCCGATCATCGCGTTGCGGAGCACCGGCACCACGGCGCGGGGCGGCGGATCGGCGAGGTGGGTCACGCGCCGGTCGGCGAGGAGGGTGCGGCTGAGGGCGCTGTCGACGGTCGCCCAGTGCTGCTCCTCCGGGTCGACTCCGAGGAGCCCCGAGAGCGCGAACATCTCCTTGAGATGTCCGCCGCCGGAGCAGACGAAGAGATACGAAGCCATACGCGCCTTCACTGGTGATGATCGGGATAACAGGCGTGTGGATGATCGATCGTCCGCCGAGAACGACCCCCCGGTCCCTGGTGCAGAAGTCGCCCGATCATAGCAGGGAGGGTCTCCGAGGGGCACTTCTCTGAGAGAACTGTTCACCTCGCCGGAAAGCGATAGGGGCTCATTCGACAGGCGATATCCGCTCACTTCTCCGGAGGGTGGAAAGCGATATCCGCTCGATTCGGGGATGGCCGGGAACGTCGCTCGGCACCCCGATAGCGGACCGGCCGATTCCCGTCGATCACCTGCACCGCACGGGCCGCGCGCGTAGCGTCGGACCACCGGCGCAGAGGCCGGTCGACCCAGGAGGAGCGCCATGAGCGACAACGAGCAGAACAGCCCCGTGATGGACGGAGCCGAGGACGCCAGCAACGACGAGAAGCTCGGCGGCCTGATCGACCAGGTCGAGCACGACCACGGAGCCGAGGGCGCCGGCGCGATGGCCGACGCGCTCCGCGACCGCGCCGACGAGACCGACACCGAGATCACCGAGGAGTCGGACGCGTCCGGCCCGGTCGAGGACAGCGGCACCGCCCAGGTCTGAGCGACGGGGCCCGGAGGACGACTCCGGGCCCCGCTCCCTGATCGCTGGGGAGAGCGGTGGGCCCTCCGGATCGCTCGTCAGAGCGGCCCGGCGAGCGCCGCCCGATGTGCACCGGAGCGGCCCGGCGAGCGCCGCCCCACCCTCAAAGCCCTGTTTGACGGTGCGGGAGCCGCCGGACACCATGGCCGCATGTCCTCTCTCGACGAGCTGCGCGCCACCGCGCATCCGATCCGCCTCCGCCTGCTGTCCCTGGTCACGGGAGCGGCGATGAGCGCCGCGGAGGCCGCCCGCGAGCTGCAGCTGTCGCAGGCGACGGCGAGCTACCACTTCCGCGTGCTGGAGCGCGCCGGGCTCGTGGCCGTCGTCGAGACCGTGCGCCTGCGGGGCGGCGAGGCGAAGAGGTACCGGCACGAGGCCTCCGGAAGGCCCTTCGACGTGACCGCGTCAGTGGACGCCGGGCCGGAGGAGGAGCGGGACCTGCACCTCGAGGCCCTGATCGAGGAGCTCCGGCGGCGCTCGTCGAGCCGGGCGGACGGTCCTCAGCTCTCGACGGACGCGGAGCTCTGGGTCGACCCCGAGGTCTGGCGGCGGGTGGTGCGGCACGTCGGGGAGGCGTCCGCGCTGCTGCACGCGGCGGCCCGGCCGCCGAGGACGCCCGGTACCGCGCCGGTGTCGATGACGACCGCGATGTTCCCGCTCCGCCGGCCGTGACCCGCGACGGGCGCGGGCCGCTGGCGCACGGTCCTCTCGCGCACGGCCCCTTCCGCTGGCTCCTCGCCGCCCGCACGACCGGGGTCCTCGGCAACGCCGTCGTTCCGATCGCCCTGGCCTTCGCCGTGCTGGACCTGACGGGCTCGCCGACGGACCTCGGACTCGTCGTCGCCGCGCGCTCCCTCGCCAACGTCGCCGTCCTGCTGCTCGGCGGCGTCCTCGCCGACCGGCTCCCCCGCTCCGTGATCCTCGTCGGCACCTCGCTCGCGGCGGCGGCCACTCAGGCCGCGGTCGCCGTGACGGTGATCACGGGGACGGCGACCGTCCTGGCCCTGGTCGTGCTCAGCGTGCTCAACGGCGCCGTCGCGGCGATGAGCCTGCCCGCCGCGGCCGCCCTCGTCCCCGAGACGGTGCCGGTCGGCGAGCTCCGCCCGGCGAACGCCCTGCTCCGCCTGGGCCTGAACGGCGGGAGCATCGTCGGCGCCTCGGCCGGGGCCGCGCTCGTCGCACTGGTGGGTCCCGGGTGGGGGCTGGCGGTCGACGCCGCGGGCTTCGCCCTGGCCGCGGTCCTCTACTCCCGTGTGCGGCTGCCGCGGACGGTCCGCTCGGGACCGGGCGCCTCCGTCCTCGCCGACCTCCGCGAGGGGTGGCGGGAGTTCACGAGCCGGCGCTGGGTGTGGATCGTCGTGGCGCAGTTCACCGCCGTCAACGCCGCGTTCGTCGGCGCGACCACGGTCCTCGGCCCGGTCGTCGCCGACCGGTCCTTCGGCCGAGCGGCATGGGGACTCGTGATCGCCGCGCAGACCGTCGGCCTGGTGATCGGGGCCGTGATCGCGCTGCGCTGGCGGCCCCGCCGTGCGCTGGGGGCGGGCGTCGCCCTCATGGCGGTGACGGCCGTCCCGGTCGCCGCCCTCGGAGCCGTCCCGGCGCTCCCCGCCCTCCTCCTCGCCTTCGCCCTCGGCGGAGTCGCGCTCGAGATCTTCGCCATCGCCTGGGACCAGTCGCTGCAGACCCACGTCCCCCGCGAGGCGCTCGCCCGGGTCTACTCCTACGACATGGTCGGCTCCTTCCTCGCCGTGCCGCTCGGGGAGGCGCTCGTGGGCCCGCTCGCCGACCTCGTCGGGCTCGACCGCACCCTGCTCGGCTGCGCCGCGGTCGTCCTCGTCGCCTCGCTCCTCGCGGCCTCCAGCAGGAGCGTCCGCGGGGTGGGCACGGACCGTCCGCGGCCGGAGACGCTCTAGCGCGTCCCGGGAGGTGCGGGTGAGGGGGCGAGCGGTCGGAGGTGCCGGAGGATCGCGGCCGCGACCGCCCCGGGGGCCTCGCGCTGCACGAAGTGGCCGACGCCGTCGAGCTCGATCAGCTCCCGGCCTGCGGAGAAGTACCGGCCGTTCGCCCGTGCGAGGGCGGGCGTCTCGCAGCCGTCGGCCGTCCCGAGGACGAATGTCGTCGGCGCGTCGATGCGCGGCCAGGCGTCGAGGGCCTCCTGCGCGGCGCGGTACACGGCCCGGCCGGGCGCCTCCCCGGCGCCGTGCCGGTAGTAGTCGACGACCGTGTCGGCGAAGCCGCTGGTCGCCGTCGCCGCGAGGACCTCCTCCAGGGCCTCCGGCGGGAGGGAGCCCGGAGGCGACCACTCCCGCCAGGCCCAGCGGACGAGCTGCGCCGGGTCGCCCCGGAACGCCTCCGCTCCGGCTGCCGTGCAGAGCCAGTAGCGGTACCAGGCCGCGGCGGCGTCGTCGAGGACCTCGCCGCCGCTCAGCTCGCTCGACGGTCCGTACGCGGTGGCGAGGGTGACCAGTGCGCCGACCCGCTCGGGCGCGAGCGCCGCGACGGCGTGAGCGGTCCGCGCTCCCCAGTCGTGGCCGACGAGCACGACAGGCCCGAGGTCGAGCGCCTCGAGGAGATCGAGCAGGTCGGTGGCCAGCGCGGCCACCTGCCCGGACCGCGCCCCGGGGTCGACGACACGGGTCCGCCCGACCCCGCGCAGGAAGGGGCGCACCACCCGGAGCCCGGGGGGAAGCAGCTCCAGGACGCCGTCCCAGGTGGCGGGGACGTCGGGGAAGCCGTGCACGAGCACGAGCGGAGTGCCGTCCGCCGGTCCCTCGTCGAGGTAGTGGATGTCGGTGAAGCGCGTGGACAGGACGCGCGCACCCGTCCCCTCCTGCTCCGGCCCGTCCGAACGGGAGTGCCGCGGCCCGCTCACGGGCGGTAGAGGGAGTCGACGGGGACCTCGCGGCTCGAGCCGTCCCGGGTGGTGATCGTGACCTAGTCCCTTCCCGGAGGTGTGCGGACGGAGTGCGCTCCCGCGTCAGTCGGCGAAGATCGCGCCGACCGGCTCGCGCTTCTCGGCCTGGAAGCGGTCCTCGGCGCGGCCGAGAGCCCAGTAGGCCGAGAGCGAGAGCGCCCGGCGCTCCACGCCCCACTCGTCCTGCAGGAGGGCGCGCAGCTGCTTCATCGCGGTGCGCTCGCCGTGCGCGAAGACCTCGAGCACGCCCTCGGGCCTCGGCTCGGCCCGGACGGCCGCGACCAGCGCCCGGCCGGCCTCGAGACCGCCGCGGTGCAGCCAGCGCACCTCCACTCCGGCCGGAGCGGGAAGATCGAGCTCGTCGGCGGCCGAGTCGACCTCGATCAGGACCAGGCCGCGCGCGTGCGCGGACATCCCCTCGAGGGCGGAGGCGATCGCCGGCAGAGCGGAGTCGTCGCCGAGCAGCAGGTGCACGGCCTCGGGGTCGGCGCTCGGCGACCAGGCGCCGCCGGGCGCGGAGAGGGCGATCCGGTCGCCGGGAGCCGCGGCGAGCGCCCACGGTCCCGCCACTCCCTCGTCCCCGTGCACGACGAAGTCGACGGCGATCGAGCGCCGCTCGAGGTCGACCGAGCGGACGGTGTAGGTGCGGCGCACGGGCAGCTGCTCGGGGGCGACGCTCGCCCGGAGCGCGTCGAGGTCGAAGGGCGGCTGGAGGTCGGAGCCGCGCGGCGGGAGCAGGAGCTTCACGTAGCGGTCGGTCGCGGCGAGGCGCTCGGGGTCGGACTCGGCGAGGAACGCGTCGAGCCCGTCGCCGCCGAGGTGCACGCGGACCAGGTGGCCGGTGAGGCGCTCGGTCCGCAGCACGGTGAGCACGTGCTGGCTGCGGGCGCGGCGCGGGCGGTCGGGGGACGGGGCGGCGTCGGTCATCCGTCCAGCATGCCCGGTCGTGCTCGGTGCGGGCCGAGTGCAGGCCGCTCGCGGACGGGCGCCGAGGGGTCACGAACGGTCGCTTCGGAAGGACGGAAGGAGCCGTTCGCGACGCATCGGAGCAGGCCGCGGCGAGGCCGGGACGTCGCGGCGGCGCCGAGCGCGAGGCGGCGGCGCGGGCGCGCGTGCGGACGAGCGGGCGCCGACGGGTCACGAACGGTCGCTTCGGAAGGACGGAAGGGACCGTTCGTGACGCATCGGAGCAGGCCGCGGCGAGGCCGGGACGTCGCGGCGGCGCCGAGCGCGAGGCGGCGGCGCGGGCGCGCGTGCGGACGAGCGGGCGTCGAGGGGTCACGAACGGTTGCTTCCGACGGGTGGAGGGGACCGTTCTCGACGCATCGGAGCGGGCCGGGGGCACGGCCGGGACATCCGGCGCCCAGCGCGAGGCGGCGGCGCGGGCGCGCGTGCGGACGAGCGGGCGTCGAAGGGTCACGAACGGTCGCTTCGGGAGGACGGAAGGAGCCGTTCGTGACGCATCGGAGCAGGCCGAGGGCACGGACGGGGCATCGCGGCGGGGATCCGCGCGAGGCGGCGGCGCGGGCGGGCGCTGATCCGTCGCTCACGGCCCGCGGAGGAGCGCAGGACGGGCCGTCCGCGACGGATCGGAGCGGGCCGGACGCCGCTGGGCGCCGCATGCGGAGCGAGCGCGGGCCTGCCGGAAGGCGCCGGGCGTCGATCCGTCACGAACGGCCCGTGCGGGAGGACGGAACGGGCCGTCAGCGACGGATCGGAGCGGGCGGCCGGAGGCCCGGGCCGACGGAGCGGAGCGGACAGCAGCGCACGTGGGCGGGGCGGGCGGCGCCGCGCCCGGTCAGCGACGGGTGGGAGCGGGCCGCCGGAGGCCCGGACCGACGGAGCGGAGCGGACAGCAGCGCACGTCGGCGGAGCGGGCGGCGCCGCGGCCGGTCAGCGACGGGTGGGAGCGGGCCGCCGGAGGCCCGGACCGACGGAGCGGAGCGGACAGCAGCGCACGTCGGCGGAGCGGGCGGCGCCGCGGCCGCCCGTGGGCGGGGCGGCCGGCGCCGCGGCCGACGGCCCGGCGGACGGCCGGTGGCACGAGGTGCGCTCGCGCGGGGCGCGGCGGCGGGGGCGCGCCTACTCTCGCGGGATGACTGCGACGGCTCCGCAACTCCGGCACGACCGACTGGTCGCCCCCGACGTGCTGCGCGGAGTGGCGGTGGCGGCCATGCTCGTCGCGCACGCGATGCCGCTCGTGCCGAGCGCGCGCACGGGGGTCGTCGGGTTCCTGGCGTGGAACGTCAACGATCTCGCGTCGCCGCTGTTCGCGCTGGTGATGGGGATGTCGGCGGCCCTGGTGCTCGCGCGGCCCGGTGCCTCGCCCGGGCGGGTGCTGCTGCGGAACGCGATCCGCGGCGCAGTGCTCGTGGCGCTCGGCGTCTGGCTCGAGACCTGGGGCAGCTGGATCGCGATCGTGCTGCAGTACCTCGGCGTCGTGCTCGTACTCGGCACGCCGCTGCTCCTCCTCCGCTCCCGGACGATCGCCGCGCTGGCCGCCGTGCTCGCGCTCGCCGCCGGGCCCGTGAACGCCGCGGTCGCCGCCGCCGCATCCGGCTCTCCGCTCGCCCTCTGGCTCTTCACCGGGCCGAGCTACCGCGCGACCAACCTGCTCCCCTTCTTCCTCCTCGGCGCCCTGCTGCTGCGGCACGGCGCGCAGCGCGACCGGCTGCTGCCGGTGCTCGCGGCGGTCGCGGTCGTCGCGTACCCGGTGCGGCCGCTGGTCGCGCTCCTGCTCGGCGTGGAGTCGCCCTCCGGCAGCCTCCCGGACACCCTGCACGACCTCGGGCTCGTGCTCCTGGCCTACGTCGCGGTGGTGCTGTCGACCACGTCGCGCTCCCCCGCTGTCCAGCGGCTGCTGGTGCCGCTCCGGGCGATCGGCACGCTCGCGCTCTCGGTCTACGTGCTGCAGGTGGCTCTCGTCGCGGCGCTCGCGCGGGCGGGCCTCGGCTACTCCGCCGACACTCCGCTCGCCGCTCTCGCCCTCGTGCTCGGGCTGTGCGCGGCCGCCGTGCTGTGGTGGCGGTTCCTCGGTGCGGGTCCCGTCGAGCGGCTGACGGCGCGGCTCACCGGGCTCGTGCCGCGCTGAGCCGCCCGGCCGCCCGGCTGGGTCCGCGGCGAGGACCTGAGCCCGCTGCGGTCCGCGGCGAGCTCGCCTGAGCTCGCGTCGGACCGCGGCGACCCCGGCTGAGCCCCCGACACCCGACGGCCCGCGCACGGGCCGCCGGGCGTCCCCTCCCTCAGCGCGCGAGCGCCGACGCCTCCTTGACGAGGGCCGGACCGTGCGCCGCGAGCACCAGGTCCCGAACCGCGGTGGCCGGGAGCGACGCGGCTCCGGCCGGCAGCAGGTCCGCGTCCGAGGCCAGCACGAGCGGAGTGTCCGCCGACGAGGACGGCAGCCTCCCGTGCGTGCCGCGCACGAGCGACGCGTCCAGGGGCACCAGGTTCATCGCGTAGCGCAGCCCCAGCGCCTTCTTGGCGAGGTTGCCCGCCGCCTTCGCCTTCACCAGAGGGTCGGCCGGATCGAAGAAGAGCTCGGCCGGGTCGTAGCCGGGCTTGCGGTGGATGTCGACGCCGCGGGCGAAGTCGGGCGCGCGGTCGTCGTCGAGCCAGTAGTAGTAGGTGAACCACGCCCCCGGCCGGGCGACCACGACGAACTCGCCCGAGCGCTCGTGGTCGAGGCCGTAGCGGGCCTGCGCCTCCCGGTCGAGCACCTCGTCGACGCCGTCGAGCCCCTCGAGGATCGAGCGCACCCGCGGCAGGTCCGCCGCGTCCTGCACGTAGACGTGCGCGACCTGGTGGTCGGCGACGGCGAACGCGCGCGACGTCCACGGGTCCAGCTGCTCGCGGCCGTCCTGCACGTAGACCTCGAGCAGGCCCTCGCGGCGGAGCGCCCGGTTCACGTCGACCGGAGTGTCGGCGTCGGCGATCCCGTACTCGGCGACCACGATCACCGACGCGCCCACCGCCTCCGCGTCGTCGAGCAGCGGAGCGAGCACCACGTCGAGCTCCGACGCGGCCCGGCGCGCCTCGGGCGAGTCCGGTCCGAAGCGCTGGAGGTCGTAGTCGAGGTGAGGCAGGTACGCCGTGGTCAGCTCGGGCGGTCCGGAGCCGTCGCCCGCCAGCACGTGCCGGGTCGCGTCGACCATCCACTGGGTCGAGCGGAGCGACGCGGTCGGCCCCCAGTACTGGAACAGCGGGAAGGCGCCGAAGCGCGAGACCAGCTCGTCGTGCAGCGCCGGCGGGCGCACGTACGCGTCCGGCGACTTGCGGCCGTCGGCGTGGTAGATCGGGCGCGGAGTGACGGTGACGTCGGTCGACGCCCCCATCGCGTACCACCAGCCGATGTTGGCCGCGCGGTAAGGCTCCCCGCTCAGCCGGCGTGCGGTCTCCCAGACCTTCTCCCCCGTGACCAGGCGGTTGTGCTGGCGCCACAGGTGCACCTCGCCGAGGTCGCGGAAGTACCAGCCGTTGCCGACGATCCCGTGCTGCGCGGGCATCGAGCCGGTGAGCATGGTCGACTGCACGCTGCAGGTGACCGCGGGCAGGACCGTGTCCAGCGGCAGGCGCCCGCCCCCGCGGGCAAGCCGCGAGAGGCGGGGCATGTCGGCGAGCGCCGTCGAGGTCAGCCCGACCACGTCGAGCAGCAGCACGGGCCTCACAGCGCCGCCGCCTGCGGGAGGAGGGGCGCCAGCAGCGCCTCTCGGGAGGCGGGCGTGAGCAGGTGCGCGGCCGCCCAGGCGAGCTCGGCGCCGATGCCCGTCGAGAGGTCGCTCGGGGCGTCGGCGAGCACCGACCAGGTGTAGGTCTCGACGTCGAGGTGGATCTCGTCGTACGGCCAGGCGGCGTCGACCGCCGAGACCGCCTCCGCCAGGACCGCCGTGGTGGCCGAGAGCGGCGCCTCCGGCCGGTGGTGCAGCGGCACGTGGAAGTGCACGCGCCACGGGCCGGTGCCGGGGAGCGTGTCCAGCGCCTCGGGCAGGTCGTCGACGCGGAGCACCCCGTCGATCCCGTTCTCGCGGGTCTGGTGCAGGTAGCGCTTCTCGACGAACGGGGTGAGCGCGGCGCGGCCCGAGGGGTCCTCCAGGTGGAGCGCGGCCGAGGCCTGCACCTTGACCACGCGCAGGCCCGCGTCGCGGATGCGGCGGACGGCCGAGACCGGGTCGGCGAAGGAGACGGCGAGGTGGCAGGTGTCGAGGCACACGCCCACGTACGCCGGGTCGACCACTCCGATCCGCGGGTGCAGCCAGTCGACGACGTCGTCCACGGTGTCGAGGATGCAGCCGGGCTCGGGCTCGATCGCCAGGCGGATCGCGTGGCCCGTGGAGCGGCGCAGGTCGCGCAGCTCCTCGACGAGCCGGGCGAGGTTCCGGCAGGCGGCCTCGTCCTGCTCCCGCCCCCAGCCCTCGCGCCAGCCCAGCGGCAGCGTCGAGATGCTGCCATCGGCGCCGGCGGGCAGCAGGTCGGCCAGGATCCGCGCGCAGTCGATCGTGTACTGCAGGCGCTCCGGCGTGGTCCAGTCGGGGCGGTAGACGTCGAGCTTCACGACCTCGGCGTGGAACGCGGCGTACGGGAACGCGTTGAGCGTGCGCACCTCCAGGCCGTTGCGCTGCAGGGCCGCGCGGAGGACGGCGCGGTCCTCGGCGCTGGCGACCAGGCGGGCCGCGAGGTCGCGAGGGATCCACAGGCCGACTCCGACCAGGGCGAGCCCGGCGGCCACGCGCGCGGGTCCGGCGTAGACGTCGAGCTGGCGGACGACTCCGGCCAGGTCCTCGGCGGGATGGACGTTGGTGCAGTAGGAGAGGTGCATCACACGACCTCCGCCACGCGCGGGGCGCCCCGGAGCACGGAGTTGCCCTCGAAGGTGCGGCCGGCCGACTCCTGCACGTCGAAGCCCGCGACGGGCGAGAGGTCCAGGCGTCCGCTCTGCCCGTAGAACTCGACCGGGTTCTGCCAGAGCAGCCGGTCGACGTCGCCCGCGCTGAAGCCGGCGACGAGGAGGAGGCGGCCGGTCTTCGCGGTCGTGAGCGGGTCGGAGCGGCCCCAGTCGGCGGCGGAGTTGACCAGCACGTGGTCCAGCCCGATCCGCTCGACCAGCGTCACCAGGCGGGTCTCGTCCATCTTCGTGTCGGGGTAGATGGAGAAGCCCATCCAGCAGCCGGAGTCGCGGACCGCGTCGACGGTGACCTCGTTGAGGTGGTCGACGAGGACCCGCCCGGGCTCGAGCCCCGAGTCGGCGACGACCTCGAGGGTGCGGCGGGTGCCCGACTCCTTGTCGCGGTGCGGAGTGTGCACCATCGCGGGGAGGCCGTGCTCGCCGGCGAGCTCGAGCTGCTGGCGGAAGACCTGGTCCTCCTCGGGGGTGAGCGAGTCGTAGCCGGTCTCGCCGACCGCGACGACGCCGTCCTTGGCGAGGTAGCGGTCGAGCTCGGGCAGGACGGCCCGGCAGCGCGGGTCGTTCGCCTCCTTCGGGTTGAGCCCGATGGTGCAGTGGTGGCGGATGCCGAACTGCGCGGCGCGGAAGCGCTCCCAGCCGATCAGGGCGTCGAAGTAGTCCGTGAACGAGCCGACGTTCGTGCGCGGCTGGCCGAGCCAGAAGGAGGGTTCGACGACCGCGCGGACGCCGGCGTCGAACATCGCCTGGTAGTCGTCGGTGGTGCGGGAGGTCATGTGGATGTGCGGGTCGAAGATGCGCATCGTCGCGCCTTTCTCATCGGTGGTGGTGCCCCGCGGTCGGGGCGGCGTTCGGGGGCGGTCAGCTCGGCAGGAGCACCGCCAGATCGTCCGGGAGCGGGCGCCCGGCCGCGCGGCGCTCGTCGGCGAAGCGGCCGGCCATCGCGCGCAGCTCGGCGTCGCTGCGCTCCTCCAGCCCGGCGACCGCTGCGAGCGGGACGCCGAGGAAGACGAGCTTGAGCACCCCGTGCCGCCAGGCGTGCGCATCGAGGTGGCGGCGGGCGAAGGAGCCCATCGCCGCGGCGACGAGCCGGGTGTCGTTGGCGCGCAGGGCGTCGGCGGTCAGCTCGAGGCCGGCGAGGGTCGTCGCCGGTCCCGGGTCGCCGAGGGCGTTCAGCCCGGCCAGCACTCCGCGGCGCTCGGCGCCGTCCCCGCCCCGGTAGAGGCGGAGGAGGAGAGCGGCCAGGTCGTCGTCGCCGAGCGCCTGCGCGGCGGCCTGCACCAGGGCGGCGCGGGCCGCGTCGTCGTGCGTGCCGTGGACGAGGCCGTGCGGGTCCTCGGCGGGCCGGAGCGGCTCGCGTCCGGCCTCGCGGCCCGCGGCGGGGAAGAAGCGCTCGATCCGCGACGGGCGCTCGAGGACGGCGGAGCGGGCGGCCGCGGTCCACGGGTGCTCGGCGTGCGAGGAGGCGCCGCCGAGCGCCTCCTCCATCGCCGCGAGGCTCGCCACGGCCAGGCGGGGCGCGTCGTGCGAGTGCCGGGGCAGCTCGACGGCGGCGATCCCGCGGTAGCCGATCTCGGCGAGGGTCGCGAAGGCGGCCGCGAGGTCGAGCGATCCGGTGCCGAGCTCGAGGTGCTCGTGCCGCTCCGGGAGCATGTCGTCGACCTGCACGTTCAGCAGCAGGTCCCCGGCGCTGCGGAGGGCTCCGACCACGCCGTCCGGCTCCACCACGACGCAGTGGCCGAGGTCGACCGTCAGCCCGACCGACTCCGGATCGCCGAGCTCGCGGCGCAGCAGCAGCGCGTCGGCCACCGTCTCCACCAGCATCCCCGGCTCGGGCTCGACGGCCAGCCGCACGCCGTGGCGCTCGGCCGTCGCGACGACGCCGCGCATGCGCTCGACGAGCAGCCGCCAGGCAGCGGCCGCATCGGCGCCCGCCGGCACGACCCCCGACCAGAGGGAGACGGCGTCGGCGCCCAGCAGCGCGGCGATCTCGATCGCGCGCTCGAGGAAGCGGACCCGGGGGCCGGCCTCCTCGTCGACCAGCGTGGGGCGGTGCTTCGCGAACGGGTCGAGCAGGTACCGCGCTCCCGTCTCGACGACCACGCGCAGGCCCAGCTCGTCGAGCCGCGACCGGAGCGCCAGCGTCCGCTCGCGCCAGTCGGCCGCGAAGGGATCGAGGTGCGGGTGCCCGAGGGTGAGCGCGACGGCGCGGTACCCCGCGGCGTGGATCACCGTGAGCGCGTCGTCGAGGGTGTGGTCGGCGAAGCCGTTGGTGCCGTAGCCGAGGACGGGTCCGGTGGCGCTCATGTGATGTCCGCCGTCCGCGGGCGGCGGAGCAGGAGGGAGCCGAGCGCGTCGAGCGCGAGCAGCGCCGCCCCCAGCTCGGGACGCTTCAGGCCGGCGAGCGCGGCCTGCAGCGGGATCATCCCGGTGATGCCCGCGCGGGTGGCCGTCCGCGCGGCCGCGGCCGTCGGCGTCCGCACGGACTGCAGCTGCGCGGTGAGCACGAGCAGGAGCCAGCGCCCGAGGCCCGCGGCGACGACCGCGGCGGGGGCGGCCCGGCGCTCGGCCAGAGCGCCGGCCGCGGTGGACAGCGCGATCGCCGCGGTGCCGGCCGAGACCGCTCCCGCCGCGACCGGGGTGGTGCCGTGCACCTCGCCGCGTGAGAGCACGGTGACGCCGAGCGTGTGCGCGGCCACGGCGGCGGAGGCGGGGGCCGCCGCGCGCACGCCGTCGACGCCCGCGCCGAGCAGCACGTCGAGACCGCGGCAGGCCGCCATCACGACCGGGCCCAGCGGAGTCGGCTTCGCGAGCAGGTCGTACGACCAGATCCCGGCCGCGAGCGGCAGCGAGAGCGCGAGCGAGCGCCGCCCGTCCACGACGGCCGCCACGGCGATCCCCGCCGCGGTCAGCGCGGCCGCCGCGCCCAGCGCCGCCGAGCGCCGGATGCGCCCCGAGGGGATCGGCCGCTCGGGCCGCTCCCGGGCGTCGAGCTCGGCGTCCGCGTAGTCGTTGAGCGCCATGCCCGCCGAGTAGAGCAGCGCCGAGGACAGCGGGAGCGCGACCGTGCGCGCTCCCACTCCGCGGCCCGCCCACGCTCCGCCCGCGACGGAGTCGCCGATCACGGTCAGCGCGGCCTTCGCGCGGACGAGCTCGAGGTAGTCGCGCAGCTCAGCCATCGCTCCGCGTCCCGCTCGTCACCGGGGTGCGGCGCTCGGCGACGAGGGCGCCGGTGCGGGCGGACCAGGCCACCAGCTCCGCCGTCTGCTCGGCGAAGCCGTGCACGTCGCTGCCCCACGGGTCCTTGAAGAAGAAGCCGAGCTCGCCGACGGGACCCGAGACGCCGGCCTCGTCCGCGAGCGCCAGCAGGCGGGCGAGGTCGAGGATCAGCGGCGCCGCGAGGGCCGAGTCGTACGCCGACCAGATCGTCTGCACCGTGATCCGCGAGCCGAGGAAGCCCTCGGCGTGCACGTGGTCCCAGGCGGTCTTGACGTCGCCGAGGTCCGGGACGTTGTCGATGTGGAGCGGAGTGACGACGTCGTCGCCGAGGAGGCTGCGGAGTCCGCGGTTCTTCGAGACGAGCTTCGAGCGCACCGCCTCCGGGTCGGCGAGGGTCTGCCCGTCGCCGCCCCCGAGGAGGTTCGCGCCCGCCCACGAGAGCACGCGCATCCCGCGCGCCGTGAACATCGGCGCGAGCACGCTGCGGAGCAGGGTCTCCCCCGTCTTGCCGTCCTGGCCGGCGATCGGGATCCCGGCCTCGGCGGCCCACTCCTCCAGGGCCGGCAGGGCCAGCGCGGTCGAGGGAGTGAAGCAGGCGTAGGCCGCGCCCGCGACGACGGCCGAGAGGGCGGCGATCGAGCTCGGCGGCAGGAGGCGCTCGCCCGGACGCGCCAGGGCGGCGCGCAGAGCGGCGAGGTCGTGGAACTCGGGACGGTCGGCCGGCAGCACCTCGGTCGAGGCGACGTCGATCACGACGATCCGGGCGAGGCCGTGGCGCTCGCGGAAGGCGACGATGTCGGCGGCCCGGCGGTCGATCTCCTCCTGCTGCGACGCGGCGTCGGCGGGGGCGAGGCGGATCTCGGCGTCGGTCGCGTCGATCCGGTCGGCCACCTCGGCGACGACCGAGGTCGGGAACATGCCACCGGCCGCGAGGCCCGTGGCCTTCTCGAGCAGCGGGGTCGGCGAGACGTCGTGGCCGCCGATGACGATGTCGGCGAACCCGGCGAGCGGGACGTCCTCGAAGGCGGGGGTCGCGGTGGCGCAGCCCGAGCTGGGCGCGGCTCCGGCGGCGATGGCGTGCAGGCCCACGGAGGCCGTGGTGGCGACGCTGCCCCGGGCCCCGATCAGCCAGAGGCCGATGCGCCCGCTCGATCGGGGGGCGCCTGTGGTGGTGGTGTCGGACGAGGTCATCGTTCTCTCCTGTCTGGAAGGGCTGGCTGAGCGGCGATCGTCGGGGCGCACCCGGGCGATCGGAGTGGGGAGGGGCCTCGGCCGGGCGCGCGTCGCGCCTCCGGCCGGCCGTGTTGCGCAGGACCCGCACGCAGGGCCCGCCGAGATTGCGCGACCGTGCGTCGACTGGTTTCCTCAGGTGTGCTGTCCCCCGAACCCGTCCTCCGGGCCGAGAGAAGGAGCTGAGCGTGGCCGAGCGCGCGGGTACCGCGACCGGCGACATGCTGAGGCTGTTCGCCGACGGTCGGCCGCGCACCCGCGCCGAGCTGGTCGAGGAGACGGGCCTCGCGCGGACCGCGGTGATGACGCGCCTGGAGCAGTTCTTCGACCTCGGACTGATCGCGCACCTCGACCGCGCTCCGTCGACCGGCGGCCGCCCGTCCGCGCGCCTCGTCTTCGACCCGGCCGTCCGCTCGCTCCTGGCCATCGACCTGGGCGCGGCGCACTCGACCATCGCGCTGACCGACTTCGACGGCCGCATCATCGCCGAGCGCCGCGAGGAGCTCGACATCGCGCAGGGCCCCGTGGCGGTGCTCGGGCACGCGCTCGACGTCTGCGACGGGATCCTCGCCGCGGCCGGGGTCGACCGCACCGCCCTCGCGGGCATCGGGGTCGGCGTGCCCGGCCCGGTGGAGCACGCGAGCGGCCGCCCGGTGCGCCCGCCGATCATGCCCGGCTGGGACGGCTTCGACATCCCCGCCTTCGTGCGCCGGCGCTACGACACCACGGTGCTCGTCGACAACGACGTGAACCTGCTGGCGCTCGGCGAGCGGGCCTCGCGGTTCCCGCACGCCCTCGACCTGATGTTCGTGAAGGTCGGCACCGGCATCGGCGCGGGCATCGTCTCGTCCGGGCTGCTCCAGCGCGGAGCCCTCGGCTCCGCCGGTGATCTCGGCCACGTCCAGGTGCCGCGCACGGCCCCGGCCGCGGCGGGCGGTCAGGAGGGGGACCTCGAGGCGGTCGCGGGCGGCTCCGCTCTGGCCGCCGGGCTCGCCCGGGCGGGCCGCGACGTGCAGTCGGTGCGCGAGCTGATCGACCTGCTGAAGGCGCGCGATCCCGAGGCCGTGGAGGCGGCGCGGATCGCGGGCCTCCAGCTCGGCGAGGTGCTGGCCACCTGCGTGAGCCTGCTGAACCCCTCCGTCATCGTGCTGGGCGGCGCGGTCGCCCTCGCCAGCCCGGAGATCCTGACGGCCGTGCGCTCGGTGATCGACGAGCGCTCCCTCCCCCTCGCGACGCAGCGGCTCGACGTGGTGACCGCCGAGCTGGGCGGCAGCGGGGGCGTGCGCGGTGCCGCGCTGATGCTGCGCGGGCACCTGCTCAGCCCCGCCGTGGTGGACGGCTTCCTCGACCAGCTGCGCGCCGAGGGGCGGGCGGTCCGCTAGAGCGGCGGCCGCGCGCCCGGAGGCGGCGGGCCGCGCCGGCGCGATCCCCCGCGGACCGCGTCGGCCGCACCCGGTCAGGAGCGGACCTCCGCGCGGTCGGCGTCCTCCGGCTGGGCACCGAGAGCGGCGGCGACGGCGGCGTCGATGCGCGCCTGCTCCCCCGCGGCCCGGCGGCGGCGGCGGACGACGGTCAGCACGATGAGCCCGATGAGCAGGGCGAGGAGGAGCACGGCGCTCCACGGCACGGCCGCGGCCGAGGTCTCGGCGGTGGCGACCGGCACGTCGGGGACGACGACGGCGGAGTCGGCCTGCGCGGCCTGGTCGGCGGTGACGACGGTGCCCGAGAGCGCGGCGCGGGCGGTCGCGACGAAGAGCGGCCAGACTCCGGCGACGGTCACGGTGCGCGAGACGGAGGTTCCGGGGAGGAGCTCGGGCAGTGGCTCCGGGTCGGTCGCGGACACCGGCGCGAGGCCGAAGAGGCCGGCGACGCTGATCTCGGCGCCCGGCGCGATACGGGTGTTGCCCGCGTTGGTCACGGTGTAGTCGACGGTCGCGGAGCCGGGGGCGAAGGGGTTCCAGCCGCCCTGGTACGAGACGGCGAGGCCGTCGATCGACAGGCGCGGGGCGAGCTCGCCGCCGACGCGGAGGTACATGCGCGAGCCCAGGCGCCGGTCGACCGAGACTCCGGTCTCGCCCTGCACCAGGATCGAGGAGACGACGCCCGCGGCGTAGTCGCCCGGGGTCACGTCCTCGGGGACGACGACCTCGAACGGGACCTGCACGCTCTCGCCGGCGGGCACGGTGACCTCGGGCTCGGGGAACGCGATCCAGCTGCCGAGCTGCGTCGAGGGCTCCGCGGCGGGGAGCAGGTCGAGCTGGCCGGCCTCGGTGATGAAGCCGTCGGAGCCGTAGACGCGGAACGTCTGCTCCTCGTCGTCGTAGTTGGAGACGATCAGGGCGTCGCTGAGGCGGCCGCCGGGATCGAGGGCGTACGCGTAGTTCGGCCGCTCGCTGCCCTGCTCGGTGTCGGCGGGGCGCACCCCCCAGGTGACCGGCGTGGAGGCGGGATCCGCCTCCTGGGCACCCGCCTGAGCCGAGAGGCCGCCGGCTGCGAGGAGCGTCATCAGCAGCAGGGCGGCGGTGGTGCGGGAGGTGCGTGGCATGAGCGACATCGATCAGGCTTCCGTTGCAAGGGGGGATGCCTCCCCGCGGGACGCCGCTCCGGTACGCGGCACGCCGAGCGGGGCGGACCGGAGTGGCGTCTCGCGGGGAGACGGGGGGAGGGTGGGGCGGCCCGGAGGCCGCCCCACCGGTGCTAGCCGAGCGCGGTGAGCGTCAGCGTCGCGGTGTAGGTGCCGGTTCCGACCGAGAGCGGGAGCTTCAGGTCGAGGTCGGCGCCCAGGAC
This sequence comes from Rathayibacter sp. AY1E2, assembly GCF_002932325.1. Classification (NCBI taxonomy): domain Bacteria; kingdom Bacillati; phylum Actinomycetota; class Actinomycetes; order Micrococcales; family Microbacteriaceae; genus Rathayibacter; species Rathayibacter sp. AY1E2. The sequence goes on from NZ_PSVO01000006.1 coordinate 38,352, forward strand.
CGAGGATCCGGTCGGGTGCTGCGCCGCGGCGGAGCCGAGGACGCGGGGCGTGGCGAGGCCGTTGCCCGAGTCGAACCCGGAGGGGACGGCTGCGCCGGCGACGGCCCCGCCCGTGTTCTCCAGGACCTCGGGGGTCCAGCCGAGGTGCTTGCCCGAGAACGTCTTCTCGCCGGAGCGGAAGTCGCTCAGCTGGCCGGTGACCGACCAGGCCGGGCCGTTGAGGCGGGTGTCGGTCACGCGGACCGGCACGAGCTCACCGGAGGCGGCGAAGTGGTCGCCCTGCTCCTCGGCGACGCCGAGGTTCACCAGGTTGCTGGTGCCCTCGAGCGTCCAGGTCAGCTCGCCCTTGTTGGCCTCGGGGACGATGACGGCCACGGCCTGGTCGCCGGCCGCCGCAGCGCCCGCCGCCGTTCCCGTGAAGGTGCCGTCGACTCCGGCGGCGGTGTTGCCCGCGCCGAAGTTGACCGCCGGCGCGTTGTCGGCGAGCGCGATGCGCCCGCCGACCGTCGAGCCCGCGAGCTGGACGTTGCCGGAGTTGCCCGAGAGCGTGAGGTTCCCGCCCACCGTGTTGCCGAGGGCCGAGGCCGAGCCGTCCTCGTTCGCGCCCAGGAGGACGCCGCGCGAGGAGCCGGTGACGGCGAGCGAGCCGCCGACGATGGCGCCCTGCACGTTCACGCCGAAGTCGCTGCCGGCGAAGGTGGCGTCGCCGCCGACGCTGGTGCGGTCGACGTCGACGTAGTTCGCCGCGTCGGTGCTGACCGAGCCGTCGACCGAGAGGTCGCTGAACTCGACGTCGATCCCGCCGGCCTCGACCATGCCGCCGACCGTGAGGTCGCGCAGGTAGAGGAAGCCGTTGCGGCTGCCGTCCGAGAACGACACGACGTCTCCGCCGACGCTGGTGCCGTCGATCGAGATGCCGTACGCGTCGGTGCCGATGACGTCGCCGCCGATGGTCGCCGAGGTGGCGTCCAGCCAGGCGTCGTCGCCGACGATGACGTTGCCGGTGACGGTCACGTTGCCGAGCACGCAGGTCTGGCCCGCGCCGACGTTGAGGTCTCCTGTGATCGTCTGGTTCCCGAGCTCGGTGGTGCAGTCCGTCGTCGCCGCGAAGGCGGACGGTGCGGCGACCATCGCGAGGGAGGCGGCCGCGAGGACCGCCGTGGGCGTCTTCCACTTCATGGGGGTTCTCCTCGGTGCGCTCGTGCGCGTCGTGCTGGTGGTGGTGCTGTCGGTGCGGCGCGCGCGGCGCGGGGTGCGCTCAGCCACGGAGCGCAGCGATCGCGGAGTAGCTGCGGGAAGCGGCCTCGAGGGAGTTCCCCGTGCTCGGCGGCGTCGCCAGCGTGGGAGCGGTGTCCTGCTCCCAGACGCCGAAGCGCTGGCCGCGGTCGCGCAGCTCCGAGAGGAACGCCTGGTAGGGCAGGTTGCCCGCGCCGAACTCGACGATGTCGTAGCCGTTGGTGTTGGCGTTGTTCGTCTTGCCGTCCTTGAGGTGCAGGATCGGGTAGCGGCGCGGGTTGCGCTTGATGTAGTCGAGCGGCTCGAAGCCCGGGTAGAGCTTCTTGCCGACGTACGCCCAGTAGACGTCCATCTCGAGGTACACGTGACGCGGGTCGGTGTTGTCGTAGAAGAGGTCGTACAGGCGGGTCTTGGGGTCGTCCGTGGCGAACCCGAACTCACCGGCGTGGTTGTGCTGGTAGAGCTTCATGCCCGCGGCCGAGACCTGCTGGCCCCACTTGTTCCACTCCTCCGCCGCGGCGAGGTAGCCCGCCTTGGTGTTGACGTTGGTGGGCGCGTTGCCGGTGCCGAGGTGCGGCGTGCCGAGGATCTGCGCGATCTCGATCTGCTTGCCCAGCTCCGAGCGGAGGAGGTTGGTGCCGACGTGCGAGCCGACGGCGCGGAGGCCGTTGTCGTCGAGCAGCTGGCGGATCTGCTGCGGCGTGATCGCCCCGACGTTGCCCTGGGTGTACCCGGCGAACTCGATCTCGCTGTAGCCGATGCGGCCGAGCTCCTCGAAGACGGCCCGGAAGCCGAGCGACGAGACCTTGTCGCGGACGCTGTAGAGCTGGATGCCGATGCGGTTGATCGGGACCAGGCGCGTGGATCCGGACGAGGGCGCGGGGGCGGCCGTGGCGGGCGCCGCGAGGGCTCCCGCTCCGACGCCGACCGCGACGGTCGATGCGGCCAGGGCCGTCATCAGCGAGCGCCGGCTCATCGGCTTGGCCGTGATGGATGCGTGGTGGTGGTGCATCATTTCTCCTTCGAAATGGCAGATGGTGCAGGGGGTGGGGGGCCGGCCGGCCCGGTCGAGCCGGCCGGCCCCTGCGCGAGGGCTACTGCTGGACGGTGAGGTTCAGCAGCGCCGACGCGGCGTTGGTGTCCGCCGTGGCGGTGTGGGTGACGGTCAGCTTGTAGCTGCCCGCCGCGAGCTTCGGGAGCGTCACCACGACGTGCCCGTTCTCGTCGAGGGTCCCGGTGAGCATCGCGACGGTGGAGAGGTTCCTCTTCACCATCACGCTCACCTGACCGGTGCCGGCGACACCCGTCGAGGACTTCGCGTCGACCGTGACCTGCGCGCTGGCGCCCGGCTTGACCGGGTTGGGCGAGACGGTCGCGGTGAGCTCCGAGGCGGCCTTCGAGACGATCAGGCGGGCGGTGCCCTCCGAGGCCTTGAAGGTGGCGTCCGAGCCGTACGCCGCACGGAGGGTGTGGGTGCCGGCGCCGAGGGTCTTCGGCAGGGCGAAGGTCGCCTTGCCGTCCTTCAGCGTCGCGCGGCCCAGCTCGGTGGCGCCCTCGTAGAGGACGACCTCTCCGCCGGGGTTCCCACCCTGACCGGTGACCGTGACGGTCGCCTCGCCCGGTGCCCCGAAGGTCACGCGGGGAGCCGAGAGCGCCACGGTGGTGGTCGACGCGGCGGTCGGGGCGTTCGCCGCGGCCAGGTCGATCGTGAACTTCACCGTGCCGACCGCCGAGACGTTGCCGCCGGTGTCGGTGGCGCGGTACTGGATCGTCCGGGCGCCGTTCGTGGTGAACGGGACCGTGTACGCGCCGTTGACGGCGCGGACCGTGGTCCACGTCGTGCCGTTGTCGGCGGAGTACTGGACGGTGGAGAGCGCTCCGTTGTCCGTGGCGGTGAGGCCGAGGGTCACGGGCTTGTTGTAGACGCCGCCGACGCCCGCAGGCGCTGCCGGGTCGAGGGTCGCCGCGACGGTCGGAGCCGTCTTGTCACCGGCGCCGACACCCTGGAAGGTGAGGGAGTCGAGCGACAGGCCGCTGGGCGAGGTCACGTAGAGCGAGCCGGTGCCGCGGGGGACGTTGGTGCCGAAGGGGACGAGGACGTCCTTCCAGCCGGCTCCCGCGGGGATGGTCGCCGTTCCGAAGGGCGCTGCGTCGGCAGCGTTCCAGCGGAGGTCGACGGTGCCCTCACCGGTGGCGCGGACCACGACGCCGGTCAGGTTGGCGAAGTTCACCGGGTCCCAGCGCAGGAAGGATCCCGCACCGAGTCCGCTGACGGCGTTGCCGCCGCTGGCGGTGGTGTCCGCGTAGGGCAGGACGCCCTCACGGGCGGCGTGCTCCGCCTCCTGCGTCTTCGGGTTCAGCCGCAGCGTCGCCTCGGCCGCAGCCGGGGGCAGGCCGTTGAAGCCGCCGTCCGTGTAGGTCACGACGACGGTGCCGTACAGCAGCGCGCCGGGGCCGTGCTCGGGCGAGTCCTTGGACGTCGGGAACGCTCCCTTGGCACCGGTGCCGGTGACCTCGGGGTGGGCGTGCTCGTCGTGGCCGAGGCCGTAGGTCCAGCCCACGCGGCTGCTGACGATCTGGTCGCCGTCCTCAGCGTCCTTGCCGGTCACCTGGTAGGGGATCGCGTCGCCCCAGCTGAAGAACGAGCCGTTGCCGGGCGTCTGGATCTGGATCTGCGGCGCCTGGTTGCCGACCGAGATGACCCGCGAGGTCAGGCTGAACTTGCCCTTGGCGTCGGTGACGCGCAGACGGGCCGTGAACTGTCCGAGCTCGGTGTAGGTCTTCTTGACGGTCACTCCGGTGGCGTCGAAGGTGCCGTCGCCGTCGAAGTCCCAGTCGTAGGTGAGTGCGTCGCCCTCGGGGTCGGTCGATCCCTTGGCGTCGAACGTGACCTCGAGCGGGGTCTGCGAGGCGGACAGGGGGGTCGCGGTGAAGCGGGCCTGCGGCGCCTTGTTGCCCTCGGCGTAGTCGATCCGGTACAGGCCCGCGTCGGGGTTGGCGCGGAAGAATCCGTCGCCGTACTCGATCACGTACATCGACCCGTCGGGGCCGAACTCCATGTCCATCGGGTTGTCGTGGATCGGCTGCGCGGCCTGGCTGAGCGCCGCGTTGGGGAGGAAGTCCTCGATGTGCGTGACCGCGCGGTCCTCATCGAGCGTGAACGCCGCGATGTAGTCCTGCGAGAACTCGCCGAAGAAGGTCTTCTTGTCCCAGTACTCCGGGAACTTCGACGTCGAGGTGTTGTCCGCGTCGAAGTGGTACACCGGTCCGCCCATGGGGCCCTGGCCGGTGCTGGTTCCGAAGTTGACGAGCTCGTCGAACGGCTGGTCGCCGGGGTTGTCGCCGTAGTAGACGGTCGCCGCCTTGGCGTCCGGGATGTCGACGAGGCCGGTGTTCCAGCGCGAGTTGTTCTTCAGGTTCTCCGGGTCGAAGAAGCCGCGGGGCGTCGACGTCTCGAAGTTCCACTCGTTGTACGGCGCGTTGGGTCCGTGGACGTAGGGCCAGCCGGAGTTGTGCGGCTCGTCCAGTCCGGTCGCGTTCCACTCGACGAGGCCCATCGGGCCGCGGACGCCGTCGGCCGCAGCGGCCTTCGTGGCGTCGGGGCCGTAGTCGCCCCAGGAGAGGGTGTTCGTCTCGGCGTCGACGTCGATCTTGAACGGGTTGCGGACGCCCATCACGAAGATCTCGGGGCGGGTCTTCTCGGTTCCCACCGGGAAGAGGTTGCCCTCGGGGATCGTGTACGAGCCGTCCTCCTGCACGGTGATCCGGAGGATCTTGCCGCGGAGGTCGTTCGTGTTGCCGGCGCCGCGACGCGAGTCGAAGCCCGGGTTCATGCGGGGCGCGTCGTTGTTCGGCGCGAAGCCCGCGGCACCCGGAGCGCTCGCCGGCGTGTTGTCGCCGGTGGAGAGGTACAGGTTGCCGTCGGCGTCCCAGTCGAAGTCGGCACCCACGTGGCAGCACTGCCCGCGCTGGGTCTCGATGTCGATGATCTTCTGCTCGCTCGCGAGGTCGAGGCCCGAGCCGGTCCACTTGAACCGGGAGAGGCGGTTGATGCCCTTCCACTGGTCCCAGTAGCTGTCGGTCGCGCCCTCGGGCAGCATGTTCGGGGCCGCACCGGTCGGGGTGTTCCCGGGGGGCGCGTAGACGAGGTAGACCCACTTGTTCTCGGCGAAGTCGGGGTCGATGCCGACGGACTGCAGCCCGTCCTCCGAGTTCTGGTACACGGGGATCGTGTTGACGACACGGGTGGTGCCGGTCTTGGGGTCGGTGTGGCGGATCTCGCCGTTCCGAGCGGTGTGGAGGACCGACTTGTCCGGGAGGACGGCCAGGTCGAGGGGCTCGCCGACGTTCTTCGTCAGCAGGACCTTCTCGTAGTTGCTCCAGTCGAGAGCGGATGCTCCGCCCTCGGAACCGTGGTCCACTCCGTCGTGGGCCGAGGCGGGCAGGCCGAGGGCGGTGAGTCCGGAGACCGTCACCATCCCGGCGATGCCGAGTGCGAGAAGACGCCTGATGCTTCTTCTCGAGGATCGCTTACCATTCATGCGTGATGTGATTCCTTCAATGAGGTGTTCATCGCAGAGGCCGGGTCCGTCGCTGTCCGCACGACTGAGCGGATCCGGTCTCCTCCTGTCCGGCCCTGGGGCCGGTGTCTTGCACTCCTCCTCCTCTCGCGGATGCCGGTGGCGCTGCGCTGCGGGTCGTCAGTGATCCCGGGGCGGCGCCGAGGTGGGGGCCGGCGCGGGATGGTTCCCGCGCCGACCCGGGCTGGTGGGGCCGATCAGGACTCGAAGGCCGAGGGCAGGTACTCGGAGACGTTGTCCTTGGTGACGACCGGCGCGAAGAGCTGGATCTGGCGCGGGACGCCGAGCGAGCTGGTGTCGGCCATCGACTTGTTCTGCTCGACGAGGCGGGCGAGCTTGATGCCGTCCGCGGCCTGGGTCGAGGGGTAGACGACCGTGGCCTTGACGACGGAGTCGTCGGCCTCGATCGCGCGCATCACGTTGGCCGAGCCGGCGCCGCCGACGAAGAGGAACTCGTCGCGTCCGGCGGTGTCGATCGCCGCGAGGACGCCGACGCCCTGGTCGTCGTCGTGGTTCCAGATGGCGTCGAGCTTCGGCGCGGCCTGGAGGAGGTTGGCCGCGGCCTGCTCTCCGCCCTGGACGGTGAAGTCGGCGGCGACGCGGTTGTCCACGTCGAGTCCGCAGCCCTCGAGCGCGTCCGAGAAGCCCTGGCTGCGCTCCTGGGTCAGCGGGAGGGAGTCGATGCCGGCGATCTCGGCGACGACGGCGTCGGGGTTGTCGCCGAGCTCCTCGCAGATGTAGGTGCCGGCGCTGACGCCCATGCCGTAGTTGTCGCCGAGGATGGTCGACCGGGCGGCGAAGGGGCTGGAGAACTCGCGGTCCACGTTGATGACGGTGATGCCCGCCTCCATCGCCTGGGTGGCGACCTGCGTGAGCGCCGCTCCGTCGATCGGCAGGAGCACGATCGCGTCGACGCCGTCGTTGATGAAGGTCTCGACCTGGCTGATCTGGAGGTTGACGTCGTTGGTGCCCTCCGCGGTGCGGAGCTCCACGTCGTCGTACTTCTCGGCCTCGGCGATGGCGGCGCGGCTGACCGCGCCCATCCAGCCGTGGTCGGCGGCGGGAGCGGTGAAGCCGATGACGACGTTGTCGCCGGAGGCGTCGTTGTCCGAGGCGGCCACGGCGGCGGCGGTCCCGCCGGAGGCGGCGTTGCCGGTCTCGACCGGGGCGTTCGAGATGCAGCCGGTGAGCATCAGCGCGACGGCGCCGAAGGCGACGCCGGCCGAGCCGAGTCGGGCGGTGCGGGAGAGGCGGCTGCGGGTGAAGGGGCGTGCGGGCATGGAAGTGATCTCCTTCGATCGATCCGAGGGGTCCGAGGGCACACGTGTCCTGCGGAGAGGTGACCTGGGTGGTCGGGTGGGTTGCTGTGTGTGGAGGAGCGGGGCCGGAGCCCCGGGGTCAGGACTTCCTGCCGCGGGCGGCGAACCGCTGCTGCAGCAGGACGGCGGCGACGATGATCGCGCCCTTCGCGACGGCCTGAGTCGAGGTCGACATGTTGTTCTGCGTGAACACGTTGGTCAGGGTCGTGAAGATGAGGACGCCGAACACGGTGCCGACGATGGTGCCGCGGCCGCCGGCCAGCAGCGTGCCTCCGACGACGACCGCCGCGATGGCGTCGAGCTCGTAGAGGAGGCCGTTGGTCGAGCTTCCGGCGGTGGTGCGGGCGAGCATCATGACGGCGGCGATGCCGGCGGTGAGCCCGGCGAGGCCGTAGACGTACATGGTGTGACGGCGGACCTTGATGCCTGCGAGACGGGCCGCCTCCGGGTTGCCGCCGACCGCGATGGTGCGGCGGCCGAAGGTGGTGCGGTTGAGCAGGATCCAGCCGGCGACGGCGACGACCACGAAGATCAGCACGAGCACCGGGATGCCGAGCACGTCGGCGCGGAAGAAGTCGAGGAACGGCGTGACCGTGACGACCTGCGTCTGGCGGTTCGAGATCAGCTCGGCGAAGCCGCGGGCGGCGACGAGCATCGCCAGGGTCGCCATGAAGGCGACGACCCGGCCGTAGGCGATCAGCGCGCCGTTGATCAGGCCGCAGACGAGGCCGACGACGACCGCGGTGAGCACGATCACCAGCCAGGAGGTGTTGGCCGCGTAGTACTGGGTCGAGACCGTGCTCGCCCAGACCGTCGCGAGCCCCATCACGGAGCCGACCGAGAGGTCGATGCCGCCGGAGGTGATGACGAAGGTCATGCCGATGCTCAGCACGCCGATGACGGCGGCGAGGCGGAGGATCGTGAGCACGTTGTCGACGCTGGCGAAGCGCTCCCCCGCGGTCGCGAATCCGACGATGCAGAGGATCACCAGCGCGAGCAGCAGCCCGACGTTGCGGCCGAGGGAGCCCTGCATGAGGCGGGCGATCCCGGAGCGGGAGTCCTTCGAGGGCACGCCCCCGGAGGAGCCTCCCGTCGCGGCCGACGCGTGACGGGCGGCGTCCTCCTGCGGACCGCCGATCGACGGCGACGCGGTGTCGAGCTGTCCGCTCACGCTGCACTTCCTTCCATGACGAGATCGAGCACGCGGTGCTCGTCGATCGAATCGGCCGGGCCCTCGTGGACCACGGCGCCGTCGGAGATCACGAGCACTCGGTCGGAGAGTCCGAGGACCTCGCCGATCTCGCTGGAGACCACGAGCACGGCGGCGCCGTTGGTCGCGAGGTCCCTGATCAGGGTGTAGATCTCGGCCCGTGCGCCGACGTCGACCCCGCGGGTCGGCTCGTCGAGCAGCAGGACGCGGCAGCCGCGCACGAGCCAGCGGGCGAGGAGCGCCTTCTGCTGGTTGCCTCCGGAGAGGGTGCGGGCGTCGCGGTCGACCCCGGAGGGCCGCAGGTCGAGGGAGACCGCCTGCTCGGCCGCCGCCGCGCGCTCGGAGCGCTCGTCGAGGAAGCCGCGCTTGGCGAAGCGGTCGAAGGTCGAGAGGGTGATGTTGCGGTAGACCGGCTCGTCCAGGAGCAGGCCCTGGCTCTTGCGCTCCTCCGGGCAGAGGCCGATGCCGGCGTCGACCGCCGAGGTGACGGATCCGGCGCGCAGGCGCTTGCCCGCCACGCTGACCGTCCCGGTGCTGGCGCGGCGCGCCCCGTAGATGGTCTCGAGGATCTCGGAGCGGCCGGAGCCGACCAGCCCCGCGAGGCCGACGACCTCGCCGGCGCGGATCTCGAGGGAGACGTCCGAGAAGGAGCCCTGCAGGCCCAGCTTCTCGACCTTCAGCAGCGTCTCGGCCTCGACGTCGAGCTCCTGGCGGTCCGGGAAGACGTACTCGACGGCGCGGCCGGTCATCAGGGTGATGAGCTTCGAGGTGGGGGTGTCGGCGACCGCGAGGTTCTGCGCGACGGTCGCGCCGTCCTTGATCACGGTGATCCGGTCGCCGATGGCGCGGATCTCGTCGAGGCGGTGCGAGATGTAGACGATGGCGACGCCGGAGGCGGTGAGCTGGCGCACCACGTGGAAGAGGTTCTCCACCTCCTCGGAGTCGAGCACCGCGGAGGGCTCGTCCATGATGATGACCCGCGCGTCGTGCGAGAGGGCGCGGGCCATCTGCACGATCTGCTTGCCGGCGGCGGAGAGCGTGCCGACCTCGCGGTTCGGCGAGATCTCGGAGTGGCCGAGGCGCTCCATCAGCTCGCGGGTGATCCTCGTGGCCTTCGCCCGGGCGGTGAAGCCGCCGCGGGAGAGCTCGTGGCCGAGGAAGATGTTCTCGGCGACGGAGAGGCCGTCGACGACGTCGAGCTCCTGGTACATCGTCGCGATGCCCAGGGCGAGGGCCGCCGTCGGGGACGGGATCGTGACGACGTTCCCGTCGACGAGGATCTCGCCCTCGGTGGGCTGGTGGGCCCCGGCGAGGGTCTTGATGAGGGTGGACTTGCCGGCGCCGTTCTGGCCGAGGAGGCAGTGCACCTCACCGGGTCGGACATCGAGGTCGACGCCGTCGAGAGCACGGGCGCCGGGGAAGACCTTCACGATGCCGCGCATCTGCAGAAGCAGCTGCTGAGACTCGTCGGAGGTGCGGGGAAGAGGCTGTGCAGCAGTGCTGCGGGGGTCTGCGGTGACCATGCGGATGAAGCTACTTCCACTTACGTCGCGGGTCAAGCAAAAGTTCTGAACCGATTCGAAGGCGGTTCGAGTGATCGCCCAGTCGCCCGGAGGGCTTCCTGCTACCGCGTCAGGGCAGGGATCCGCGGGATTACGCGACATCTGACGGCGGCTGTTGAGACATTCCGTCCGTGATAGAGCGCTCTCCGAACCCTATGAACGTGCTCATGTCCGTGCAGCCCGGGCGCGTCGCCCCGGAGGCGGTCTCGCCGAGCGCGGTAGCGCCCGCGCCCCGACCCGTGGCAGGGTCGTACGGCCGACGAAAGGACGACGATGTCGAACGACCGAGCCCTGCGCGTCGCGATGGTGGGGACCGCCTTCATGGGCCGCACCCATTCGCACGCCTGGCGCACCGCCTCCCGCTTCTTCCCCCTCCCCCTCCGCCCCGAGCTCGCCGTGCTCGTGGGGAGCAACCCCGACTCGACCGCGGAGCGCGCCGAGCGGCTGGGCTGGAGCGAGGCCTCCACCGACTGGCGGGCCGTCATCGCCCGCGACGACATCGACCTCGTCGACATCTGCACCCCCGGCGACACCCACGCCGAGATCGCCATCGCGGCCCTCGAGGCCGGCAAGCACGTGCTGTGCGAGAAGCCCCTCGCCAACTCCGTCGAGGAGGCGGAGCGGATGGTCGCCGCGGCCGCCGCTTCCGGGAAGGTGGCGATGTGCGGCTTCAGCTACCGCCGCACCCCGGCCCTCGCCCTCGCCAAGCGCTTCATCGAGGAGGGCCGCCTCGGCGACATCCGCCACGTGCGCGCCCAGTACCTGCAGGACTGGCTGTCCGACTCCGAGGCGCCGCTGACCTGGCGCCTGCAGAAGGAGCGCGCCGGCTCGGGCGCCCTCGGCGACATCGGCGCGCACAGCATCGACACCGCCCAGTGGCTGACCGGCCGCGGCATCACCTCGGTCTCGGCGACGCTGCGCACCTTCACCACCGAGCGCCCCGTGCTCAGCGAGCAGGTCGGCCTCGGCGGCCGTGCCGGTGCCGACGCCCCGCGCGGCGCCGTGACCGTCGACGACGCCGCGGCCTTCACCGCCTCCTTCGAGGGCGGCGCCCTGGGCGTCTTCGAGGCGACCCGCGTCGCGACCGGCCGCCGCAACGCCAACCGGATCGAGGTGAACGGCGAGCTCGGCTCGATCGCGTTCGACTTCGAGCGGATGAACGAGCTCGAGTACTACGACGCCCGCGACCCCGAGGAGGCGCAGGGCTTCCGGCGCATCCAGGTCACCGAGCCGGCGCACCCGTACATGTCCGCCTGGTGGCCGACCGGGCACGGCATCGGCTACGAGCACCTCTTCACGCACCAGGTCGTCGACCTCGTCGAGGCGATCGCCGGCGGCACGGCGGTCACGCCCACGTTCGCCGACGCCCTCGACGTGCAGCGAGTCCTCGACGCGGTGGCCACCAGCGCGGGCGCGTCGTCCGTCTCCACGCCGGTCGCCCGCTGACCCGACCCCTCCCCGCGAGATGCCGCCCCGGTACGCCTCCCCTGCGTGTCGCGTACCCGAGTGGCCTCTCGCGGAGGGGGACGGAGGGCTGGTGCGGGAACGCGTTCGGCGCCGTGCGCCGATCCTGCGCCATAATGCGCCTATGAGCAAGAAGATTGACGCTGCGCATCGCGCACTGGTAGAGGCCCTCGACAAGCACGCCCGCCTCGTCTCGGACAAGGAGTCGAAGCCGCGGAAGGTCGAACGGGCGGGAGCCGAGCTCCGCGCCGCGACGAAGGCGTACGCCGCGCTCGTGTCCGCGCGCACCGGCGCCGCGAGCCCCTTCGCCGACCTGGCCGACCCCCGCCTGGACAAGCCGACCATCGCGTCGCTCCGGGCCGAGCGCGACGCGATCGCGAAGCGGATCGCCAAGCACGAGGCGTCGGCGGGCGAGGACGGCGCGCTCGCGAGCTGAGCGCCCGGCGCGGCGCGGTCAGGCGCTGAGCAGCAGCCCCAGCGCTCTCGAGAGCTCGTGCGCGCGGCACGGCGAGATCCCGCACTGAGCGGCCGCCACGGCGCGCTCAGGCGGTGAGCGCGCGCCTCCGCTGCCTCCGAGTCGCCGTGTTACGCGCGGGTTCCGCGCGGGTCCGGCCGCCTTCGTAAGGTGATCCCCGGGATCCGCGCAGTCGCGGCGCCGAGCGACCGGAGGCCGGTCGCAGCGCCGGCGGTGACCAGCACCGCCCGGTCGGCGCCGAGTGCCCGGATCCTCTCCACGGAAGGATCCCCACAGCCATGACCCTGCGCACCCGACTCCTCGCGACCTCCGCGATCGCCGCCTCCGCCGCCCTCCTCCTCGCCGGCTGCTCCGGCGCGGGCGGCGGCGACGACACCGTCCGCATCGGCGTGGTCGGCGCGAGCGACCCCTACTGGGCCACCTACGAGAAGGCCGCCGCCGACGCCGGGATCGACGTCGAGATCGTCGACTTCAGCGACTACAACCAGCCCAACCCGGCGCTCACCGAGGGCGAGATCGACCTCAACCAGTTCCAGCACATCGCCTACCTGGCGCAGTACAACACCTCGGCCGACGCCGACCTCGCGCCGATCGGCGCGACCGCGATCTACCCGCTCGGCCTCTACTCCTCGCAGTACGACGACGTCGCGGACATCCCCGCCGGCTCCACCGTCGCGATCCCCAACGACGAGACCAATCAGGCGCGCGCGCTGCTGGTGCTGCAGTCGGCCGGGCTCGTCGAGCTGAAGGACGGCGGCGGAGTGCTCTCGAACGTCGACGACGTCGAGTCCTCCTCGAAGGTGGAGGTCACCGCGCTGGAGGCCTCCCTCACCCCGACGTCGCTCCCGGACGTGGCCGCCGCGATCATCAACAACGACTTCATCGAGAACGCGGGCCTGAAGGCCTCGGACGCGATCGCCCAGGACGACCCGAGCGACCCCGCCTCCCTGCTCTACACGAACATCTTCGCCGCCCGGGCCGACGACGCCGGGAACGAGACCTACACGAAGCTCGTCTCGATCTACCAGGACAGCCAGGACGTGCTCGACGGCGTCTCGGAGCAGTCCGGCGGCACCGCGGTCTTCCTGAAGACGCCCGCCTCCGAGCTGGAGACCTCGCTCGAGTCCGCCGAGACCGACATCTCCGCCGCCTCCTGACTCCGGCACCCGCGGCACCGCGCCGGTCGGGTCCTCCGCTCGCGGAGCTCCCCACCGGCGCGGTCCCGCGCCTCCCCCGCAACAGAAAGGGCGCCCCGTGCCGCTCATCCGCATGACCGACGTGCGCAAGGTGTACCCCGGCGCAGGGCGCGGCGCCGCCCCGACCGCGGCCGTCGACGGCGTGAGCCTCGAGATCGAGGCGGGCGACGTCTACGGCGTGATCGGCTACTCCGGCGCCGGCAAGAGCACGCTCGCGCGCCTCGTCAACGCCCTCGAGCCCGCGACCAGCGGCAGCATCGAGATCGACGGCCGCGAGACCGTGGGCCTGCCCGAGCGCGAGCTGCGCCGGCTGCGCCTGGGGATCGGGATGATCTTCCAGCAGTTCAACCTGTTCGGCTCGAAGACCGTGGGGCAGAACGTCGCCTACCCGCTGCAGGTCGCGGGCGTCCCGCGCGCGGAGCAGCGCGCCCGCGTCGACGAGATGCTCCGCTTCGTCGGCCTGAGCGACAAGGCGCGCAGCCACCCGGAGCAGCTCTCGGGCGGGCAGAAGCAGCGCGTCGGCATCGCCCGCGCCCTCGCCGCCTCCCCGCGCATCCTGCTGGCCGACGAGGCCACCAGCGCGCTCGACCCGGACACCACCGGCGAGGTGCTCGCCCTCCTCCGCCGCATCAACGAGGAGCTGGGCGTCACCATCGTCGTGATCACCCACGAGATGGACGTGGTCCAGCAGCTCGCGACGAAGGTCGCGGTGATGGAGTCGGGCCGCATCGTGGAGCGCGGGCCCGTCTTCGACGTGTTCTCGGCCCCGCGCGAGCCGGTCACCCGCCGCTTCGTCTCCACGGTCGTCCGCTCGGTGCCCTCGCCCGCGGAGGCGGCTGTGCTGCGTACGCGCCACCGCGGTCGGCTGGTCACGCTCTCGTTCTCGGACGACTCCGCCTCCCAGGGCGACGTCTTCGCCGAGGTCGCGGCCGCCGGTGTGCCGCTCGAGCTCGTCTACGGCGGCATCACCGACGTCCGCGGGCGGGCCTTCGGCCACCTCACGGTCGCTCTCGACGCGCCGGACGGCGTCGTCGACCCCCTCCTCGCCCGCCTCGGCGGACGCGTCGCCCTCACGGAGGTGCCCCGATGAACGAGCTGATCCCGCTCCTGCCCAAGCTCGTCCAGGCGACCGGCGAGACGCTCTACATCGTCGCGCTGAGCCTCCTCTTCGGCGGGCTCGGCGGACTTCTGATCGGACTGGGCCTCGCGCTCACCCGCGGCGGCGCCCTCTACGCGAACCGGGTGGTCCACGGACTGCTCAACGTGATCGTGAACGTGTTCCGGCCGATCCCGTTCATCATCTTCATCGCCGCGGCCCAGCCGCTGGCCCGGCTGGTGGTCGGCTCCGGCATCGGCACGGACGCGATCGTCTTCACCCTCTCGCTCGGCGCCGCCTTCGGCATCGGGCGGATCGTGGAGCAGAACCTGCTGACCGTGCAGCCCGGCGTGATCGAGGCGGCGCGGTCGGTCGGAGCGAGCCGGTTCCGGATCGTCCGCACGGTGCTGCTGCCGGAGGCGCTCGGTCCGCTGATCCTCGGCTACACGTTCGTGTTCGTCGCCGTGATCGACATGTCGGCGGTCGCCGGCTACATCGGCGCCGGCGGGCTCGGCAACTTCGCGATCCAGTACGGCTACCGGCAGTTCGAGCCGGTCGTCACCTGGGCCGCGGTGCTCGTGATCATCGTGATCGTGCAGCTGGTGCAGCTGCTCGGCAACGTGCTGGCCCGGCGCGTCCTGCGCCGCTGAGGCCGCCCCCCGCACGAACGCGAGACGCCACTCCGGTACGCGACACGCAAGAGTCGCTGTACCGGAGTGGCGTCTCGTGGAGGCCCGTCCGCCGGGGCGGGAGGCGTCAGTAGCGCGGCTTGCGCTCCGGGCGCTCGCTCGAGCGGCTCGGGCCGCTGGGGCGTGCGCCGCGGTCGGCGCCGGCGCGGCTCGGACGGCGGTCCGGCTTCAGCTCGATCAGCTGCCCGCTGATGCGGGTGTCGGCGAGGCGGTCGAGCACGTCCTGGGGCAGGTCGGCCGGCAGCTCCACGATCGAGAAGTCCGGGCGGATGTCGATGTGCCCGAAGTCGCCGCGGTTGAGGCCGCCCTCGTTAGCGAGCGCGCCCACGATCTGGCGGGGCTCGACGCGCTGGCGGCGGCCGACCTCGATCCGGTACGAGGCGAGGTTGCTGTTCGCCGGGCGCTGACGGCGCTCGGGACGCTCGCCCCGGTCGCCGCCGCGGTCGAAGCGGTCGCCGCGCTCGGGGCGGTCGCCGCGGTCGGGCCGGGAGTCGCGGTCCTCGCGCTCGCGACGGGCGAAGCGGGGGTCGTCGGGCGAGAGCAGCAGCGGCTCCTCGCCCTGCGCGACGATGGCCAGCGCGGCGGCGACGTCCGACTCGACCACGTCGTGGTGCTCGACGTAGTGGCCGATGATGTCGCGGAAGCGCTGCAGGCGCTCGGTGTCGGCGAGCGCCGCGGTGATCGCGTCGTCGAAGCGCGAGAGGCGGGTGACGTTGACGTCCTCGACGCTCGGCATCCGCATCTCGGTCAGCGGCTGGCGGGTGGCCTTCTCGATGGCGGCGAGGAGGCGGCGCTCGCGCGGCGTGACGAAGCTGATCGCCGCTCCGCTGCGCCCCGCGCGACCGGTGCGGCCGATGCGGTGGACGTACGACTCGGTGTCGATCGGGATGTCGTAGTTGACGACGTGGCTGATGCGCTCGACGTCGAGGCCGCGGGCGGCGACGTCGGTCGCGACGAGGATGTCGAGCTTGCCGGACTTCAGCTGCTCGACGGTGCGCTCGCGCTGGGCCTGGGCCACGTCTCCGCTGATCGCCGCCGCGGTGTAGCCGCGGGCGCGCAGCTTCTCGGCCAGCGTCTCCGTCTCGCTCTTCGTGCGGACGAACACGATCATGCCCTCGAAGTTCTCGACCTCGAGGATGCGGGTGAGGGCGTCGACCTTCTGCGGGTACGACACCATCAGGTAGCGCTGGGTGGTGTTGACGGAGGTCGTGGTCTTGTTCTTGACCGTGATCTCCTCCGGCTCCTTCAGGTACTTGCCGGAGATGCGGCGGATCTGCGCGGGCATCGTCGCCGAGAACAGCGCGATCTGCTTTTCGACGGGGGTGTCGGCGAGGATCGTCTCGACGTCCTCCGCGAAGCCCATCTTGAGCATCTCGTCGGCCTCGTCGAGAACCAGGAACTTCAGCTGCGAGAGGTCGAGGGTGCCCTTCTCGAGGTGGTCCATGATGCGGCCGGGCGTGCCGACGACGACGTGGACGCCGCGGCGGAGCGCGGAGAGCTGGGTGCCGTAGCCCTGGCCGCCGTAGACGGGGAGGACGTGGACGCCGCGGAGGCCGGACGCGTAGCGCTCGAACGCCTCGCACACCTGCAGCGCGAGCTCGCGGGTCGGGGCCAGCACGAGGGCCTGCGGCGTCTTCTGCGAGACGTCGAGGCGCGAGAGGATCGGCAGCGCGAACGCCGCGGTCTTGCCGGTGCCGGTCTGGGCGACGCCGAGGACGTCGCGGCCGGAGAGGAGGGACGGGATCGTCGCGGCCTGGATGGCCGAGGGCGTCTCGTAGCCGACCTCCTTGAGGGCCTTGAGGACCGGGTCGGAGAGACCGAGGTCGGAGAAGGTGAGCGTGGGGGCGCTCTCGGAAGCGGTGTCGGCTTCGGGGGCGGAATCGGGGGTATCGGTGGACGCCATGGTGCAACGGTAGTGCTCCGGCGGCACCGCCGTCCGAGGGAACCCCGAACGCTCGGGCGATCCCGACCCTCCGGAGGCGCCTCGAGCGCCCGTCACGGGGTGAAGTCGAGCAGCACCTTGCTCGAGCGCGAGGCGTCGCGGGCGAGCTCGAAGGCCTCGAGGGCGCGCTCCAGCGGCAGCACCTGCGTGACCACCGGCGCCACCGCGAGGCTCCCGTCGGCGAGCGCCGCCAGCACCTCGTCGATCTCGTCGACGAAGCGGAAGGAGCCGATCAGGCGCAGCTCCCGGGTGATCGCGAGCGAGATCAGGGCCGGCTGCTCGCCCGAGGGGAGGAGTCCCACCATCACGACGGTGCCGCCGCGGGCGGCGCCCCGGACGGCCGAGGCGAGGCCGCGCGGGCTGCCCGAGGACTCGAAGACGACGTCGGCCGCGACCTCGGCGATCGCGTCGGCGTCGGTCGCGCGGATCGTCCGGGTCGCGCCGACCGCGCGGGCGATCGCCAGGGGCTCCTCGGCCAGGTCGACGGCGACGATCTCGGCCGCCCCCGCCCGCTTCAGCACGGCGACGATCAGCGCTCCGATCGGGCCGCTGCCGATCACCAGCGCGCGCCGTCCCGCCACCTCCCCCGCGCGCGAGACCGCGTGCCAGGCGACGCTCGCCGGCTCCGCGAGCGCCGCCTCCCGGAGCCCGAGACCGGCGGGAAGCTCCCGGAGCATGCGCGCCGGCAGCACCGCGTGGCGGGCGAACGCGCCCTGGGTGTGCGGCATCCGCGCGGCGCTGCCCAGGTAGGTGCCCTCGGTCGCGAGGTTCGGCCGCCCGTCGGGCCACTCGCCGCGAGCGGTCGCGGGGTGCACGGCGACGGCCGCGCCGACAGGGGGTCCGGAGCCGTCCGCCGCTGCCTCGACGACCGTGCCGACCACCTCGTGGCCGAGCGTCAGCGGCTCGCGGAGGATCGACTCGCCCGCGGCGCCGTGCGTCCAGTAGTGCAGATCGGAGCCGCAGATCCCGCCGTACGCGACGGCGACGAGGGCCTCGCCGGGGCCGCGCGGCGCGAGCGGCGCCTCCTCGACGCGGAGGTCGCCGGCGGCGTGGACGACGACGCGGGTGGTGGAGTCGGGGACGAGCGCGGTCATGCGGGTTCCGTTCGGTGGGTCGAGGGGTGGCTCAGACGACGACGGTCATGCCGCCGTCGATGAAGACGACCTGCCCGTTGACGTAGTCCGAGCCGTCGGAGGCGAGCCAGACGGCGGGGCCGATCAGGTCCTCGACGCGGCCCCAGCGCGCGGCGGGCGTGCGCCCGAGGATCCAGCTGTTGAACGCCTCGTCGTCGACGAGGCCCTGCGTCATCTCGGTGTGGATGTACCCCGGAGCGATCGCGTTGACCTGGATGCCGTGCTGCGCCCACTCCGCCGTCATCGCGCGGGTGAGGTTGCGGATCCCGCCCTTCGAGGCGGTGTAGGGCGCGATCGTCGGCCGCGCGAGATCGGCCTGCACCGAGGCGACGTTGACGATCTTCCCGGCGCCGCGCGGGATCATCCGCTTCGCCGCCGCCCGGCCGACCACGAAGGCGCTGGTGAGGTTCGTGCGCAGCACCCGCTCCCAATCGGCGACCTCGAGCTCGAGCAGGGGCACGCGGTGCTGGACGCCGGCGTTGTTGACCAGGATGCGCAGCGGGCCCACCGCCTCCTCGATCCAGGCGACGCCCGCCTCGGCGGCCGCGTCGTCGGTGACGTCGAAGGCGCGGGCGTGGATCCGCGGGCGGTCGTCCGTGCCGGGGAACCGCTCCGCGAGCTCGGCGCGGGCGGCCTCGAGGCGCTCGGGGTCGAGGCCGTTCAGGACGACGGTGGCGCCCGCCTCGGCGAGGCCGGTGGCGACGGCGCGGCCGATGCCGCGGCTGGATCCGGTGACGAGCGCCACGCGGTCGGTCAGGTCGAAGAGCACGGTTCCTCCAGAGGGTCGGAGCGGATGTCAGGGCTGCGGAGGCGCCGCGCGCGGAGGGCCCGCGACGGTGCGGCTCGCGAGCGCGCCGATCCCGTCGAGGGCGATCAGGACCTCCTGGCCGGGCCCGACCTCGACGGCCGTGCCGGGCGAGCCGGTGAGGACGACGTCACCCGGGTGGAGCGTGAGGTGGGAGGTGAGGTGCACCAGGATCTCGGCGGCGCGCCAGCCGAGGCGGTCGGTCGAGGAGACGGCCCGCACCTCCCCGTCGACGCTCACCGTGATGCCGACCGCGTCGACGTCGACTCCGGTCTCGATCCACGGTCCGAGCGGCGTCCAGCCGTCGCCGTTCTTGCCCTGGAGGAAGAGGCCGTCGGCGGCGATCATCCCGGGAGCGGTGACGTCGTTCGCGACCGTCGCTCCGAGCACGTGCGCGAGCGCGTCCTCTGGCGTGAGGTGCCGCGCGGTGCGGCCGATGACCAGGGCGAGCTCGCCCTCGACGACCACCGGGCCGATGCCCTCGTCGAGGACGATCGGATCGCCGGGCCCGGCCAGCGTGTGCGCGGTCTTGTGGAAGGCCTGCGGCGGCAGCAGCCGGTCGGCCGCGGAGCCGTTGTGCGCCATGCCGAGGATGACGCGGGGCTCCACCGGGGCCAGCAGCTGCGCGCCCTCGACGGGCCAGCGGCGGCCCGTCTCGATCGGCTCCGCGGCGAAGGCGTCCTCGATCTCGCGCCACTCCCCCGCGACCTGGAGGACGACGGCCGGTCCGTCCTCGGCCCGGATCCGCGCGAGGCGCATCAGCGGACGCCCCTCGGCTCGACGCCGGTGCTGCTGCTCGTTCTGCTGGTCGCCACGGTGCCTCGCTCACTCCGGCCCGCAGAGGCGGGATGGGCCGAGCGTAACAGCCCAGTGAACGGCATTCAACAGAATGGACGACGAGGCGTCAGGTGGGCGCTCCGGCGACGAGGGGCGGGCGGCCGAGCGCCGCGGCGGCCTCGCGGAGGGCCGCGACGACCTCCTCCTGATCGTCGCCGACCGGCCGGACCAGCGAGACGCCGACCGCGACCGAGAGATCGGAGCGGGTGGCGGCCGGGACCGCGACGGCGACGCCCAGGACGCTGGGGTGCAGCTCGCCGTCGTCGATCGCGTAGCCGCGCACGCGCGCCGCGGCGACCTTGCGGAGCAGCTCGCGGGTCGAGGACGTGGACCGGTCGGTGAAGGCGACGATGTCGCGGTCGTCGGCGAAGCGCTCGGCGATCTCGCTGTCGTCGAGCTCGGCCAGGAGCGCCGTTCCGACGGCCGTGGCGGAGGCGGGGTACCGGTCGCCGACGCTCGCGGAGAGCGCGAACCGCTCCCGCCCCTCGTGCACCGCCAGGTAGAGGACCCGCGTGCCGTCGAGCAGCGCGATCTGCACCAGCTGACGCGAGAGCACCGGCGACTCCTCGCAGAGCCGGTAGAACTCGCGCACCGGGTCGAAGCCGGCGAGGTAGTGGCTGCCGAGCTCGACGGTGCGCCGGCCGAGGAGGAAGCCGGAGCCGACGCGGCGGATGAGCCGGCCCTCCTCGAGCGCGGCGCAGAGGTTCGAGGTCGACGACTTGGCGATCCCGAGCTCGCGGGCGATGTCCGTCAGCGTGCGCGGGCCGCCCGCGTCGGCGAGGAGGTCGAGGATGCGCATGGCGCGCGACACGGCCGGGGCGCCCGAGCCCCTGTCGGAGTCGACCGTCGTCGGGGGCGCATCGGGGCGGGCCATGGCGTCCTCTTCCGGGGGCAGGATCAGTAGAACTCCACCGTATCGACTCGGTTGATCAGGGGCTCCCCGTCGAGGAAGCGGGTGGCGTTGCGCGCGAAGAGCTTGGCGATCAGGCGGTCCTCCGCGACGTTCAGCGCCGCGGTGTGGGGGCTGATCAGGACGCTCGGGTGGCTCCAGAGCGGGCTGCTCTGCTCGAGCGGCTCCTCCGCCACCACGTCGAGCGCGGCGAAGCCGACGCGGCCGTCGTCGAGCGCGGCGAGCAGCGCCTCCTCGTCGACGACCGTCCCGCGCCCGACGCTGACGAACGAGGCGCCGGGGCGCAGCGCGGCGAAGAACTCGGAGCCGACCAGCTTCTCGGTGGCGGCGGTGCCGGGGAGCGTGACGACGACCCCGTCGATCCGGCCCGCCACCTCCGCGATCGCGTCGGGGGCGACGATCTCGTCGACGTGCTCCGCCGCGGTCTCGTGGCGGCTCGTGCCGATCACGCGGGCGCCGAGCTGCTGGAGCTTGCGGGCCGTCGCGCGCCCGATCGTGCCGAGGCCCACGATCAGGACCGTCTGCTCCGAGATCAGCCCCATCGTCCACCGGCCGCCCCAGACGCGCTCGCGCTGAAGGGACTGGAGGCGCGGGAGGGACTTGGCACCGGCCAGGAGTCCGAAGACCCCGAACTCGGCGAGCGGCTCGGAGTGGACTCCCGCCGAGGTCGAGAACGCGATGCGCTCGAGCTGCGCGTCGTCGAGCCCCGCGGCCCGCACCTGCGCGCCTCCGCCCGCGGGCATCGTCTGCACCCAGCGGAGGCGCGGATTCGCGGCCGCCGTGCGCGCGAGGGCGGCGGGGGTCTCGTCCGGCACGCCGTAGAGCACGTCGGCGGAGTCGACCAGCTCGTCGAAGGCGCGCTGCTGCTCCGGAGCGCGCCGGAAGGAGGGGTCTCCGCCGTGGTCGCCGGGGTGGCGCATCGGAGGGAGGAGGCTCTGGTCGGCGACGACGTCGAGGCGCGGCTCGAGCTCGACGACGCGGGCGATCAGCTCGGGGCTGAGCGGCGAGGCGATGACGACGCGGAGGCGATCGGTCACGGGTGTCCCTTCGCGGGACGGTGCGGGAGGCTCTCCCCCGGATCGGCCCGCGCCCACCCTACTTCACTCCTGTGAACCGTGTTCGATATGCTGGGCGCATGCCGGACACCACGACCGCCGCCCTCCCGCCCGCGCGCACCGGCTTCGTCGGGCTCGGGAGCATGGGCGCCCCGATGGCCCGGCGCCTCGTCGCCGTCGGCATCCCGCTCGGGATCACCGCGCGCATCGGCTCCGCCGACCGCGCCCGCCGCGCCGTCCCCGAGGCGCAGTGGCACGACTCCGCCCGCTCGCTCGCCGCCGCATCGGACGTGCTGATCGTGATGGTGCCGGACCTGCCGCAGCTCGAGGAGGTGCTCGAGGGAGAAGAGGGAGTGCTCGCCGCGGGGTCGGACCTCGTGCTCGTCGTCTGCTCCAGCGTGTCCGCCTCCGGCCTGCGCGAGCTGGCGGGGCGCCACCCGCGGCTCCGCCTCGTCGACGCCCCCGTCAGCGGCGGCACCGAGGGTGCCGAGGCGGGGACCCTCTCGATCATGGTCGGCGGGGCGGAGGAGGACGTCGCCCGGGTGCTGCCCGTGCTGTCCGCCTGCGGAACCGCCGTCCGCCTCGGGCCGCTCGGTGCCGGCGAGGTGGCGAAGGCCTGCAACCAGCTCGTCGTCGCCGCGACCATGACCGCGATCGCGGAGGCCGCCGTCATCGCCGAGCGCTCCGGCCTCGACCTCGACACGCTGCTCGCCCTGCTGGAGGGCGGCTACGCGGGCAGCCGCGTCCTCGAGACCAAGCGCGCCGCCCTGGTCGCCCGCGACTACACGCCGACCGGCGTCGCCTCCTTCATGGACAAGGACCTGCGGGCCGCGGCCGACGAGGCGGAGGCGACGGGCACCTCCGCTCCGCTGCTCGGCACGCTCCGCACCGTGTTCCGCGACCTGGTCGACGCCGGCCTCGGCGACGAGGACCTCGCGGTGGTGCACCGCTTCGTCGCCGAGCGCTGAGGCGGGGAGCGTTCGCGCGGAGGCCGGGCGGCGACGTCCCGCTGCGCGCCGGGACGCCGGCGAGGGGCGGTGTCTCGGCACTGACGGGCAGCGGGAAGCCGGCGCCTCACCGCTGCCGGGCGCGTGAGCACGGCAGCTCGGCGGAGAGGCGCCGCGCGAGAGCAGCCTCCGCGCGTCGGCGCAAGGGCCCCCGCTCCGGGCGTCCCCGACCTAGCGTCGGAGGATCGGCATCATCGAGCGAAGGAGCACGACATGGCATCAGGAGTCGCAACGGTCTGGGTCCCCGTCACGGACATGGAGCGGGCGGTCGCGTTCTACCGCGACACGCTCGGCCTCGAGGTCAAGGACACCTCGGACGACTGGTCGGAGCTGGACGCCGGCGGGCTGATGATCGGCCTGAACGCCCGCGAGTCGGCCACGGTCGCGGAGCAGGGCGGGGCGGTCATCTCGTTCCAGCCCGAGGGCTCGATCGAGGACGAGCTGGAGCGCCTCACGGCGCGGGGCGCGTCGATCGAGGGCGAGATCAGCGACCACGAGTGGGGCCGCATCCTCCCCTTCAAGGACTCGGAGGGCAACGACCTCCAGTTCTACTCGCCGCCGCAGAGCTGAACGGAGGGCCGCCGTCGAGGCGGCCGCGACGAGCGGCGGTCGGGCCGGAGCCGGAGGGCTGCGGTCCGCCCGCCGCTGTGCGTCGCGCGGCCCGTCGGTCCTCGCGCAGGTGCGTCGCCCGGCCGGTCCGATCCTCGGATCGCCTCTCCGCCGCACGTGAGGCCCTCCTCCCGGCTCGCCTCCGCACGTGAGGTCCTAGGATCAGCTGTCCGCCGCATCTGCGGACTCCAGATCCGGAGGTCCCCGTGCGTCGTCGACTGCTCCCCCTCGTCCCGGCCGCTGCCGCGCTCCTCCTGCTCGCGGGCTGCTCCGCTCCGTCGACCCCCGCCGGCGACGCGGCCCCCGGCGGCGCGACGTCCTCGGTCGGCGGCTCCCTCACGGTCTTCGCCGCCGCCTCGCTGAAGGGCGCGTTCACCGAGCTCGTCACGGGGTTCGAGGCCGCCGAGCCCGGAGCCGAGGTCGAGCTCTCCTTCGCCGGCTCCTCCGACCTCGCGACGCAGATCGTCAACGGCGCCCCGGCCGACGTCTTCGCCTCCGCCGATGCGCGCACGATGTCCACCGTCGCCGAGGCCGGGCTCGTCGACGGTGACCCGGTCGACATCGCCACGAACACGCTCGAGATCGCCGTGCCCCCCGGCAACCCGGCGCAGGTCGTCTCGCTCGCCGACCTCGCCCGGCCCGGGACCGCCACCGTCGTCTGCGCGCCGCAGGTGCCGTGCGGAGCAGCGGCCGTCGCGGTCGAGCAGGCCGCCGGGGTCGACATCTCCCCCGTGAGCGAGGAGTCGTCGGTCACCGACGTGCTCGGCAAGGTGTCCTCGGGCGAAGCGGACGCCGGGCTCGTCTACGCGACAGACGTCCGCGGGGCCGCGGGCTCGGTCACCGGCATTCCCTTCGATGAGGCCTCGGAGGCGGTGAACACGTACCCGATCGCGGCGCTGACCGGAGCGGGCGACCCGGCCACGGCGGCGGCCTTCGTCGCGTACGTCGCCTCCGACGCCGGGCGCGCGGTGCTCGCGGCGGCCGGGTTCGGAGCGCCGTGAGAGGCGTCGCGGCGTCGGAGGAGGCCTGCAGGGCGGTCGGCAGGTCGGTCATAGGAGGGTCGTAGGACGGTCATCGGAGGCGCAGAGCCCCGGCCGCAAGGGTTGCTCGCGACGGACACCACGATCGACGAGGAGCACGACCATGACCCGCATCCCGGAGCCCCGCAGCACGCCCGACGGACCGGCCTACGAGGGCCGTCGGCTCGACCGCCCCGAGGAGGAGGTGGTCGACCAGGGCCTCCCGTTCGACGTGGGGACCCTCTTCTCGCGGCGCGGCGTGCTGACGCTGGTCGGCGCGGGGGCGGCGACCCTCGGGCTCGCGGCGTGCTCCACAGGAGGATCGGGATCCGCCTCCTCCGCCGCCGCGACCGCCACCGCGACTCCCACCGCGACCGCCACGGCCGGGACCGCCACCGCGGTCGCCGGCGAGATCCCCGACGAGACGGCCGGCCCCTACCCGGGCGACGGCTCGAACGGGGTCGACGTCCTCGAGCGCTCCGGGATCGTCCGCAGCGACCTGCGCACCAGCATCGGCGGCGGCGCGACGGCCGACGGGGTCCCCCTGGCGCTCACTCTGACGATCCTCGACGCGGCGAGCGGGGGCGTGCCGTTCGCCGGAGCCGCCGTGTACGTCTGGCACTGCGACGCGAACGGGGACTACTCGATGTACTCCCGCGGCGTCGAGGACGAGACGTACCTCCGCGGCGTGCAGGTCGCCGACGCGTCGGGCGTCGTCTCCTTCGCCTCGATCGTCCCGGCCTGCTACTCCGGCCGCTGGCCGCACATCCACTTCGAGGTGTACCCGGGAGCGGACTCGATCACCGACGCGTCGAACGCGATCGCGACCTCGCAGGTCGCCCTGCAGGAGGAGGCGTGCACCGCGGTCTACGCCCTCGAGTCGTATGCGGGCTCGGCCGCGAACCTCGCCCGGGTCGGCCTGGAATCCGACTCCGTCTTCGGCGACGACGGCGGAGCCCTGCAGCTCGCGACGATGTCCGGCAGCCCGTCGTCCGGCTACTCCGTGGCACTCACGGCGAGCGTCGACACCCGCACCGCGCCGACCGCGGGCGCCGCGCCCCGCAGCCGCTGACCCCCCGTCCCTCTCCGCGAGATGCCACTTGGGTACGCGACACGCCGTGCGAGGCGTACCGAACTGGCATCTCGCGGAGAGGGGACGGGCGGGGCGCGGGCGTGCGCGAGGGCGAGATGCCACTTGGGTACGCGACACGCCGCGCGAGGCGTACCGAACTGGCATCTCGCGGGGAGGGGATGGGCGGGGAGCGGCGCAGGCGCGGACGTAGGATCGACTCCATGCCGCAGATACGGATCAGGGACGCCGCCGCCGCGCTCGGCGTGAGCGACGACACGCTGCGGCGCTGGATCGAGAACGGGACGCTCGAGAGCGCGAAGGACGCGTCCGGGAGACGCGTCGTCGACGGCCTCGAGGTCGCCCGGCTCGCCCGCGCGAACGCCGTGCTGCCGGAGGATCCGTCCCCGGTCGCGCGCTCGGCCCGCAACCGCTTCGTCGGGATCGTCACCGGCATCGTGATGGACACCGTGATGGCGCAGGTCGAGCTGCAGTGCGGTCCGCACCGCGTGGTCTCGCTGATGAGCAGCGAGGCGGTCCGCGAGCTCGGGCTCGAGCCCGGGTCGCCCGCGGTGGCGGTGGTCAAGGCGACCACGGTCATCGTCGAGACGCCGCTCGCCCGCGGCTGATGCGCACCGGGTCCGGCCTGCCGCGCTGGGTCGTGGCCGTCGCCGCGCTCGGCGCCCTGCTGGTGCTGCTCCCGCTCGCCGCGATCCTCGCCCGCGTCGACTGGCCGCAGTTCCTGCCGCTGATCACCTCCGACTCCTCCGTCGCCGCGCTCCTGCTGAGCCTGCGCACCTCCGCCGTCGCGACCCTGCTGTGCCTGCTGCTCGGCACCCCGATGGCCCTCGTGCTCGCCCGCACGGCCTTCCCCGGCCAGCGCCTGCTCCGCTCGCTGGTGCTGCTGCCGCTGGTGCTCCCGCCGGTGGTCGGCGGGCTGGCGCTGCTCTTCACCTTCGGGCGGATGGGCCTCCTCGGCGGCGCGCTGGAGGCCCTCGGCGTCCGCATCGCGTTCTCGACCACCGCCGTCGTGATCGCGCAGACCTTCGTGGCCCTGCCGTTCCTGGTGCTGACGCTCGAGGGCGCGCTGCGCAGCGCCGGCGCGCGGTACGAGTCGGTCGCCGCGACGCTCGGCGCGTCCCCCGGGACGGTGCTCCGGCGGATCACGCTGCCGCTGATCCTGCCGGGCCTCGCCTCGGGCGCGATCCTCTCGTTCGCGCGGGCGCTCGGCGAGTTCGGGGCGACGCTGACCTTCGCCGGCAGCCTCGAGGGCACGACGCGCACCCTCCCGCTCGAGATCTACCTGCAGCGGGAGAGCGATCCGGACGCGGCGGTCGCCCTCGCGCTGGTGCTCGTGGGGGTCGCGGTGCTCGTGATCGGTCTCGCGCACGGCCGCTCCGCCCGGGGGGTGCCGCGGTGAGCCTGCTGCTGGAGGCGCGGCTCGCGGCGCGCGGGATCGACGTGCGGATCGACGTGGCCGAGGGCGAGACGATCGCGCTGCTCGGGCCCAACGGCGCGGGCAAGTCGACCGTGCTCGAGCTGATCGCCGGCCTCGTCCGTGCCGACTCCGGGCGGGCGACCGCCGGCGGCGAGCTGCTCTTCGACGACCGCCGGTGGACTCCTCCGCACCGGCGCCCCGTCGCCCTGCTGGCGCAGGATCCGCTGCTGTTCCCGCACCTCAGCGTGCGCGAGAACGCGGCGTTCGGTCCGCGCAGCGCCGGCGCCGGGCGGGCGCGGTCCCGCGAGCGGGCGGAGCGCGAGCTGGCCGCCGCGGGCGTGGCCGACCTGGCCGACCGGCGCCCGGGGAGCCTCTCCGGCGGCCAGGCGCAGCGGGTCGCCCTCGCCCGGGCCCTCGCGACCGACCCGCGCCTTCTGCTGCTCGACGAGCCGCTGGCCGCGGTCGACGCCCGGACCGCCCCGGTCCTCCGCCGGATGCTCCGCGAGGTGCTCGCCGACCGCTCGGCGATCGTGGTCACCCACGACGTGCTTGACGCCTGGACCCTCGCCGACCGGGTTCTGGTGCTGCACGGCGGCCGGGTGGTCGAGGAGGGGCCGACCGCCCGCGTCCTCACGCGCCCCCGCACCGCGTTCACCGCCGAGCTCGCCGGGCTCGAGCTGCTCGAGGGCGTCCGCACCGGGACGGGTCTGCGCACCCCTGACGGGCACGAGCTGTCCGGAGTCGCGGCCGAGCCGGTAGCGGTCGGCGCCGCCGTGCTCGCCGCGGTCCGCCCCTCCGCCGTCTCCGTCGGAGAGGGAGGCCTCCGCGCCGTGATCACCGATGTGGAGCAGCGGGGAGACGCGGTGCGGGTGCGCAGCGCGCTCCTGACCGCCGACGTCCCGGCGGCCGACGCGGCGCGCCTCGACCTCGCGCCCGGTCGCGAGGCAGGCTTCACCGTCGCTCCGGAGGATCTGCT
This sequence comes from Rathayibacter sp. AY1E2, assembly GCF_002932325.1. NCBI lineage: Bacteria > Bacillati > Actinomycetota > Actinomycetes > Micrococcales > Microbacteriaceae > Rathayibacter > Rathayibacter sp. AY1E2. The sequence continues at coordinate 65,979 of NZ_PSVO01000006.1, forward strand.
GGTCTACCCGGCGTGAGGGGCGGGCACGAGGAGACGGCTCGCCATCCGGCATGAATACGTCCCTCGGACCGCCCTGTGCTCGACGCGAGGGACGGCGGGAGCGCCCGTCCCGCTACTCCGTCCGTCCGCCGTCCCCGCCGGGCGCCGCGCCGGACAGCGGGAGCCGCGCCCTCACCCGCGCCCCCGCCAGCACGGGCGAGTCCGAGAGCTCCAGCGAGCCCCCGTAGACCGCGAGCTGCCGCTCCAGCCGCGCCAGGCCCGAGCGCGTCGACCCCTCGACGAGTCCGCGGCCGTCGTCGTCGAGGGTGAGCACCACGACGCCCGCCTCCTCGTCGCCGCGCACCCGCAGCGAGGAGGCGCCGCCGTGCTTCAGCGCGTTGGTGACCGCCTCCTCCAGGAACCGGACCAGGAGCATCCGCTGGTCGAGCGGCGCCTCGGCGCCCTCGGCGGCGAGCGCCGGGATGCGGCCGAGGTCGAGGTCGACGGCGATCTCGGGAGGGAGTCGCGCGACGAGGTCGCGGACGGCGGGGACCAGGCCGTGGTCGATCTCGACCGGGTAGAGGGCGTGGCCGACCGCGCGCACCTCGTCCTCGCGGAGCCGGTCGAGCCGGGCGGCGATGGCGAGCAGCCGCTCCGAGGCCGCCTCGTCGGTTGTGCTCGCGACCGCGTGCAGCTCGGCGGTCAGCACCACGAGTCCGTTCTGGAGGCCGCCGTGCAGGCTCTGCGCGACGTCGCGCCGCACCCGCAGCTCCTCCCGCTGCAGGGCCTGCACCGCCTCGAGCGCCTGCACGGAGGCGCGGGCGTGCTCCCGCTCCTTCTCGCGCACGCGCCGTGCCGCGCGCACGAGCAGGTAGCCGTAGGCCGTGATCAGCGCGATCACCGTGGATCCGACGACCAGCTCGACCGCGAGAGCGGGGAGGGCCGAGAGCGGGTAGACGCCGGTCAGCACCTGGAGGCAGCAGCGGACGAGTCCCATCCCCACGGCGATGACCGCCGTCCGGGCCACCCGGCCGCTGCCGGTCGAGCGCTCGGGACGCAGCACCGCGACCAGGGCGATCGCGAGCCCGATCGTCGACACGTTGACCAGGACGCGCGTCGTCACGTCGAGCAGCGGCCCCGGATCGACCCCCCGCAGCGTCCGCGACAGCATCCCGAGCGCGAAGACGGCCTGGAGCGCGGCCAGCAGCGAGAGGACGCCGCCCAGGAGGGCCATCGCTCCGAGGACGATGCGGTTGTCCTCGCGCGCGTCGCGCGGGCCGGCGCTCATCCGGTGTACTCGAGGAAGAGGAGCGTCGCGTCGACCCGCGGGTTGCGCTCGCCGTCCGACCGCACGCCGAGGCCCGCGTAGACGGCGTTGACGTGGTTGTCGACCGAGCGGACCGCGATGCCGAGGCGCTCGCCGATCGCAGCGTTGGTCAGCCCCGATGCGAGGCCCGAGAGCACCTCGTACTGGCGCGGGCTCAGCGCGGCGACCGGGGAGTCGCGGCGGGCCGCGCGGGCGGCGACCAGCGCCGGATCGAGCACGGTGCGGCCGTCCGCCGTCGCGCGGACGGAGGCGAGCAGGGCGGGGGCGGAGAGGGAGGAGGTCTTCGAGAGGTAGCTCCAGCCGCGGGCCTCGGCGCGATCGAGGCGGAGGAAGCGGTGCATCGCGTCGACGGCCGAGAGCAGGACGATGCCCAGTCCGGGCGCGGTGGACCGCAGCCGGCGCCCGAGCTCGATGCCGTCGCCGTCGCCGAGCTCGATGTCGAGGATCGCCACGTCGAGCTCCGCGGGCCGCAGCACCGACCGCGCCTCCGTGGCGGATCCGGCCTCCACGACGCTCCGCACGCCCGGCACCGCGCGCAGCAGCGACGACAGCATGTGCCGGTAGAGGGGCTGGTCGTCGACGACGGCCAGCCTGAGCTCCGGAACGCCCCCCACGGATGTCATCCGCCCATCTTCACCCATGCTCCGGAGGTCGAGGCGTCCCTCGACCGGGGGTCACCGCGCGAGGATCCGCGTCGGCTCGCGGGCGGCGGCGGGCGCCTGCCCCGTGAGCGGGGGGATCAGGAGTGACGAGGCGGGCGCGGAGGGGCGTGGGGTGGGCTCCGGGAAGGGCGGCGAGGAGCGGAGCCACGTGCCGCTCCGGAGTGCCCGCCACGCTGCTCAAGACAGCCGGACGCCCGTCAGCGCGAGGCCCGCGGCCGCCGCCGCGACGGCGAGCGCCGCCGTGCCGACGCCGTACCCCAGGCCGGCCGCCCAGCGCCGGTCGAGCAAGAGCCGCGCGGTCTCGACGCTCGCCGTGCTGAACGTGGTGAAGCCGCCGAGCACGCCCGTCCCGAGCACGGCCCGCCACACCGGGTCGAGGACGCCGGCCAGCACGAGCCCGGTGACGACTCCGAGCAGCAGCGACCCGCTCACGTTGATCAGCGCGGTGCCGACCGGCCAGCGCGCCGGCACGAGCGACCGCGCGACCCCGTCGACGACGAGCCGTGCGGCCGCTCCGACTCCGCCCGCGAGAGCGACCGCGAGCAGCAGGCCGGCCGTCACGCCGCCGCCCTCCGCCGCCCCGCGACAGCGATGCCCAGCGCCGCGGCGAGCACGCCCAGCACGAGCGTGCCGCCGGTGTAGAGCAGGTACTCCACGACGTGGCCGCCCTCGAGCAGCGCGACCGTGTCGAGCGAGAAGGTGCTGTAGGTCGTGAATCCGCCCAGCACGCCGGTGCCGATCAGGAGGCGCAGGGTTCGGCGCCCGCCCTCGTCCGGCCCGCGCCGCGCCAGCGCCTCGAGCAGGAGGCCCAGGAGGAACGCGCCCGGCAGGTTCACGGCGAGCGTCGCGACCGGCACGACGCCCAGCGGAGGCAGTGCGGCGCCGATCGCGGCGCGAATCGCCGTGCCGACGGCACCGCCCGCCGCGACCAGGAGGATCGCGGAGGGGCGCAGGTGCAGGGGTCGCGTCACTCCGGGAGGTCCCAGGGCGCCGGGCGCGACGGGTCGCGGTCGGCGCGCGGGACGACGAGCACGGGGCGGTGCTGGCGGTGAGCGAGGTGGGCGGCGACGCTCCCGCTGAGGAACTCGGCGATGCTCGCGAGCACGCCCGCGTCGCGGGTGCCGACCACGATCATCCGCGCGTCGACCTCCTCGGCGACCTCGGCGAGCGCCAGGGCGGGCTCGCCCCGCGCCGCGCGCAGCGACCACTGCACGGTGCTGCCGTCCAGCTCGTGCTCGACCGTCTTGCGGAGCCCGGGCGGGAGGGACGGGCCCTCGCCGCGGTCGGCCGCGGCGCCGACGAAGCCGAGCGGGATGCCGCCGGTCATCGGATCGACGTACTCGCCGACGAGGTACGGATCGGCCGAGACCGACACGAGCAGCAGGGCGGCTCCGGCGTCGGCGGCGACGCGGGCGGCGGTGCGCAGGACCTCGGGTCGCTGGCCGTCGACGATGCCGACGAGGACGGGCCCGGTGGGGGTGGGTGCGGTCATGAGGAGCTCCTTCCCGGTTGCGCCCCATCCTGGCACCGCGCGGGCGCGAGCGGTCGGAGCATCCGTGCCGGATCCGTCGTGATCGTTCCGTTATGCGCGGGCCTCGGGCTAGAGTGGCTCGTCGCCGGATCCCCACCGGCCCCCGACCCCCCGTCACCACCGTCATCCGAGGAGAACGCACGCGTGTCGAAGCCAGGCATTCCCACCCCTGAGGAGAGTGCCGGCACCCCGACCACTGCACCCCTGACCCGGCGCGAGGCCCGCGAAGCCGAGCGCCGTGCGGCCCGGGCCGAGACGGAGACGGGCGCGGCGACCGCCGGCACCGCGGTCGAGGGCAGCGGATCGGACGACTCCGCCGCTTCCGCAGGCGCTGGCGACTCCGCGCCCACCGCCGTCGACGCCGCAACGGCCGTGGCGACCGCTCCGACCGTCTCGGTCGAGGTCCCCGCCGTCGCCTCCCCCGCCTCCCGGTCGATCCCGGCCTCACCGCGCCGCGCGTCCGCCTCCCGCCCCGTCGCTCCTCGCGTCGCCGAACCCGCCCGGGCCCGTGGCCTCAGCCGCCGCGCCCTGGCCTTCGGCACCTTCTCGGTGGTCGGCGGCCTCTTCGCCACGGCCGCGATCCCCGCGTACGGCGCCCGCAGCTCCTCCGCCACCGCGACCGGCCGCGCCGCCGCGAACCGGGTCGGCCTCCAGAACCTCACCGTCTCCTCCGACGCCGCCGGCCAGACCGCCGTCCGCGACGCCTTCGCCGCACCGACCCAGGCGCAGCTCGACGAGGCCAGCCGCCAGGCGGCCGTGCTCTCCGGATCGAACGGCGGAGAGTTCTCGACCGTGCAGACCCGCGCGGTCGGCGACGACTACCCGTGGCCCTACGAGACCATCGACGACGACGGCGGCGGACTCTCGCCCCTCGGCTACTACTACCGCGAGTGCGTCGACTTCGTGGCCTGGCGCCTCAACCGCGACGCCGGCCGCACCTCCGCGCCGTGGAAGTACACGTGGGGGAACATCACCCCGCTCGGCGGCAGCGCCTACGAGTGGCCGGACAACTGGGCCGCGAAGGGCTGGGCGACCAGCAGCGTCCCGATCGTCGGCTGCGTCGCGTGGTGGACCTACAACCACGTCTCGTACGTGCAGAAGGTCAACGACGACGGCACCGTGCTCCTCGAGGAGTACAACTACGGCGGCAAGCACAGCTACGTCACCCGCACCTTCCCCACCGCGCAGGTCCCGCTCTTCCTGTACCCGCCGGTCCTGTAGGGGGCCTGTTCCCGTCGCGCCTCGGCGGGCGGAGCGTCGCAGTCCCGCTCCCGGCGCGCGTCAGCCGAGCGCGGCGAGGAGGATCGCGAAGGCTGCCGTCGTCGGATCGACGAGCGCCATGTGGTCGGCGTCGGCGAGCTCGTGCAGCTGCACGGCGAGATGCCGGCCGGCGTATCGGCGGCTGTAGGCGACGGGGACGTCCTCGTCGAGTACGCCGTGGATCAGCGTGGTCGGCTGCGGCGGCGCGGGCAGCTGCGCGGGGTCGGCGCCCGGGAGCAGCGCGAGGTCGCCGCCGAGGAGCTCCCCCACGGCGTCGTCGCTGAGGCGGTCGGCGGAGGCGGCGGCCAGGTCGAGCACGCCCGCCAGCGCCACCACAGCGGCGACGTGCGGCGACGGACGGGCGGCCTGCGACCAGACGGCGAGGTGGCCGCCGGCGGAGTGGCCGACGAGGGTGACCGGTCCGGCGCCGGGCAGCAGCGCCGGGAGCGCCGCGAGCACGGCCAGGACGTCGTCGCCGGTGCTCGGCCAGCCGCCTCCCGTGTCGCCCGTGCGCCGGTACTCGGGGAGGAGCACGTCGTGTCCGCGGTCGGCCAGCGCCGCCGCGAGCGGCCGGGCGTGCCGCCGGTCCCACCGCGCGCGCCAGAATCCGCCGTGCACGAGCACGACCGGCCGGCGCGCCCCGCCGGGCGCCCCGCGGAAGACGTCCGCGATCTGCTCCGGTGCCTTCCCGTACCGGCGCACCTCGTCCGGCTCGCGCCCCTCCGTCTGCTGCATCCCCCCAGTACCTCCCCGCGAGACGCCACGTCGGTACGCCGGGCACGGCGTGTCGCGTACCGGAGCGGCATCCCGCGGAGAGGGAGGGGACCGCGTCAGGACTCGAACCAGCCCCGGGGGTGGTGGTCGGCCGTGAGGGGCGTGCGCGGCCGGGTCGGGCGGGCCCAGCGGACGGCGTTCGCCAGCACGCGCCGGATGTCCGGGTGGTGGTAGACGGGGTAGTCCTGGTCGCCGGGCGAGAAGTAGAAGACCTTCCCGAGGCCGCGGGTGTAGGTCACGCCGGAGCGGAACACCTCGCCGCCGGTGAAGGTCGACAGGAACACCGTCTCCTCCGGCACCGGGATGTCGAAGTACTCGCCGTACATCTCCTGCTCGGGGATGATCAGCGGGCTGGGCACGCCCTCGGCGATCGGATGGGTGGGCGCGATCGTCCAGACCAGCTCGCGGTCGCGGTCGTTGCGCCACTTCAGCGAGCAGGTCGTGCCCATGAGCGCTTTGAAGATCGACGAGTAGTGGCCCGAGTGCAGGACCAGGATCCCCATCCCCTCCTGCACGTGCCGCAGGACGCGCTGGACGACCTCGTCCGACACCTCCTCGTGCGCGATGTGCCCCCACCACAGCAGCACGTCCGTCGTCGCGAGCGCCTCCTCGGTGAGCCCGTGCTCGGGCTCGGGGAGCGTCGCGGTGCGGACCGAGACGGCGTCGCCGAGCGACTCCGCGAGCCCGTCCGCGATGACGCGGTGGATGCCGTCCGGGTAGTGGCGCAGCACGGTCTCGTCGCCGCGGGTCTCGTGGCGGAACTCGTTCCAGACGAGGACCTCGATCGGGGCGCTCATGCGACCGCCACCTCCTGCTTCTCGGCGGCGGAGCGGTAGATCGCGTCGACCACCCGGCTGCGGTGCAGAGCGTACTCGCCGTAGTGGCCGGAGTAGCGGGGGCCGCCCGCGGGCGCGTCGGCTCCCGAGGCGATGGCCTCCAGGAACTCGGCGATGACCGAGCGGTGGTGTCCGGCGGGGACCTTCACGTCGGGGTGCGAGACGGTCGGCGCTCCGGCGACCTCGGAGTAGAGCGTCAGAGTCCCTTCCGTGGCGTAGTCGGCGATGTGGAGGCGCGCGCCCCCGGCCGAGCCGAGCAGCTCGACCTCGATGTCCTCGTCGACCTTCGAGTAGCTGGCCCAGGAGGCGTCGAGCTGGAGCGAGCGGCCGTTGTCGAGGCGCAGCAGGGCGCTCGAGAAGTCCTCTACCTCGAACGCGTGCGTGCCGGTGGCGGCGACGCCGTGCGGGCGCCCTCCGCGGCCGGAGCGGCCGATCTCGCCGTACGCGACCGCCGAGACGCTGGTCACGCGCGGCTCGTCGAGCAGGTGCAGCGCGATGTCGAGCACGTGGGAGCCGAGGTCGATGAGCGGGCCGCCGCCGGCGAGCTCCTTGCTGGTGAACCAGGAGCCGATGCCGGGGATGCCGGTGCGCCGCTGCCAGCTCGCGCGGGCGTGGTAGACGTCGCCCAGCGGCGCGTCGTCGAGGTAGTCGCGGAGGAAGGCGACGTCGGCGCGGCGGCGGTGGTTGTACGCGATCTCGAGCACCCGGTCGTTCGTGCGGGCGGCCTCGACCATCTCGGCCGCCAGCTCAGCGGTGGTGGCGAGCGGCTTCTCGCAGAAGACGTGCTTGCCGCTCGCGAGCGCGGCCACGGCGATCGGGTGGTGCAGGTGGTTTGGGACGCCGATGGAGACGACGTCGAGGTCGTCGCGGGCGACGAGCTCCTCCCAGTCGGCGTAGAGGTCGGGGACGCCGCGGGTCGCGCCGAGTTCGTGCAGGCGCGCCTCCTCCTGGCCGGCGAGCGCGACGACGCGGGCGCCGGGCAGGGACTGGAAGGCGTCGAGGTGGGTGGTGCCGGCGAAGCCGAGGCCGACGACCCCCACGCGCAGCTCAGTGGTGTTCTCTGTCATGCGCCGAGCCTACTCGAATCGATTCGAGCACTCCATGGGCGGTGCGGCCTCCCGGAGCATCCGGCAGGCCGGCTTCAGGCCGCGAGGCGCGCCTCGAGCGCGGCGAGCGACGCGCGCAGGGCCGGCGCCTCGAGGGCGTCGCCGTCGGCGGCGGCGTGCGCGGCGGCGAACGCCTGGACCTGGCGGTGCAGCTCGACGCGGGTACCCCCGCGGGCGACGACCGCGAGCCGCTCGGCGAGGCGCACGCCGGCGCGGACGACGAGCGGCTGCTCCATCGCGTACGAGCGCAGGGCGAGGAACACGTCGGCCAGCAGCTCGCCCGCTCGCGGCCACGGGACGACCAGGCGGACGACTCCGTCGGCGTCGGAGTAGCGGCCGCGCGCCTCCGGCCGGCCGCAGAGGTCGACGAGCGCGCTGGTCAGGGCCTCGACGGCGCCGACCGCGGTGTACGGGTCGTTCGTGCCGGTCGCGAGCCCGCGGACTCCGATCTCGACCACCTGCTGGACGGCGTACCGGAGGTCCTGGTGCGGGGTGCGCGCGTCGGCGACGACGACCGCGGCGACCGCCTCCTCCTGGGCGACGGACCCCTCCAAGACCTCGAGCACCGGGTCTCCGACGAGGACGTGGTCGCCGGGCAGCGCGAGCACCCGGAGCCGCGCGTCGCCGCGGCGGGCCAGGGCGACCAGCCGCTCGACCTCGAGCTGCTCGACGTAGCCGCCCCGCACCGCCCGCAGGACGACCGGCTCGCGCCCCGCCGGCGGCAGGGCCTCCTCCGCGAGCAGGGCCGCCTCCGCCTCCGCCGGCTCCTCCCCGTCCTCCGGGTGCAGCCGCTCGATGACGTCGACGAGCTCGCCGAGCACCCGCTGCTGCAGCGTCGTCACCTGCACCGACAGCGCGATGTGGTGGATGAAGTAGACGAGCACCGCGACGTCGCCCACCGCGAGCAGCACCGAGAACGAGACGGCCACCACCGGCACGAACGTCAGCGAGGCGTCCTCCTCGGTGTGCACCGCGCGCAGAACGATCAGCGAGTACAGGAACGTGGACGTGAGCACCGCCAGGACGACCTGGTTGCCGCGGTCGGCCATGAAGTTGCGGACAAGCCGGGGCCCGTAGGCGGAGGACGTGGTTGCCAGCACCGAGATCGTGATCGAGAACGAGGTCGCGGCGACGCCCAGCATCGTCCCGCCGATCGCCGAGAGGATCGCCCGGCCGCCGGTCGGCGACAGGTCCTCGATCAGGGGGATGTCGCTGACGCCGGCGCGGACCAGCAGGTGGTCGACCTCGACCAGCCCCAGCGCCAGCCCGACGGCGAGGACGCCGAACAGCGCCGGGAGGAACCAGAAGGATTCGCGGAGATGGAGGAGCCGGGAGCGCATCCTCGAAGGCTAGAGCGGCGCCTCCTCGCGGGCCGCGCCGCCGCGGAGGCTTGCGCGCCGGGCCGGGACGTGCCGCGGTGCCTGCCGCCAAGGCGACGTCGCGTCAGGGCCGTCCGCACTGCGGGGGCGTCGTCGCGACGGACGCCGGACGCACCGGAGGCGCCGACCCCCGGGGATCGGCGCCTCCGCCGGGCGTCAGGTGACGTTGATGAGCGTGCGCTGCCAGCCGGAGGATCCGTCGGGCGCGACCGGCGCGCGGTCCTCGATCTGGACCATGCCGTTCTTGTCGACCGCGCGGACCGCGACGTAGTGCGAGCCGGGCTGGGCGTCCCAGTCGACGAACCACTGCACCCAGGTGTCGAGGTTGACCGGGGTCGAGAGCGTCGCCTCCTGCCAGTCGCCGTTGTCGATGCTCACCTCGACCTTCTCGATGCCGATGCTCTGCGCCCAGGCGACACCAGCGATCTTGAGAGCGCCCGAGGTGACGGGGACGCCGATCCGCGGGGTGTCGATCCGCGAGGACATCTTGATGGGGGCCTCGGCGGAGTAGCCGCGCGGGGTCCAGTAGGCCTGGTCGGCCTCGAAGGTGGTGACCTTGAGCTCGGTGAGCCACTTGGTGGCCGAGACGTAGCCGTAGAGGCCGGGCACGATCATCCGCACCGGGAAGCCGTGCTCGAACGGGAGGGGCTCGCCGTTCATGCCGACGGCGAGGATCGCGTCGAGATTGTCGTCCGTGACCGCGGTGATCGGGGTGGACGCCGTGTAGCCGTCGCTGCTGGTCGAGAGGAGCATGTCGGCGCCGCTCTGCACGCCGGCCATCTTCAGCACGTCGCGCAGGGGGACGCCGAGCCACTTGGCGTTGCCGACGAGGTTGCCGCCGACCTGGTTCGAGACGCAGGTGAGGGTGATGCCGTACTCGTCGAGGCCCATGTCGAAGATCTGCTGGAGGTTCAGCGTCACCTCGCGGTCGACCATGCCGGTGATCTTCAGCGACCAGGCCGACGGGTCCAGGTTGGGCACGGTGAGGGCGGTGTCGACGCGGTAGAAGTCGGCGTTCGGCGTGTAGAGCGGGGTGATGCCCTCGATGTCGAGCTCGGCGCCCGCGGGGACCGAGACGGTGCTGCGCGGGGACGGCAGGCGCAGGGCGTCGCGGACACCGGCGAGGGAGGAGGTCGCCGCGTTGACCAGGCGGGCACCGGTGCCGACGACGGCCGCGCCGACGGCGGAGATCAGCGCGATGCGGAAGAAGCCGCGGCGCTCGAGGGCGCCCGGACGGGCCTCGGAGGATGTTCCCCTGGCCTCCGAGGCCCGGGCCGCACGCCAGCCGCGCAGGCGCGTGAAGAGGAGGTGCATGACGACGACGGCGACGACGAGTCCGACCAGCGTGGGCACCGCAGCGAGCGGCGACGCTCCGGTGCGGGTCACGATGGCGGCGATCGAGAGGCCGCCGGCGATCACGAGCAGCACCTGGCCGAGCGGCGGGCGGACCAGCTGGAGCACTCCGGCGATCGCGGCGGCGACGACGACCGCGGCGCCCACGCTGCCGAGCAGGAAGGTCTTGTCGTTCTCGCCGAACGTCTCGATCGCGAACTCCTTGAGCGGGCGCGGGACGATGTCGACGATGAAGGCGCCGAGGGCGAGCACGGGGCTCGCGGTGCGGGCGACCGCGAGGGCGATGAGCTCGGCGACGGCGAGGAGGACTCCGCCCGTGACGATGCCCGCGAGGGCGGCGAGCAGGAAGTAGAGAGCTCGATGCTCGCGCACGGGTGCCGCTGTCTGGTTCATGGAGGAGAGTTTTCTCCCGCGACCTGCCGTTTCCCAGGGTGTCCCTGGTTTGGTCGTGTAGGCGCCTTTTTCATAACGAACAGGTAACGCACAGCGGCGTGACCGCGGCCGGGTCGGTCGAGGGGCCGACCCGCGAGGTCGGCCCGGCGTCGGCCCGGATCCGTCTCGAGACCGTCGACGGTGAGGATCGTCGACGGTGAGGATCGTCGACGCCGGTCCCGTGCGGTGGGCTCGGCGCAGGCGCGCTCGGACCCGCGCGACGGACTCGCGTCCCGCTGCCCCTCCGCGGTCCGGAGTGACGGTGCCGCGGACCGCTCGGGTCGGCTGCTCGCCGCCGCGCCTCTTCTTCCGCCGGCCCCCTCGAGGGCCCGTCCGTCAGAGCGCCCCGAGGACCGGGCCGCCGAGGATCGCCTCCGCCTCGTGCCAGAGCCGCGCGCCCAGCGCCGCGTCGGTCGAGCTGGGCACGGGAGTCGCGAGCACCGGCTCTCCCGCGGCTCCGTGGCGGGGGCCGATGTAGGCGTTCCGCGGCAGTGTCGGTGCGGCGACGGCGGCGACGGCGGGTCGCGCCGCGGAGTCCTTCCCCTGCACCAGGCGCGAGACCAGCGGCGCGAGGGCGGGTGCGAGGAGCCGCACGGGCAGCGGCCGCTCGTGGAGCGGCGGCCGCTCGGGGGTGAGGGCATCGATGGCGCCGCCGGGGTGGGCGACGACGGAGCGGATCCGAGACCCCGCGTCGAGGAGGCGGCGGTCGAGCTCGAACCCCAGGATCTCCGCGGCGTGCTTGGACATCGCGTAGGCGACGCGGGGGCGGTAGGACTTCTGCGAGAGCCAGTCGTCGGGGTCGAAGGGGATCCGCCGGGTGAGCATGCTGCCGGTGCTGACGATCCGCGCGGCCGGCGCCTCCTCGAGCGCCGGCAGTGCGGAGCGCAGGAGCTCGAGGTGCGCGAGGACGTTCACGCCGACCGTCGACTCGACGCCGAAAGCGCCCGTCGCAGCGGTCCTCGGCGCGGCGATGATCCCCGCGTTGAGGACGATGCCGTCGAGGGTGCCGAGGCGCCGGAGGGCGTCCCCCGCCGACAGGATCGACTCCCGGTCGGAGAGGTCCAGCGGCAGGTGACGGTGCAGGCCCGGCTCGGGGAGCAGCCCGATGGCCGAGTGCGCCCGGGCCGCCGAGCGGGCGGCGACGACGACCCGTGCGCCGAGGCGGGCGAGTCCCTCCGCGACGAAGAAGCCGATGCCGCCGGCGGCCCCGGTGACGACGACGGTGCGCCCGTCGAGTCGTGCGATCTCCACGGCGGTCTCCCCTCGGCGCCCGAGAAGGGGCGCGGTGGTCTCGGAAGGGCTCAGATTCCCTTCAATCCTTGAAGCTTCACCGTACATGCTTCAGGACTTGAAGCGATATTCTGCTCGCATGGCGACGCGACGGGACGAGCGGCTGGCGGACGCGCTGGCCGCGGTCTACGACGTGGTGGCGCGCACCGACGAGGCGCTCGCTCCGGCACTGCGCGAGTACGGCATCACCGCCACGACCGCCCACCTCCTCTGGAGCATCGACCCCGACGAGCCCGCTCCGTCCATGAGCGAGGCGGCCGCCCGAGCGCACTGCACCCCTCAGAACGTCACCTTCCTCTGCCGGCAGCTCGAGGCGCGGGGACTGGTCGAGCGCCGGGTGTCGCCGACGGACCAGCGGCAGCGCGTCATCGGGATCACGCCGCTCGGCCGCGTCGCCCGCGAGCGGATCAGCGCGCTCGTCTCCGCCGACTCCCCCCTGGCGCGGAGGACCGATGCGGTGCTCGACGCCGTCGTCGAGATGCTCGGCCCGCCGCCGGGCCTCACCGCGCGCGACGCCCCCGCCGGAGGACCGCCGCGTTCGCGGTGACGATGAGGGCGATGCCGATCCATCCGGCCGCGCCGACGTCCTGCCCGAGCACGACCGCGCCGATGAGGGCGGCCAGGACGGGGTTGGCGCTCATGAGCGTCCCGAACACGCTCGCCGGGAGCCTCCGGAGCGCGATCACGTCGGCCACGAACGGGACGGCCGTCGCCAGGACGCCGGCGCCGACCGCCAGGAGCACGGTGCCCGCGTCGGGGCGCGTCGTGACGAGCGTCCAGACGGCGACGGGCAGGAAGACGGCGGCGGAGATGCCGGTCGCCGTGGCGGTCCCCTGTGCTCCGGGCAGCCGGAGTCCGATGATCCGGTTGAGCAGGATGTACGCGGCCCAGCAGCACGCGGCCGCGAGACCGAGCGCGATCCCCAGCTGGTCGGACGAGGGCCTCGGCCCGGCGATCGCCACGACGCCCGCTCCGGCGACGAGGGCGCAGAGCGCGCTGGTCCTGCTCCGGGAGCCGAGGAGCGCGACCGCCAGCGGCCCGCAGAACTCCAGGGTCACCGCCAGCCCCAGCCCGATGCGGTCGATGGCCGCGTAGAGCGTGAGGTTCATCGCTCCGAACACCACGGCGAGGAGCAGGACGGGCCACCACTGCGCGCGGGTCAGGTCGCGGATCCGCGGCCGCACGACCGGGAGGAGGATCAGCGCGGCGACGATCTGCCGGACGGCGACCACTCCGACGGATCCCAGGACCGGGAAGGCCAGAGTCCCGGAGGCCGCCCCGAGCTGGTTCGAGAGGGCGCTCGCGAGGGCGGTCGCGACGCCGACGGTCCGGCCGTCGCCGGGGAGCTGCTTCGTCATGCCGGAAGTCTGCGAGCCGTCCGGCCCCGGCTCACAATGCATCACCGGTCCGATCGATGCGGGAACCGCATGAATAGGATGCGGTCATGGATCTGGAACTGCGCCACCTCCGGTCGTTCGTCGGCGTCGTGGACGCCGGGACCTTCACCGACGCGGGGATCGACCTCGGCATCTCCCAGACGGCGGTCTCCCGCAACGTCGCGGCGCTCGAGTCCGTCCTCGGACGAAGGCTCCTCCACCGGACGACCCGCAGCGTCGAGCTCGCGCCGGCGGGCGAGCGGGTGCTGCGGCACGCCCGCCGCGTCCTGGCCGTCGTCGACGATCTGCGCGAGGAGGCGGCGGCCGGGACGGACACGATCCGGATCGGCTACGCCTGGTCGGCTCTCGGCGAGCACACCCAGGAGTTCCAGCGCCGCTGGGCCGCGGCGCTCCCCCGCCACGAGCTGCGGCTGATCCGCTCCAACACGCCCACCGCGGGGCTCGCGGAGGGCCTCAGCGATCTCGCGATCCTCCGGCGCGGATCTCCGGCTGCGGACGTCGAGTCGGCTCTGATCGGCACCGAGAAGCGCTACTGCGCCCTGTCCGTCGACGACCCGCTCGCCGCGAAGCGCACGGTCACCCTCGCCCAGGTGGCGACCGCTCCGCTCGCGCTCGACGACCGGACCGGGAGCACCCGGCTCGACCTCTGGCCCGAGCACGACCGGCCGCGGATCACCGTCCCGACGACCGACGTCGACGACTGGCTCACGGTGATCAGCAGCGGCACCGCCCGCGGAGTGACCGCGGAGTCGACGGTGAGCCAGTACCGGCGGCAGGGCCTCGCCTACCGGGTCGTCCGCGACGCTCCGCCGGTCCCCGTGCACGCCGCGTGGATCCGGAGCGACCCGCCGCCCCTCCTGGGCGACGTCATCGGGCTGCTCCAGGGCCTCTACCGCGCCTCCGACTGACGACGACGGCCGCCGGGGGCGAGCCCCGACGGCCGTCGTCGTCACGTCACTTGCAGGTGAGAGCGGAGTACGCGGCCTGCTTCGTGGTCGTCACCGCGGCTCCGTCCAGGGTGGCCGTCGCGGTCACCGTCGCCGAGCCCGCGGCCACCGAGGCGGCGCGGGTGGTGAAGGCGTGGGAGGCGCTCGACCCCGGAGCGATCCCGGTGAACGACTTCGAGCCCCAGGAGGACGCGATGGTGATCGCCGCCGGGACCTTCGCGTCGTTCCGAGCGGAGACCGTCACCACGACCCTGCCCGCCACGCAGCGGCTGGTGGCCGTCACGGTGGTCGGCACCGTCGCCGCGGAGGCGCGGACGATCGAGAGGCGGTAGGTCGCGGTGGTCCTGTGGTCCTGCGCCGACGACTCGACGACCACGCTCGTCGTGCCCGACGCCGCGAGCGGCACCGTGCGGCGGAGGGTGTCGTCGATCAGCACGCCGTCGACCTTCACCAGACCGCTGGGCACGGCCGGGTCGAGGTCGAGCGAGACGCTGGTCGTGCCGGCCGGCACCGTCAGGGTGTGGTCCCGCACCCCGGCGGCGAGCGCCGGCGAGAGCGTCCCGACGTCGGAGGAGAGCTTCGTCAGCTCCGGGTTCACCGCGTAGGTGGTCGACTCCGTGGTGTAGACCCCGAAGACGCCGCCGACGTAGCTGGACCCGGTGCCCTGGAAGCGCACCGTGACGACGGGGATCTTGCGTCCCTGCGCGTCGAGCACGTACTTCCCGCTCTGGTCGCGCTTGTAGCTGTCCTTCGCGGCGAGACCGCTGAGGATCGACGCCGGGATCCGGTCGTACTGGACGTACCAGCTCGTCGCTCCGGCCGCTCCCGAGACCACCTCGGTCTTGAGCTTCACGTCGTTGAGGTAGACGTCGAAGGTGCGTCCCGCGTCGCCGCCGTAGTAGCGGACCCCGAGGTAGTTGGCCGGCAGGGTCGGGTCGACGATCATGTCGTACTGGAAGTACGCCTCCGCCGAGCGCTCGCCGTCGCGGTAGCCCTCCCCGCGCCAGGTGCCGACTCCGGACCGCGCGGTCTTGTAGTTCTTGTCGGCCTCGCTGTTGTTGTTGTCGAACGAGGTGAGGGAGTCGATGGTCGTCTCGTCGACGCGCAGCTGCTCCTTCTGGGTCCGGATCAGCGCCTGCGCCGCGGCCGAGTCGGGCTCGATCAGGGTCATGTACGTCGCGTATCGGGCGTTGTAGAGGCTGTAGTACGGGGTGAAGACCCGGGCGGCGGACGCGGCGTCGACGTTCTTCATGCCGAAGCGCATCGTCGTGCGGCCGTTGCCGTCCGCGCCGTCGGGCAGGCGGACCAGGTTGCCGCGGACCGCGGACTTCCAGGCCGCGGAGTCCGCGACGACGACGTTCGAGTTCACGGACTTGTCGGCCGTGCCCATGCGCACCAGGACGCCGGCGACGTAGGACGCCTCGACGTTCGAGCGGTTGAGCTCGGTCGCCAGCAGCACCGGTCCGTAGCGGAACGCGGTCCAGTCGGGGTTCTCCGTGTCCGCGACCGCGCTGACCGCGGCGGGCAGCTTCCAGGTCAGCACGTCACCGGCGGCGACGGCGACCGAGACGTATCCGGCCTGGGCCGTGACGGCACGGACGGCACCGTTCACGGTGAGCGTCGGCGCTCCGTCGATCCAGGACGGCACGCGCAGCTTGAGGGTCGTGTCCGCGGCCACGGCTCCTCCGGCCAGCGCTTCGACCCTCAGGGTCGCCGTGTCCGTGCTCGGGATGTCCGCCGTCTGGGTCAGCCGGAGGTTGTTCGCGGAGGAGCGGAGGACCGAGGAGCGGAACTGGTTCACGAAGACGGTCTTCGGCTTCTCGAAGTAGATCGAGTCGCCGAGCTTGGTGAAGCTCTCGATACCCGAGCCGTGGTCGCACCAGAACTCGTCGAGCTCGTGCCCGAAGACCTTGGCGTAGCCCGCGGTCTGCGGCTGGAAGTAGGTCACCATGCCGGTGTCCGGGTTCTGCACCGAGAGGACGCCGTTGATGAACGTCTCCTCGTAGAAGTCGGCGTACTTCACGTCCTCGGTCACCTGGAACAGCGCCCGGGTGAGCTTGAGCATGTTGTAGATGTTGCAGCCCTCGGAGGTCGAGTTCTCGCCGTAGCCGGTGGTCTGGCCGTTCGTGGCGTACTCGTACAGGGTGCCGGGTGCGTGGAAGTGCTCGGACTGGCTGTTGCCGCCGTTGGCGTAGGTGTGGGTCTCGTCGACCATGCGCCAGAAGTTCTCGGCGGCACGGCGGTACATGTCGAGGTCCGACTTCTCGGCGTCGGTCAGCGTCGCGTAGAGCGCCGGGTCGTCGGTGAAGACGCGGTAGCGCTTCAGCGCGCCGATCAGCTTCGGGATCGTGGTGTTCGCGTGCAGCCCGTTGAGGACGTCCTCGTTGTCCGCCAGCTTGCGGAACAGCGCCGTCTCGTCGAAGTACTCCGCCGCGCGCTTGTGCGCCGGGTCGTGCGTGGTCTCGTAGAGGCGGTAGAGCGCCTCGTTCATCCCGCCGTACTCGGTGTTGAGGAGCTGACCGGGGTTCGCCTGACGGCCCGCCCAGGCGGTGATCCAGCTGCCGAAGCCGCCGGCGACGGTGAGCGCCTTCTGCGAGACGGCGTCGGGCGCCTGGTCGTGGGCGTCGAGGAGGCCCGCGAGCACCTTGTGCAGGTTGTAGAAGGGGACGAGCAGGCCGTCGCCGCCCGAGGGGAGGTAGCGGGTCGGGAACGGCGAGACGTAGCCGGCGTTCGCGGGGTCCTTCAGCGCGTAGGCGTCCTGGACCTTCTTCAGCCCGTCGACGGAGGCGGCGAGCTTCGCGAGCAGGGCGGCCTTCGTGGTCGGGTCCTCGGTGGTGGCGTAGGCCTGCGAGAGCGCGGACATGTAGTGGCCGAAGAAGTGGCCCTGGAACCGGGTGCCGTTCTCGCGCTCCCAGCCTCCGTATCCGCCGCTCGTGGTCGGGGCGAGCCCGGCCTCGCGGTAGAAGGAGTAGAGGAACATCTCGGGGTCGAGGCTCAGCAGGTACTCGACGGTCTGCTGCTCCCCGTTCTCGAGGTACGGGTCCTGCACGGAGACGTCGGACAGGCCGGCCTCCAGAAGGTAGTTCGACGTCTTCACTCCCCGGGGCTGCACCTGGAGAGTGTAGGTCTTCGTGACCGCGGTGCTGCCCCCGTAAGTGGCGGAGCCGGTGAGGACGACCTGCGTCGCGGAGCCGGTGGGCGGCGTGACCGAGGCCGTGCCTCCGCTGATCGCGACGGTCGCCGGGTCGGAGGAGGTCCAGCTGAGGGCGGACCCCTTCGCGCCGACGGTGGGCAGGGTGAAGCCGGTGCTGGTGCTCGCGGGCGGGGCGACCAGCTCGAGGTCGGCCCGGGCGATGCTCGCGGGGTCGAAGGAGGGGTTCCCGGCCTTCGTCAGGGCGACGACGTCGGTGGTGGTCGCGACGCCGTTGTAGAGCGCGTAGTCGTCGAGCAGGCCGCGCAGGTGCGCGCCGTTGTACTGGGGGCCGTTGAAGCCGAGGGTCTTCGTCGACGTGCTCTCGGAGCCGAGGACGCCGGACGCGGAGGAGGACGGCGCGGTCTTGACGACGGCGGTCTGCTTCACCCCGTTGCGGTAGAAGGCCACGGCCTTGGTGCTCTTGTCGTACGTGGCGACCACGTGCGTCCACTCCCCCGCGGGGAAGAAGCCGGAGCGGGCGGTCTCGACGGCGACCTTGTACGGCTGACCGCCGGACGGGCCGATCGAGAGGGCGAGCGGAGTGCCGTCGCCCTCGGAGGTGAGGTACCAGCCGTCGGAGTTGTAGGCGGTCTTGTTCCAGGTGAAGACCTGCTCACCGGTCATCGCGCTGGTCGGCTTGTACCAGAACGAGACGGTGAGGTCGGCGGGCTGCAGCGCCGCCGCAGTGCCGAGCGAGATCGCGTTCGATCCGGTGAACTCGAACGCCCGGCCGTTCAGGCCGGTGCCGTAGGAGGCGGTGCCCTTCTGCATCCCGAGGGCGGTACCACGACCGCTGGTGTCGGCGAGCGACCCGTCGAACGGGAGCTCGAGCACCTTCGCGGCGTCGAGCGAGGTGGTGGGGGCGGCCTGGGCCGTGGGGCCGACCGACAGGAGACCCGCCGTCAGCGCCATCACCGCCACGGTGGCCAGGGGGAGTCGTCGTCTCATTCGTGAGGCCTCTCGTCGTTGAGAAATCCGGCCCAGGGGGGCGGGCCGCCTCGAATGTTACCGTTAACAATAGTTTTCGGTGAGGTTTCGGTGAGAGGTCTGACAGGGTCCTCCGGCGCTCAGCGGCGCCGGTCCAGAGCCGCCCGGAGGTACGGAGCGGTGCGGCTGCCCGCGGCCTCGGCGACCTCCTCCGGAGTGCCCGTCGCGACCACCGAGCCGCCGGCCCGGCCCGCCCCCGGGCCGAGGTCCACGATCCAGTCCGCGTCGGCGACGACGCGCATGTCGTGCTCGACGACGATCACCGTGTTGCCCGCGTCGACCAGGTGCTGCAGGTGCTCGAGCAGGCGGTCGGCGTCGGCGGGGTGCAGGCCCGAGGTCGGCTCGTCGAGCAGGTAGAGCGTGTCCCCGCGCTGGGCGCGACGCAGCTCCGAGGCGAGCTTCACCCGCTGCGCCTCTCCCCCGGACAGCTCGGGCGCCGGCTGGCCGAGCGAGACGTAGCCGAGCCCCACGTCCACCAGCGCGTCGAGGTGGCGGGCGACCTCGCGGTCCTCGGCGAAGGCCTCGCGCGCATCGGCGACGCTCAGCGCGAGGACGTCGGCGATCGTCCGGCCGCCCAGGGTGACCTCGAGCGTCTCGTCGTTGTACCGGGTGCCGCCGCACGCCGTGCAGGGCGCCTCGACGGTCGGGAGGAACAGCAGCTCCACCTCCACGGAGCCCTCGCCCTTGCAGACGGGGCAGCGCCCGCTGGGCAGGTTGAAGGAGAAGCGGCTCGCCGAGAAGCGGCGGCGCTTCGCCTCCGGTGTGGCCGCGAAGAGCGTCCGCACCCGGTCGAACAGGCCCGTGTAGGTCGCGACGTTCGAGCGCGAGGTCCGGCCGATCGGGGTCTGGGTCACCTGCACCACCCGGCGCAGGCGGTCCGCGGGCCCGGAGGCGGTGCCGCGGGTCGCCGCCGCAGCCGCGTCGAGCAGCGGGTCCGCCTCCCCGCCCTCCTCGGCCGGCGCGTCCTCGGCGACGTCGGCGCGGAGCGAGGCGCGCAGCAGATCGGGCAGCGCCTGGTTCACGAGCGTCGACTTGCCCGATCCGGAGACGCCGGTGACCGCGGTGAGAACCCCGACCGGGAACGCGACGGAGAGGTCGTCGAGGGTGTGCCGCGAGACGCCGGCGAGCTCGATCCACTGCTCCGCGGTGCGGCGGGAGCGCAGCGGCGCCGGGTCGCCCTCGGGGAAGAGGTAGCGGCGGGTGACGGAGTCGCGGGCGCCCGGCAGGCCGTCGAGCGGGCCGGAGTAGACGACGGTGCCGCCCCCCGACCCCGCGCCCGGGCCGATGTCGACGATCCAGTCGGCCTCGCGGATGACGTCGAGGGAGTGCTCGACGAAGAAGACGGTGTTGCCGGTCGCCCGCAGGGTCCGCAGGATGCCGAGCAGCGCCTCCGTGTCGGCGGGGTGCAGGCCCGTGGACGGCTCGTCGAGCACGAAGACGACGCCGAAGAGGCGCGAGAGCACCTGCGTCGCGAGGCGCATCCGCTGGAGCTCCCCCGAGGAGAGCGTCGGCGTGGAGCGGTCGAGCGAGAGGTGGCCGAGGCCCAGGTCGACGATCGGCGCGAGGCGGGCGACGAGGTCCTCGACCAGCCGCTGCGCGGCCAGGCGGGTCTGCGGAGCGCCGTCGGCCGGGGTCCAGCCGGGCTCCAGCACGCGCCGCGCGACGACGACCAGCTCCTCGAGCGGGAGCGCCGACAGCTCGGTGATGTCGAGCCCCTCGAAGGTGACGGCGAGCGCGTCGGGCTTCAGCCTCCGGCCGCCGCACACCGGGCAGGCGACGCTGACGACGAACGAGGCCGCGCGCTCGCGCATCCGGGCGCTCTTCGAGCCGGCGAAGGTGTCGAGCACGTAGCGGCGCACCCCGAGGAACGTGCTCATGTAGCGCGGCTCGTCCCCGGCGGCCACGGCCGCGCGCACCTCCGCGGGCGAGCGGTCGGTCCACACGGGGACCTGCGGCGAGTCGGGCGTGTGCAGGATCCAGTCGCGGTCCTCCGCGGGCAGATCGCGCCACGGAGCGTCGATGTCGTGGCCGAGCGAGATCAGGCTGTCGCGCAGCTGCTTGCCGTGCCAGGCGGTCGGCCAGGCGGCGAGCGCCCCGTCGCGGATCGAGAGCGAGTCGTCCGGCACCATCAGCTCGTCGGGGACGTCGTAGACCCGGCCGATGCCGTGGCAGCTGGGGCACGCGCCCTGCACGGTGTTGGCCGAGAAGTCCTCCGCGAGCAGCATCGGCGCGCCCTCGGGGTAGGCGCCGATGCGCGAGAACACCATCCGCACCACGCTCGAGAGCGTCGTCGCACTGCCGACCGTGGAGCGGGCCGAGCCGCCGGAGCGCCGCTGCGGGAGGGCGACGGCCGGCGGCAGGCCCTCGATCGAGTCGACGTCCGGCACGCCGACCTGGTCGATCAGCCGCCGCGCGTAGGGGGCGACCGACTCGAAGTAGCGGCGCTGCGCCTCCGCGTAGAGCGTGCCGAAGGCGAGCGAGCTCTTGCCCGATCCGGAGACCCCCGTGAAGGCGACGAGGGCGTCGCGCGGCACGTCGACGTCGATGCTCCGGAGGTTGTTCTCGCGGGCGCCGCGCACGCGGACGTGGTCGAGGGGGTCGGTGGTTCCAGGCGCGCTCATCCGTACAGCCTGCCGTGCCGGGATGTGGGGCGGCCGCCGCGGAGCTCCGAGGCGCTCGACGCCGAGACGGCCCGCTCCCGGCCGAGGCACCGCAGTGGGGCGGTGTCTCGGCGGGGGCGGGCCGTCTCGGCGTCAGCGGCGCGCGTGCGTCAGCAGGTGCGCGCCGGGTAGGCCGCGGTCAGGGCGCCCGCGGTGAGCGAGGCGGCCGGGACCGAGGCCTGACGGGTGGTGAAGGCGGCCGAGGCGCTGGCGCCGGGGGCGACGGTCAGCGTCTGCGAGGCGCCGAACGACGAGCGGATGACGACCGAGAGGGGCGTCGTGCTCGTGTTCTTCACCACTCCGGTGAGGACGACCCTGCCCGCGACGCAGCGGGTGGACGCGGTGAGCGTCGAGGTCGGTGCCGTCACCACCACGGTCGCGGTGACCGTGACGGCCGTGGAGCTCGAGAGCCGACGGTCGGCGGCGTTGTAGGCCGTCGATCCGTTCGCGCCCACCCACTGGTTGTCGTTCGCACCGATCGTGCGGACGACTCCGGTGACGGAGTAGCGGCCGGGCGCCGTCGCCACCGCAGAGGTGTTCCAGGTGACCGGCTGCGAGGCGGTGCCCCGGTTGTAGGCGAGCACGACGTCGGCGCGGGCGGGCAGAGCCGCCGCGGCGTCGGCGCCGGAGGCGACCGTCACCTCGCCGAGGTCCGAGCGGACCGCGGAGGCGGCGTCGGCCGAGCGGACCTCGGCGTACTGCCCCGCGGTCAGCGAGACGATGCCGCCGTGCTTGGTCGACGAGGCGAGCGAGAAGCCCGGGTCGGTGAGCTGGGTCCAGCCCGTGTCGAGGTCGTTCGTCACCATCGGCTTGTAGCCGGTCGCGGGGATCACGTCGACGTACAGGTACCAGGTGTCCTCGCCGTGGTCCTTGAACACCGCGGGGCCCTCGACCCCACCGGGGTTGCCGCCGGACCACACCGCGCCGATGCGCGACTGGATCTGCGTCCACGAGGTCGTCGGCAGCCACCAGGTCGCCGAGGTGGTCGACTCCATGTAGATGCCCTTGCCGGTGCCGTTGTCCTTCGAGATCCGGTAGGTCGTGCCGGAGTCCTGGATCAGCGTGGTGTCGATCGTGTCGGCCCCGGTGTCGATGAAGGTGCCGCCGTACGAGTAGGTGGCCTGCGTGAAGTCCGTGGTCGCTCCCCAGAGCACGCGGGAGGATCCGGTGCCCGGCGTGTGCGCCGCGGTCGGGTAGACCGTCGAGGACCAGTAGACGACGAACGCGCCCTTGCCGGGTCCCGCGTAGTCCGGCACCCACGTGGCCTCGGGAGCCCACATCATGCCGGCCTCGAGCTTCTTCGTCCCCGCGGCGTCGAGCGCCACGTCGAACTGCCGGACGTCGCTCCACGACACGAGGTCGCTCGACTCCCAGACGTTCATCTTCGTGCTGCCCTTGGTGGTCCAGTAGCACCAGGTGTCGCAGGTGCTGGGGCCCCGGTCGCCGCCGAAGACGCGGAGGTCCGTGGCGATGATGTAGTACTTCTTCGTGTCGGGGTTGTAGGTCAGGTACGGGTCGCGGACACCGGTGGTGCCGAGGTCGGAGGCCAGGATCGGCTTCGCGCCGTTGAGCGGGTCCCACTTCTCCGGGTCGTCGCCGCGGGAGACGTCGAGGTAGATCTTCTCGGCGTAGCCCTGGGAGTCCTCGACGAAGTGGACCATCATGTAGCCGTAGGGGGTGTCGACGCCGACCTGCGGCTCGACCGTCACGGCGATCGAGCGGGTCTGCACGATTCCGCGGATCGACGCCGTCGCGGTGAGCGACGAGGTGCGCGCGGCCTGGCCCACGGCGGGGCGGTCGGCGCTGAGGGTGCGGCCGTCGGCCGAGACGCGCAGGGTCGGGTCGCTGGAGGACCAGGTCACCGCTCCCCCGTAGTCGGGCAGGTTGGTGGTCGAGTCGTCGACGGTGAGCGGGGCGACCCCGGCCAGCACGGCGGCGGCGATCGGGGAGAACGTGGAGGCGTGAGGCTTCGCGTCGACGCTCGACACGGCCACCACCTCCGCCCCGGTGAGCGCGCGGTCGTAGACGCGGAACGCCGAGACCTCGCCCGTGTAGAACGGGTCGGGGTACGGTGCTCGGCCGATCGTGTTCAGCGACTGGTCCGCCACCGACGAGGGGCGCAGAGCGGTGGGCGCTGAGGCGACCTGGACGCCGTCGACGAAGAACGAGATCGTGCCGGCGCTGCCGTCGATCACCGAGGTGAGGCTGTACCAGCGGTCGGCGGTCAGGGCGGAGGCGCTGCGGGCGTTGTTCTCGCCGTTCCCTCCGCTGGTCGTGATCGCGGTGCGCACGCGGTCGCGGACGGACGCGAACCAGTACTGGTTCGTGCTGTCGCTGCCGATGTTCCACAGGAAGTGGAAGTTCGAGAGCATCGACGCGTCGGCGCGGGTCTCGATCGTGACGGTGGCCGACGAGCGACCGGTCAGCAGGTTCGCGGGCAGCTGCACCCAGGGGGCGGTGGTGCTGCTCTTGGGGCCGCCGGTGAGGCGGAGCGACGTGCCGGTCCAGAGCGCGTCGGTCGCGTTGCGGACGGTGGCGGCTCCCACGCCTCCGCTCACGGTGTTCGGGACAGCGCTGCCGGTGGTCTGCGTGAACCGGTAGTCGGCGAGGAGGCCCTGCTGCGGGATCACGGCATCGGCCGCCTGCGCGGCCGGAGCCGGGGCGACGAGGCCCGAGAGCAGCACTGCTCCGAGGCCGAGCGCGGCGAGCGCTGCGCGCAGCGGCGCTCGCCGCGCGGGTGTGGTGGTGGGGGGCATGGTGCTCCTTCAGTGGAGTGGTGCGGTTCGGGGGGAGGGTCTCGGGGTGCCGGGTCGAGCAGCGCCGTCAGGGACGTGTCGGGACCTGTGTGCGGAGCGCGGGGGTCTCGATACGCCGCTGCACTGCTGCTCGACCGGCATGGTGGGGGCGGCTGCGCCGGCTGCTCGACCGGCAGGAGGATCAGCCGCAGGTGAGCGCCGGGTGGCTCGCGGTGACGGTCGCGGTGCGGCCGGCATCGTCGGTGCCCGCGACGGCGACCGTCGTGGATCCGACCGGGACGCTCGCCTGGCGGGTCGTCACGGCGGTCGACGTGCTCACTCCGCCGGCGAGCGCGGTGACCCGCTTCGCCGCGGTGCCGGTGCCGATCGTGACGTCGACGGGCAGGTCGTCCGCGTTCCTCACGACCGTGGTGACGACGACCTTGCCGGCGACGCAACGCGCGGCCGAGGTCGCCACCGGCTGCAGCGGCACCGTCGACGCCGGGGCGCCGAGCGAGACGCGGAAGCGCTGGCAGTCGTTGTTCAGGACGCTCCACTGACCGATCCTGGTGCCGTTCTGCGCGGAGCAGTTCGACAGGTCGAGCGCCTTGCCGCTGTGCGCGGCCCGCAGCTCGACGGTGCCGTCGTTGCCCGGGCGGAGGCGCCAGCTGCTGCCCGTGACGCCGCACGCGCCCTGGGTGACGGTCGCGCCGTCGGCGGTGGAGCCCCCGGTGACCGCGAGGCACTTGGCGGCGGCCGAGACGGGGTGCATCTCGAGCGCGCCGTCGGCGGCGGAGCCGAAGGTGACGCGCTGGCAGGGCGAGCCGAGCCAGTCCTGCTGCTGGAGCAGGGCGCCGTCGGCCGTGGAGCAGTTCGGCAGGTCGAAGGACTTGCCGGTGACGAAGGACGTGACGGCGACGGGTCCGGCGGGGCGCAGCACCCACTCCTGAGCCGCGGCGGAGGTGGCGGCCGCCTGGCGGACGGTCGGGCCGGACGCCTCCAGCAGCTTGCCGCTGGTGCGGTTCGTCAGGGTCGAGTAGCCGCCGGTGGCCGGGGCGACCGTCCACTGCTGGCAGCTCGTGGTGAGCCATGCGGACTGCTGGAGCCCGGCGGTTCCGGTGGCGCAGCCGACCGGTCCGAGCGCCTTGCCGCTCGAGGCGTTCATCACGCGGAGGGTGCCCTCGCCGGTGGCGTCGAGCATCCAGTTCGCGCGCGGGGTCGAGCAGGAGCCCTGCACGACGCCTGCGCCGTCGCCGCTCTGCGCGGAGGAGACGGTGGCGCAGAGGCCGGTGCTGCGGCTGACGAGCTGCCACGGGGCGCCCTCGACGCGAGCGGTGATCGGGGCGTTCTCGCCGCTGGGGACGGGGATGCGGGCCGCGGTGCCGAGCGGAGCGCCGAAGTCGGGCTCGCCGGTCGCGGTCCACTCCACGATGTGCGCGCGGGCCGAGCGCTGGCGGCTGCAGCCGTCGTTCGGGCCGGGGTTCGCGTGGTACAGGTTCCAGGTCTCGGTGCCGTCGGGCGAGTCGAAGAAGTCGTTGTGGCCGGTGCCGTACTCGCCGTTCGCCTTCGAGAAGACGGGTCCGTCGCTCTTGGTCCAGGAGGAGGCGAGCACCGGGTCGCCGGTGCCGTCGTACTCGAGGGTGCCCAGCTGGTAGTCCTCGGTGCCGCAGAAGCTCGCCGAGTAGACGATCCAGGTGCGGCCGTCCCTCTGCAGCGGGATCGGACCCTCGTTGACAGGCATGCCGATGGTCTCCCACGGCTCGACCGGCTCCGAGAGGACGGTGCCGGTGCTGGTCGCGGTCCACGGGTCCGACATCCGGGCGATGTAGTTGCTCTGGAGGCCGTTCCCGGGCTGGAACTCGGACCAGGTCATGAACAGCTCGCCGTTCAGCTCCAGGTACGCGCCGTCGATGTTCCACCGGTCGGTCGGCACGGGGCGGCCCTTGTAGGTGTACGGGCCCATCGGGTCGTCCCCGGCGCTCTCGATCACCTGCAGGTGCTGGCCGTCGAAGTTCGCCACGGTCCCCATCGTGTACATGAGGTACCAGCGCCAGCCGTTCGGGCCCTGGAGCCGCTGCAGCTCGGGCGCCCACATGTTGGCGTTCCGGCCGGGGTTCGTGTCGGTGTAGACGGTGGTCGGGGCGGTGGTGCCGAGTGCCGCGAGGGTGGGCGCCTTCCGCATCACGACACGGTTGTCCCACGTCGTCGCGACCATGTAGTAGTTGCCGTCGTGGAACTCGATCGTGGGGTCGGCGGTGTCCGGAGCGATCGGGTTGGTGAAGGTCGGCTCGCCGAGGGCGACGGCCGGGGAGGCGGCGGTGAAGGGCAGTGCCACCACCGCGGCGAGCAGGATCAGCAGCCCGGCCGTGAGGCGGCGCCGGAGCCCTGCGGATCGGGGGCGCTCGGCGTCGGCGGGCGTCGGTGCGGTCGTCATCGTGACTCCATCGTCAGGGCGGCGTGGGGCCCGGAGGCGCACCGTGAGCGGCGCGCCCCCGGGGGCGGAGGGGCTCCGGAGACGCGCCGGAGGGCGCCGCGGAGAGAGGCCCGGTGGACCTCGGAGAAGAACTGGCCGTGCCTCGCAGGATCCGGCGCGACCTCCACCTCGAGGTCTCCGACGCCACCGGCCGCACGGTTTGTTCACGGTAACAGGGCGGTTGCGCAAACTCAACGGCCCCCGTCAGAGGGGTGGCATCGGCTCACGGCGCCTGCGGTCCCCGCGGTCGCGTTCGCAACGGAGGAAGGATCCGCGGTGCCCCGCGGAACGGCGCGGATCAGGAGGGCCGGATCGGACGTTCGTCCTGAGTTGTGACCAGCACTGCCGTCCCGAGCCGCCGTCCTCGGCCCTCCTCTGCCGCCACTCCGCACCTCCGCCGCCGCTGTCAAGAGGGGAGAGACGGCCCACGCCCCTCGCCTAGGGTGCCGGGATGCCCCGCACCCGGACGTCCCGCGCCGCCCTCGCCTGGCGGGAGGCGGTCACCGGCTCGCGCCTGATGCTCGCTCTCAAGACGGCGCTGGCGGTCGGCATCGCCTGGGCCGTCGCGCCGCTCGCTCCCGGAGTCGCGGAGCAGTACCCGTACTATGCGCCGCTCGGCGCCCTCGTGAGCATGTACCCGACACTGATGGGCTCGGTCCGCACCGGACTGCAGACCCTGCTCGGCCTGGCGGCGGGGATCGGGCTCGCCGCCCTCGTGGTGGTCACCGTCGGCCCGACCTGGTGGACGATCCCGCTCGTCGTCGGGATCGGCGTGGTCCTCTCGGGGACGGGGTGGTTCGGCGCGGGCCGCGAGTACGTGCCGATGGCGGCCCTCTTCGTGCTGATCATCGGCGGGGCCGACGCCGAGGACTACTCCCTCGGCTACCTCGTGCAGATGGCGGTGGGCGTGGTGGTGGGGCTGCTGGTGAACGGGGTCGTCGCCCCCGGGCTCACCGTCGAGGCGGCGTCCGCCCGGGTCGACGCGTTCCAGCGCGAGCTCGCGGAGCACCTGCGCCAGCTGGCCGCCGCGCTCGAGGAGACGTGGCCGCCCGAGCACGAGGCGTGGGCGCGCAACGGCGAGGAGCTGGCCCGGACGGCGGAGGAGGTCCGCGCGGCCCTCGCGGACGCGGACGAGAGCCGCAAGGGCAACCCGCGCGCACTGCTGCACCGGCGCGACTCCCGGCCCGACCACCTCCGCCTCGAGACGCTCGACGCGATCCTCTTCCACGTCCGGGATCTGAGCGGCGCCCTCGCGGACACCATCTGGGAGCGGCCGGGCGCGCTCCCGTTCGATCCGGCGCTCGGCCCGCCGCTGAGCGAGGCCTGCCGGGCGGTCGCCGACGCGATCGACCGCGACGACGCCGGCTCCCCCGCCGCGCACCGGGCGATCGGGGGCGCGGCCCGCGCGATCCGGCACCTCGTGCAGGTCGTCGACGAGCGGACCGCCGCGACCTCCCGGACCCTCGGGCCCGGCGTCCTCGCGGCGATGCACCTCCGCCGCGTCCTGGTGCGCCTGCAGCACGACGGCGCGGAGCCGCAGGAGGAGTGAGGGCTGGCGCCTCCCGTCCCATACTGATATGGTGATGGGACATCAGGAGGACGGGGACGACGTGGAGCGGACGGTGACGACGACGAGCCTCCGTGGTCGCACGCCGGAGCGGGCGACCACGGAGGCTCACCTGGCCTTCGGGCAGGCGCTACTCGCAGACGAAGAAGGCGACCTCCACGTAGCCCATCGTCTGCGAACGGGTGTCGACGTCGGAGTTCTCGACGGTCACGCCGGACGCGGCGAAGCTGCTGCCTCCTGCGCCCGTCGACGCGTTGGCCGCGTAGGAGCCGCCACCGCGCACCCACAGGGAGGTGCCGCCGCCGGCACCGCCGAAGTAGCCGCCGCCGCCACCACCGGACGCGTAGGTCACCTGGCGGCTCGCGTTCGTCCTGGCTGCGCCGGCACCGCCGTCGCGCCCGGAGCCCGGGCTGCCGAGAACCGTCTCGGTCACGTTGACCGTCGTCACACCGGGCTGCCCCGGCCCGGTCTGGCTTCCGCCAGTGCTCCGGGCCTGCTCGGTGGAGCCGGTGCTGCTGTCCGCGCGCGAGACGGCGCTCTCGTAGCCGGAGCCGCCGACGGGACCGCCGGACCCCGCGTTCGGCCCGACGCGGGCGGACCGGGTGAAGTCGTTCGAGGTGAAGCCGGCTGCGCTACCGCCGCCGCCGCCCGCGATGACGAGCAGGGAGCCCGCGGCGGTGATCCCGCTGGCCCCGCCCCCTCCTCCGGAGCCGATGTAGCCCGGAGTGCCCGGAGCCCCGCCGTTGCCGAGCCCGCGGCCGCCGGCCTGGTTGCTGCCGCCCGAGCCCGCGGTGATGACGATCTCGGACGCTCCGCCGAGCGCGTCGACGGGGATGGTGCCCGTCACCCGCGCACCGGCGCTGGTGACGTCCGACCCGGTGCGGACGCCGCCGCCGTCTCCGCCGACCGCCGTGAAGCGGACCCACTGGGTTCCCGCGGGCACGGGGATCGTCCGGGCCGCGAGCGCGGTGGTCGAGGTGGCGTCGATGCGCTGCGCGTCCTGCAGGGCGCACTGGGGGGCGGTCGAGGCCGACGCCATCGGAGCGGCGATCGAGGCGGCCACAACAGGAATCGCCCATGCGGCGCCCTTCACCACGGTTCGGCGCTGGGTCAGACGATCGGGGGCGCCGGTCGGCGTGCTGGTGTCTTCGTTCTGCATCGGAGTCCTTCTGTCATCGTGCACCCCTGGGTATCGGGGGCAGAGTCGGGTGAGAGGCGCGGGAGGATGCCCGTGCCGCTCCGACAGAGTCGCCTGCTCCGCGACGGGGCACGCCGCTCGAGGCCGCTCTGGCGCGAACGTGCCCTGAGGCGGCGCGCCGCGCCTCCCGCGCCTCATCCTCAGCAGCTTCTCCGCACCGCCGACCAGTCGTGCACGACGTCGCAGATGCCCCGTCGGACTCGCCGATACGGACCCTCCGAGCGGGCGGCCCGACTCGCGAGCACCCCGGACCGAGCGGCCCGGAGAGCCCGCGACGGCCGAGCGCAGAACCCGACGTCAGTCCGGCGCCGGCCCGCGACGGCCGAACGGGCAGCCCGGCGTCAGCCCGGCGTCACGCCCCGACGGCCGAACGGCCAGCCCGGCATCAGCCCGGCATCAGCCCAGCGCCAGCCCGGCGTCAGCCCGCGTCGGCGAGCAGCGCCTCGCGGTCGAGCCGCTTCGCGTAGCAGCGCGCGCTCGGCTCGTCGCCCCAGTAGCCGTAGCCCGCGATCGGGTCGTAGCCGGCGCTCGCGTAGAGCGCCATCGCTTCCGGCTGCTCCGTGCCGGTGACCAGTCGGAGCAGCTCCACGCCCTCGCGGGCCGCCAGCCGCTCGACGCCGGCGAGCAGCACGCGGCTGAGCCCGCGGCCCCGCGCGGCGCTCACCACGAACATCCGCTTGATCTCGCCGATCCCGTCCTCGACCGCGAGCGCCACGCAGCCGACGAGCCCGCCGTCGACCTCGAGCAGCAGGGTCGGAGCGTCGGCGGGAGGGCGCGGACCGGTGTCGTCGCCGCCGTAGCGGGCGAGGAGGTCGGCCTCCTGCAGGGCGAAGAGGTCCGTGGCTGCCGGGTCTCCGGCCGTGGTCTCGATCAGGCGGTGCACGGCACGATGCTACGGCGCGGCGGCGAGCCCCGCGGCGATCCCGGTCAGCTGCTCGAGCACGGCCCGCACGGCCGAGCGCTCCAGCGTCTCGGGCCGGGCGAGGCAGTCGATGTGGCGGCCGAGCCCCGGGATCCCGAGCGGCCGCAGCACCACCTCCGGCGTGCGCCGCAGGTCGGTCGTGTACCGCGGCAGCAGCGCCACGCCGTCGCCCGCCGACACGACCGCCGCCGCGACCAGGAAGTCGTTGATCCGGTGCGGGATGCGCGCGTCGCCGCCCGCGAGGACCGCGATGGCGTCGATCGCCCGCTCCAGGGGGAAGCCCTCGTGCACCGCGACCCACTCCTCGTCGCGGAGGTCGGCGGGACGGACGACGTCCTTCGCGGCGAGCGGATGGTCGCGCCGCAGCGCGAGGTCGAGCGGCTCGAAGAGGAGGGGCGTGGAGCGCACGGTCCCGGGCCACTCGGCGCTGCCGGCGAGCCGGTGCGCGACGACCAGGTCGTGATCCGCGGTCAGCCCGGCGAAGGCGCTCTGCGCCACGTCGAAGTCGGCGAGCGCGACGCCCGGCCGACCCGGTGCGCGCAGCGTTTCCAGCAGCGGGCCGAACATCGCCAGCCCCGCGCTGTGGAACGCGGCGACCGAGACGGTGCCGCTCGGCTCCCCCTCGAAGTCCGCGACCGCCCGCGCCGCGCGCTCGAGCGCCACCTCCACCTCGACCACGGCGGCCGCGAGAGCGCGGCCAGCGGGGGTCAGCGCGGTCCGGCGCCCGTCGCGGAAGGTCAGCGCCGTCGGCGTGCGGCGCTGCAGCGCGCTGATCTGCTGCGAGACGGAGGAGGGGGACACCCGCATCGCGGCGGCGACGGCGGCGATGCTCCCGCGCTCGCCGAGCTCCCGCAGAGCCCTGAGCTGTCCGAGTTCCATGAGTTCCAACTTACGCGTCGGCGAAGAAGATGCAGTCTTGTCCTTCGGGTCTCCGTGCCGCCACGATGAGCCGTGCGCGCTCTCCTCTCCCGCTTCCGGGTCGACCTCCTCCTGCTCGTGGTCGCCGCCTCCTGGGGCTCGACCTACTTCGCGGCGAAGGAGCTCGTCACCGACTCCAGCGTGATGGCGCTGCTCGGCTCGCGGATGACCCTCGCCGCCCTGTGCCTGGCCGTGATCGTCGCGGCGCGGCGGCACCGGATCACCGCGGCGGAGTGGCGGGTCGGCGTGACCATCGGGGCGCTGCTCGCGACGATCTTCGCGCTCGAGACCTACGGCATCGCCGGCACCTCCGCCACCAACGCGGGCCTCATCATCAGCCTGACGATCGTGATCACGCCGATCCTCGACTCCGCCGTCTCGAAGCGCCGGCTCCCGGGCCGCTTCCTGCTCGCATGCCTCGTCGCGGTCGTCGGAGTCGCGCTGCTCGCGGGCAACGGCTCCCTCCGCCCGCCCTCCCCCGGCGACCTGCTGATCCTCGGCGCGGCCGTCGTGCGGGCCGTGCACGTCACGTCGATGCACCGCCTCTCGGCGCGGGCGCCGATGGACTCCCTCCGCCTGACCACGGTGCAGCTCGGCACCTGCGCCGTCGTGTTCAGCGCCGCGTCGCTCGTCGTCGGCGTGCCGATCCCCGAGTACGTCGCGGGACTCGACTCCGTGGGCGCCGGCCTGTTCCTCTACCTCGTCCTGGTCTGCACCGTCTTCGGCTTCCTCGTGCAGACGTGGGCGGTCCGCCGCACCTCCCCCTCCCGCGTCAGCCTCCTGCTGGGCACCGAGCCGGTGTGGGCCGCGGTCGTCGGAGTCGCGCTCGCCCGCGACCCGATCGCGCCGGTCGGCTTCCTCGGCATCGCGCTGATCCTCGCGGGCACGGCCTGGGGCCGCTCCCTCGAGCAGCGGACGGCACCCGACGCGCCGACCGCGGCGGCCGCTCCGGAGGCGTTGCTCGCCCCCGAACCGGAGGACGAGCACCGGCGTCCCGTCGAGCGGTAGCCGGGTCAAGGGACTCGCGTGCGGCGCCCCGATGTGGGGGAATCGGATCGGGAGGCGTCCGCCGCGGGCGCCGCCGGAGGAGGATCCATGTCGCTCAGCGTGCTGTTCATCGGCGGGACGGGCATCATCAGCGCCGCCTGCGTCCGCGAGGCGCTGCGGCTCGGCCACGACGTGACCGTGCTGAACCGGGGGCGGACGTCGCTCCGCCCGCTGCCCGAGGGCGTCCGCGAGGTGCAGGCCGACGGCCGCGACCGCGACTCCGTCACCGCCGCTCTCGGCGACCGGAGCTTCGACGCCGTGATCGACTTCGTCGCCTTCACGCCCGAGCACGTGCAGCAGGACATCGACCTGTTCGCCGGCCGCACGGGCCAGTACGTCTTCATCAGCTCGGCCTCGGCCTACCAGAAGCCGCCGCGCAGCCTCCCGGTCACCGAGTCGACTCCGCTCCGGAACCCCTACTGGCAGTACTCCCGCGACAAGATCGCGTGCGAGGACCTGCTCGTGGCCGAGTACCGCGCGAGCGGCTTCCCGGTCACGATCGTCCGCCCCTCCCACACCTACGACCGCACCGCGCTGCCCGTCGACGGAGGCTGGACCGTCGTCGACCGGATGCGGCGCGGCCAGGAGGTGGTCGTCCTCGGCGACGGCACCTCGCTCTGGACGCTCACGCACGCCGACGACGTCGCTGTCGGCCTGGTCGGTCTTCTCGGCGCCTCCGCCGCGATCGGCGAGGCGTTCCACATCACCGGCGACGAGACGCCGACCTGGGACGAGATCCACCGCGACCTCGCCGCGGCGGCCGGAGTCGAGCCACGCCTCGTGCACGTCGCCTCCGACGCGATCGCCGCGGCCGACCCCGAGCTCGGTGCCGGGATCATCGGCGACAAGGCGCACTCGATGGTGTTCGACAACGCGAAGATCCGCCGCCTCGTCCCGGCGTACTCCCCCTCGGTGCGCTTCAGCGACGGCGCCCGCGAGATCGTGGAGTGGTACGACGCCGACGAGTCGCGCCGCGTGGTCGACGAGCGGATGAACGGCCTGTTCGACGCGCTGATCGAGCGGTACCGGCCGCGCCCGCTGTGAGGGTCGGGCGGAGGGGGTGCGCGAGTCCGCCGGCTCCGCCCCTCCCGGCCGCTGCACCCGGCCCGGCTCCTCCACCTGCGCCGGCGCCCCCGCTCAGCCGATCGGCTCGAGCCGCACCAGGAACCCGCCCGGCACTCCCGGCTGCAGCTCCTGGTACTCGGACGGCACGCGGTAGGAGCCCTCGCCGACCGCGGTCACGGTGAAGGCGTCGTCCGTGCGGGTCCCCGCGAGGAAGACCGTGTAGACGTCGGTGCCGTCCTCGGTGGTGCGCTTCCCGGCCGCCGCGCCGACCCAGCGGTGCCCGCCCGGATCGGCCGTCGCCGTCTCCCCGAGGGTCGCATCGATCGCGGCCGGGTCGACGCCCACAGTGCGGATCCCGTCCTGGCACTCGCGCCAGACGCCCGTGAATCCCGGGTCGGGGTCGGAGTAGCAGAACATCATCGACCCGTCGGGCGCGACGTGCAGGTCGCCGTAGCCGCCGACCACCGGCCCGGAGACGGGGGCGGTCGTGGGCCCGGTCGTCGGCTCGGGGTCGGCCGGCGCGGTGCACCCGGCGAGCGCGAGGACGAGCACCGCCACCGCTCCCGCTCGCCACCTCATGTGCGCAACCTACTGGAGCCGCGCCCCCGCCCGTCCGGGTGCCGAGCCGGGAGTCCGCCGGGAGCCGGCCCGCCCTCAGACCAGCCGGCGGCCGCTGAAGCGGTCGACGGGGGCGTCGTGGCGCATCGCCCGCT
This sequence comes from Rathayibacter sp. AY1E2, assembly GCF_002932325.1. Taxonomy (NCBI): domain Bacteria; kingdom Bacillati; phylum Actinomycetota; class Actinomycetes; order Micrococcales; family Microbacteriaceae; genus Rathayibacter; species Rathayibacter sp. AY1E2. Next base: position 99,730 of record NZ_PSVO01000006.1, read on the forward strand.
CGTACATCCGCCGGAACGGCTCGGTGAGCACGCCGTTCGTGCGGTCCAGCGAGTCCTGCCAGGCCACGATCTCCCCCAGCTGCGCGGCGAGATCCGCGCGGAGGGCCGCCTCGTCGACGGTGGTCGAGACGCCCTTCGAGACGACGATCCGGCCCGCGACGATCACGGTGTCGATCGACGAGCCGTTCTCGGAGTAGACGAGCTGGTTCTCGAGCCGCTGGCGCGGGGTGAAGTTCAGCGTCTCGAGGTCGTAGACGACGAGGTCGGCCTGCTTGCCGACCTCGATGCTGCCGGTGACGTCGTCGAGCACGGCGCTGCGCGCGCCTCCGATCGTGCCGGCCGTGAGCACCTCGGACACGGTCGGCCAGGTGGCGATGTCCGGATCCGTCACCTTGTGCAGGAGCGCCGCGGCCTTCACGACGTCGAGCATGCGCGGAGAGTCGCTGCTCGAGCAGCCGTCGGTGCCGAGGCCGAGGTTCACGCCCGCGTCGTGCAGCGCGCGCCACGGGGCGATGCCCGAGCCGAGCTTGAGGTTCGAGATCGGGTTGTGCGAGACGGACGTGCCGGCGGCGGCGATCCGCTCCATGTCGGAGTCGGTGAGCCAGATCCCGTGGGCGAAGGTCGTGTTCGGGGAGAGCGCGCCGATCCGCTCCATGTACTCGACCAGCGTCGAGCCGTAGGACAGCTCGCCGGTCACCAGCTGCGTCTTCGTCTCGAGGACGTGGATGTGGCACTCCGCCCCGTGCTCGAGCGCCAGCTCGGTCGCCCCCACGAGCAGCTCGGGTCCGCAGCGCTGAGGAGCGGACGGGGCGACCATGTAGCGCAGCCGCCCGCCTCCCCTCCCGTGCTGGGTCGCGAACGCCTCGCGGCTGAAGGCGAGGTAGCCCTCCGTCGTCGGGCGCGACGCCGACCGCGCCTGATCGAGGATCTCCGCCGGCACGTACTCCTCGAGGAACGGCATCGTCTCGTGGAAGGGCCTGCTGATCACGTGGCCCGAGATGTTGGCGCGGACTCCGATCTCGTCGTACGCGTCGAAGACCGCGGCGAGCTGCTCCGCGTCCTGGTCCGGGTTCTCGAGCACGTCGTCGACCAGGGTCGTCACCCCGGCCTTCAGCGATTCGAGGGCGAAGAGCGACGAGCGCAGCCGCACCAGATCCGGAGCGACGCGGCTGTTCCCGAGGATCGGGTACGACAGCAGCATCCACAGCTCGAGCGGCAGGTTGTCGTAGCGGCCCTTGTAGAGGTACTCCCACGAGTGGGTGTGGGCGTTGACGAAGCCGGGGACGACCAGGCGGTCGCGCCCGTCGATCACCTCGTCGCCCGGCTCGGGGACGAGGCCCGGGCCGATCGCGACGATCAGCTCGTCGACGATGCGGATGCTCGCGGTGATCGGGACGGCGCCCGAGACCGGGTCCATGGTGATCACGGCGGCGTCGGAGAGGAAGAGGGGCATGGCGGTTCCGTTCGTGGTGCGGGGTGCAACGGGGCGGGCCGGCTCGCGAGGGAGCCGGCCCGCGGAGGGGCTCGGGCTCAGCCGCGGACGGGCTCGGGCTCCGCGGCGACCGCCGCGGCCGACTCCCGGCGCTCGACCCAGGCGGGAGCGTCCCGGCCGAGCAGGAGGTAGGCGATGCCGGCCGAGACTCCGCCCGCGAGCCACGAGACGTCGACGCCGCCGAGGGCGGTCGCGGCCGGACCCTGCAGGGCGGGCACCGAGCCGTTCATGAACAGCCAGGTCAGGGTCGCGCCGATCGCGAAGGAGAGCAGCGCCCGCCAGCGGACGTCCGGCAGCAGCGGCGAGCCGACCGGGGCGAACAGGTGCCCGAAGGAGCGGACGCGCGGCTCGAACACCGTGTAGTGCACCAGCACGATCGCACCCCAGGGGGCGACCCAGCCGACGAGGCCGACCAGCCACGCGTCGAGCGTGGTGGCGAGGTCGTCCTGGAAGACGAAGAACACCGCGGCTGCGAAGGCCAGCACGCCGACGATGAGGCTGAGCGCGCGGCGCCCGAGCCGGATGTCGAGGGCCTGGGTCGCCATGCCGAACGAGTAGATGTTCAGGACGTTGGTCGCGATCGGACCGTGCACCACCAGGAGCAGCACGGGGATCGCGAGGGCGCCGAAGTTCTCGACGATCAGCTCCCCGGGATCCACGGATCCGTTCTTCGTCGCGAGGGTCGCGCCGAGGACGCCGAGCCAGACCACCGGGATGAACTGGCCGAGGACGCTGGCGAGGTAGAGCCCCCGCTTCGAGGAGCGGGGCCCGACGAAGCGGGAGTAGTCGCCGGCGTAGGCGAGCCAGGTGAGGCCCCAGCCGATGCCGATGGCGGTCATCACGATGGACATGGCCGCGATGCGGTCGCCTCCGGTGAGCGCGCCCTCCGCGGGGCCGGCGTAGGACCAGTCGATGTCGAGGAAGAACCAGGCGACGACCGACATGATCGCCAGCACCAGGAGGGTCGGCGGGACGGTCCAGCGCTCGAAGGCGGCGATCGCGCGGTAGCCGAGGAAGGAGATCGCGACCTGCACCGCCATGATCACCGCCGCCACCGCGATCTTCCAGCCGACGTTCGCCTGCTCCGGGTCGACGACGCCGACGGAGCCGAGGAGCGCGATGACGAGGTCGAGGACGATCCAGGTGTTGATGGCGCACCAGCCGATCACGACCACGGCCTGGATCGCGGCCGGGACGTAGTTGCCGCGCCGGCCGAAGATCGCCCGTCCCACGAGCATTCCGGTCGCCCCCGTCCGCTGGCCGAGGAGGACGAAGAAGCCGAACACCGCCATCCCGACCACGTTGCCGAGCACGAGGACGGTGACGGTGTCCGCCAGGCCGAGGCCCATGTTCACGCCGAGGGCGCCGAGCACCCAGTTGATGGGGGCGATGTTGGCGCCGGCCCAGATCCAGAACTGCCCGTCGAGCCGGGCGGTGCGTCGGGAGTCGGGCAGGGGACTCAGCGCGTCCTCGGCGTCGGCGGTGCCGTGCAGGGTGTCGGTGCTCATGGCGGATCCTCTCGGGGAGGGGGATGAAGGGGAGGGCGGGGCGCCCGGTGAGGCTCCACTCTCGTGCGGACCCGTTTCGGGCGGCGCGTCCGCGTGTAAATTCGCCGTGACGCGAGAGGACGTTCTGTATGGCCTACCTGCTGTCGGACGCGATGCGGGATCCGCGCCTCGCCGCCATGCTCCCGGTGGTGGCCGCCGGGCACGCGGCCGCCGAGCGCGCCGTGATCCGCTGGGCCCACACGAGCGAGCAGCTCGACATCGCGCCCCTCCTCCTCGGAGGCGAGCTGCTCCTGATGGAGGGCGCGCTCCTCTCGACCGACCAGGACCCGGCGGAGTGCCGCGAGTACGTGCGGTCTCTGGTGGATGCGGGAGTCGGCGCCCTCGCTCTCGAGCTCTCGCCGCGCCTGCCCGCGGTGCCGCCGCCGATCGTCGCGGCGGCCGACGAGCTCGGCCTCCCCGTGCTCGCCCTGCCCCGGCGAGTCCCCTTCGTGCAGGTCTGCGAGAGCATCAACACCCATCTCACCGAGCAGAAGTTCCGGAGCATCCGACTGGCGGACAGAGTGTCCGGTCTGCTGGCCGACGCGGCCTCCGGGGACGCCGGCGTCGACGAGCTCCTGCAGGTCGTCGCCTCCGCGACGGGCGCCTCCGCCTCGCTCGTCTCGCTCACGGGCGACGAGATCGCCCGCGCCTCGCCCGGGCCGGGCGTCGACACGGAGCCGACGGCCGGGACGTTCTCGAACGTGCTGCACGCGGGCGACTCCCTCCTGGGCACCCTGCATCTGCGGGCCCACGCCGACGCCGACCTCCACGCCGTCGCCGTCGCGCTCGACCGGGCGCCGGACGTCCTCGCGATCGCCGTGCTCCGGCACCGCCCGCCGTCGGTCACCGAGCGGCTGACCGCCCAGCTCTTCGCGATCGCATCTGTCGAGCGCGCGGACCCGGCGGCCGACCTCCAGATCGACGCCTTCCTCGGCCGCCTCGGCGCCGGCTCCCGGGAGCGCTACCTCGGCGTCCGGGCCGACACCGGTCACGACGACCGGCGGCTCCGCGCTCTGCTCCGCCTCCTGACGGGCGCAGGAGCGGATCCCGGCCCGGTGCTCTGCGTGGTCGGCTCCGAGCTGCTGGCGCTGCTGCCGTTCGCCACCGCCGCCGCGATGGAGGAGGGCCGCGCGGAGCTGCTGCGCCTCGGCGCCGCCCTCGACTCGGACGCTCTGCTCTGCGTCGGCAGCGGGCTCGGCGGGCAGGAGCGGGTGCCGCGGGAGCTGGCGGAGGTGCGCGGCGCGCGCGAGTGGGCGCCCGCAGGCGGAGTCGTCGACTCGCGCCAGTACCGCCTGGAGCGGTTCGCGAGCTCCCTGCAGGACGATCCGGAGGCGGACGACCTCGTCGAGGAGGTGCTCGGGCCCCTGCGCGCCCAGCGCGGCGAGCTGCTCGCCACCCTCGAGGCCTTCGCGTCGCTGTGGGGGAGCAAGACGGCGACGGCGGCCGCGCTCGGCATCGGCCGGCAGACCCTCTACGACCGGCTCGCGCGGATCGAGGAGCTGATCGGCCCGCTCGACTCGTCGCCGGCCCGCGCCCGGGTCGTCATGACCGCCGTCTTCCTGCACCGGGCGCGCGCGGCGCTCCCGGCGGGCTCGCCTCCGGTCGGGCGGACGTTCCCGCCTCCCGCCGAACGCTGACGCGGCCGGACGGGATCGACCGGCTCAGGCGGGCAGCAGCTCCGCGACGAGCGCCTGCACACGGGCCCTGATGTCGTCGCGGATCGAGCGGACCTCCTCGAGCGGTCGGCCCTTCGGGTCGGCGAGGTCCCAGTCCTCGTAGCGCTTGCCCGGGAAGACGGGGCAGACGTCGCCGCAGCCCATCGTGATCACGACGTCGGAGGCCTGGACCTGCTCGGTGGTCATCAGCTGCGGGACGGCCTGCGAGATGTCGATGCCCTCCTCCGCCATCGCCTCGATCGCGATCGGGTTGATGCTGTCGCCGGGCTCGGAGCCGCCGGAGCGGACCTCGACGGCGCCGCCGGAGAGGGCGCGGAGGTAGCCGGCGGCCATCTGCGAGCGGCCGGCGTTGTGGATGCAGACGAAGAGGACGGTGGGGGCGGCCATCGGGGCTCCTTATGTCGAGGGGCGGTGCTCGGAGGAGCACGGGGCGAGGGTAGCGCGCCCGGGCGAACGGCTCGCGGGCCTGCGGAGCCGCAGGAGACTCGGACGGCCGGGTCGGGAATATACCCCCCGGGGGTATGTTTCACTCCCCTGGACCGAACCGGAGGAGACACCATGACCGACCACGCCCACCACCACCCGACCACCTGGCGCGCCGCCGCCCTCGCGACCCTGCACTGCCTGACCGGCTGCGCGATCGGCGAGGTCCTCGGCATGGTGATCGGCTCCGCCCTGGGGCTGCCCGCCCTGGCGACGGTCGCCCTCTCGATCGTCCTCGCGTTCGTGTTCGGCTACGCGCTCACGCTGCGGGGGGTGCTCCGCTCCGGAGTGACGTGGCGCGCCGCCGTCGGCATCGCGCTGGCGGCCGACACCGTCTCGATCGCCGTGATGGAGGTCGTCGACAACACGGTGGTGCTCGCGATCCCCGGAGCGATGGACGCGGGCCTCTCGTCCGGCCTCTTCTGGGGCTCGCTCGCCGGCGCCCTGGCCCTGGCCTTCGTCGTCACGACCCCGGTGAACCGCCTGCTCATCTCCCGCGGCCGCGGCCACGCAGTCGTCCACGGCCTGCACGGCTGAGCCGCGCGGGTCTCGACAGGGCGCCTGCGGCGGCTGCTCGACCAGCAGGAGGCGCGTGCCGATCGAGCCGCCCGGGCAGCAGGCGCCGCGAGATCCCGTCGGCCGTCAGCCCTGCAGGCGGCGGTAGTGGCGGTTGCGGACCGAGAGGATCGCGCCTCCGATCACCGCCGCGAGGAACGAGCCGGCCAGGACGCCGACCTTCACATGGTCGTCGGACTCGCTGCCCGCGCCGAACGACAGCTCGCCGACCAGCAGCGACACCGTGAATCCGATGCCGGCCACGAACGCCATGCCGATCACGTCCACCCAGCGCAGCGACGGATCCAGGCCGATGCCGCGGAACCGGGTCAGGAGGAAAGTGCTCCCGGCGATGCCGAGCGGCTTGCCGAGCACGAGGCCTGCGATGATGCCCACGGCGATCGAGTCCTGGAACGAGTCGACCAGACCCGCGACTCCGCCGACCGTCACTCCGGCCGAGAAGAACGCGAAGACCGGCACCGCGACCGCGGTCGAGAGGACGCTCCAGCGGTCGGCGAAGTGCGCGGCGAGGCCGTCGTAGACCGGGCGCCCCTCCGCGTCCGACCCCACCCGCACTCGGGCGCGCTTCGTCGCGACGACCGGCACGGTGAAGCCGAGCAGCACGCCCGCGACCGTGGCGTGGATGCCCGAGGCGTGCACGAGCGCCCACGTCGCCACTCCGAGCGGGATCAGCACCCACCAGGCGCGCACGCCGCGCTGCACGCAGACCGCGAAGACCGCCAGCGGCACCAGCGCGAGCAGGAGCATCAGCACGTCGATGCCGGCGGTGTAGAAGACGGCGATGATCGTGATCGCGATGAGGTCGTCCACCACGGCGAGCGTGAGGAGGAACGTCCGCAGCGCCGGCGGGAGGAAGCGGCCGACCACGGCGATCACCGCGACGGCGAAGGCGATGTCGGTGGCGGCGGGGATCGCCCAGCCGTCCAGCGCGGCTCCTCCGCGGGGCAGGTTCACCGCGGTGAAGATCAGGGCGGGGACGGCCACGCCGCCGACGGCCGCGACGATCGGCACGAGCGCCGTCTTGGGGTCGCGGAGCTTGCCGGCGACGAACTCCTCCTTGAGCTCGAGCCCGACGACGAAGAAGAAGATCGCGAGCAGGCCGTCGGCCGCCCACGACCCGACGCTCAGCTCGAGGTGCAGGGCCTCGGGGCCGAAGCGGAAGTCGCGGACCGCGGTGTAGAGCGCGGACGCGGGGCTGTTGGCGACGATCAGGGCGAGGAGGGTCGCGGTGAGCAGGAACGCTCCGCCGACCGTGTCCTTCTGGAGGGTCTGGCGGAGTCCCCGCCAGATCGAGTGGGGGGCCTGATCGGCGGGCAGGGGCTGGTGCGGCATGAGGGGTTCCGTCCGGAGGGGTGGGTGAGCGCGGGAACGCGGCCGCGGGCTCCGGAGGAGGGGCGGTCGCGGGTCAGCCGCGCGGCGGCGGGCAGCCGGCGATCTCGCCGTGCGCGTTCGTCCCCCACGAGCTGAGCCATCCGTTCGTGCCCGAGGCGCGCTTGGTCAGCAGCAGCCGGGTCGGGTACGCCGCGGCGGCGCGCGCGCGGGCGCGGCTCAGCGGAGGGAGGGTCAGGGGCACCGGACCAGGGTACCGGTGGCACCCGCGAGGGGGCCGGGTGTGCACGAGCGCTCGGAGGAGGAGCCGTCTCTCCCGCTGCCGAGCCTCACCGCCCCGTCCGCTCAGGGGACCTCGTGCCCCGGGCCCGGCTGCCCGCCGAGCAGCGGGCGCAGCGCGGTCGCGACGGCGTCGGCGCGCTCCTCGCCGCCGAACCACGCGTTGCCGGCCCGCACGAGCGGGTAGGCGGCCGCGAGGAGGTCGCGCCCCGCCGGGGTCAGGGCGATCCGGGAGTGACGGCCGCGGCCGCGCTCGGCGCCCCGGTCGAGCAGGCCCCGCTCCGCCAGCCCGGCGACCAGGGCGGTCATGCTCTGCGGGCGGACGCCGACGGCGCGGGCGAGGTCGGCCTGCGTCAGCCCGTCGGCCGCCGAGAGCTGCGCCAGCACGCCGAACTCGACCGGGCTGAGCCCGACCGGCGCGAGCGCGTCGCCGACCCGCCTCGCCAGGTCGCGGGCGGCGCGGATGACCGTCCAGGCGGCGATCGCGTCGACGTCGTCGCGGGTCAGGGAGAACTCCGAGGACATGGACCGAGCGTACCGGCGTAGTCTTCGAGTATCAGTTAGTTGATACCGAGGAGGAATCATGAGCGACGTGATCGCTATCACCGGAGTCACCGGCGACGTCGGCGGAAAGACCTTCGAGCGGCTCGTGGCGGCCGGCGCGCCCGTCCGGGCGATCGTCCGCCGGCCGGAGCAGGCGGCGGCCCTCGCGGCCCGCGGCCTCGACGCGCGGATCGCCGACCTCGGCGACGGGGCCGCACTGACCGCCGCCCTCCGGGGCGCCGACCAGCTCTTCCTGGTCACCGCCGCCACCCCGCGCCAGGCCGAGCACGGCGCCACCGCCGTCCGCGCCGCCCAGGAGGCGGGCGTCCGCGCGCTCGTGCAGCTCAGCGGCGGCGACGCGGCCGAGCACTCGCCGCTCCCCTGGGGCCGCGCGATCTGGCGGACCGACGAGCGGGTGCGCGCCTCCGGGCTGCCCGCGACGATCCTCCACGCCTCGGGCTTCCTGACGAACCTCGAGCCCTCGGCGCCCGCGATCTCGCGCGGTCTGCTCCCGCAGACGATGGGGCGCGGCGTCATCCCGTGGATCGACACCGCCGACATCGCCCGGGTCGCCGCGCGCGTCCTCGAGGCGGGAGGGCACACCGGCGCCGAGCCCGTCCTCACCGGACCGGCCCTGCTCGACGGACCCGGCGCCGCCCGCGAGCTGACCGCGGGCCTGGGGCGGCGCGTCCGCTACCTGCACCTGCCCAGCCGCGTGTTCGCCGGGGTCCTGCGCCTCACCGGCATGTCCGCGTGGCAGGCGGAGGGGCTCCGCCGGCAGTTCGGAGTCGTCGCCCGCCGCGGCCTGGACGGCGTCGACGTGCTCACCGACGAGGTCGAGCGGATCACGGGGACGCCGGCCCGCTCGACGGCCGACTGGGCGCGGTCCCGCCGCTCCGTGCTCCTCGGGCGGGAGTAGCCGCGACCCCTGCACGCTCCACCCGGCACCGGTACCCCTACCCGTGGATCCGCCGCAGGCGCATCGTAGGGCTGTGAAGCAGATCCAGTACGCCGGCGCGACCTTCCAGGTGGGGGACGCGGTCGCCGACGCACTCGTCTCCTACGCCTCCGGGCTCGCCGCCCACGGCCGCACCGACAGTGTCGAGCTCCCCGTGCTCGGCGGCGACGGCCACGCGACGGTCGTGACGCTGCTGCTCAACTCCGCGACGAGCCTCTTCGTCTCCGGCGCCGCAGGCCTCCTGCCCGGGCTCGACGAGAAGGCCGTCGCCGCCGACCTCCGCCAGCGGACGCAGTGGCTGGACGCGGTCCCGGCGGTCACCGCCGTGGAGCCGAGCGCTCCGGAGGACCTGATCTGGCTCGAGTTCCCGGAGGTCGCGGCCCTGATGGACCCCGAGACCGGCGCCCGCTCCCCCGCCGCGCTCCACCTCGTCGAGCACTCGCCGCGGCGCGACTCCCTCGTCTTCACCGTCGTCTACGTCAGCACCCTCGACCGCGACCTGGGCTCGGGGGAGATCCGCCGGCTGCTCGAGACGAGCCGCCGCAACAACGTCGAGCACGGCGTCTCGGGGATGCTCGTCTTCCGCGGCCGCCGCGTGATGCAGCTGCTCGAGGGCGAGGAGTCCGACGTGCGCTCGCTCTACGCGCGGATCCTCGCCGACCCGCGGCACGAGGGAGTGGTCACCGTCTGGACCAGCGTGCACGAGCAGCGCCGGTTCCCGGACTGGTCGATGGGCTTCGACGAGCTCGACCTGCCCGTCGAGCGGCCCGCCTCCTGGCCCGAGCCGGACCTCCCCGAGCAGTCGATCGACGCCGTGGCGGACGACTACCTCCGCCGCCGGTCGGAGGCGCTGCGGAGCGCGCTGGTGAGCAGCGACCCCCTCGTCGCGAGCCTCGCCGTCATCCTGCACGGGCACCGCCCCGAGCGCGTCCTCGAGGGCGGCGCCGGAGTGCGGCTGCGCTGCGCCGAGTGCCGCGCCTTCGACGCCCACGACGGGTACGACTCCTACCCCTGCGCGACCGCGAGGACCGCGATCCAGGCGCTCGAGGCGGCCTGACGCGAGCCGGGCGGCCGTGCGGGATCACCGTCCCGGGGCACTCCGAGCGCACCCCCCTTCCGCGGGTCTGCGCAAGCCCGTCCGCTCGCCCCGGCGCGCGCCTAGGGTGAGGCCATGACCGATCCCGGCGCGGCCCGCCACGACGTCCTCATCATCGGCGGCGGCAACGCCGGACTCTCGACCGCGGGACGCCTGCGGCGCTCCGGAGTGGACGACGTCGCGGTGATCGAGCCCCGGTCGACCCACGTCTACCAGCCGATGCTCTCCCACGTCGCGGGCGGCACAGCACCCGCCTCCGCGGCGACCCGGCCCCAGGGCTCGGTGACACCGAAGGGGGTCGTCTGGATCCAGGACCGCGTCGAGACGCTCGACCCGGTCGCGCACACGGTCACCCTCCTCTCCGGCCGCACCGTCGGCTACGGGCAGCTCGTCGTCTGCCCCGGGATCCAGAAGGACTGGGCCGCGGTCCCCGGGCTCCAGGAGGCGATGGACTCGCCGTTCGGAGTGTCCAACTACGAGTACGAGTACGCCCGCAAGGCGTCGCAGGTGCTCCGCGAGGTCCGCTCCGGCACCGTCGTCTTCACGCAGCCCGGCGGCCCCGGCACCTGCTCCGGCGCCTCGCAGAAGCCGATGTACCTCGCCTGCGACTACTGGCGCGCGACCGGCGTCCTCGACCGCATCCGCGTTGTGCTCGTCGTGCCGACCCCCACCCTGTTCGGGATGCCGCTGATCGACTCCGAGCTCGAGCGGAAGGTGGCGGAGTACGGGATCGAGGTCCGCTACGGCCGCGAGCTGGTCGAGGTCGACGCGGCCGAGCGGCGGGTCGTCCTCGCCGTCGACGAGCGCGCGACCGCCCTCCCCGGCCCCGACCGCGCGCGGCGCTCGACCGACGGCCCGCGCGAGACGCTGTCGTACGACGTGCTGCACGCCGTGCCCCCGCAGTCGGCCCCCGACTGGCTGGCCGGCACCGGACTGGCCGCCGAGGGCGACGAGGGCGGCTTCGTCGAGGTCGACCCGCTGACCCTGCGGCACCCACGGTTCCCCGACGTCTGGGCGCTCGGCGACGCGGCGGCCACGGTCAACTCGAAGTCCGGAGGAGCGCTGCGCCAGCAGACCACCACGCTCGCGAAGAACCTCGTCGCCGCGCAGAAGGGCCGCCCGCTCCCCCGCGTGTACAACGGCTACTCCGTCTGCCCCTTCGTGGTCTCGCGCTCGAGCGTGGTGTTCGCCGAGTTCGACGACCGCTACCGCCCGAAGCCGACCGTCCCCTTCTGGACGGGTCTGGCGAAGGAGCGGCGCCTCACCTACCTCGCCGACCGCCGCGTCCTGCCGTGGGTGTACTGGAATCTGATCCTGCAGGGACGGGCCTGAGCGTCCTCTTCCGGACATGTCCGGTAGAGGCGCTTGCCGCTGCTGGACGCGCTCCCGAGACTGAGGGGTCGGCACCACCGTCCGACGCGCCCCCTCGTCCCCTGGAGGACCCGATGCGGCCCAGCCCGACTCCCGACCGCTCCGGCACCGCGCGATGACGACCGCGCAGGACTGGGGGCCCTCGACCGACGCGGACTCCGCCGGCGGTCCGCCCGCCTCGCGGAGGCAGCGCGTGCGCGCCTGGATGCGCGGCGGCTCCTTCGGGCCGACCGGCCTCACCCGGCGCGGCTGCCTCCTGGTGCTGGCGTCGGTGCTCGTGGTGGCGGTGCCGGTCGTCGCGCTGACGCTCGCGCATGTCGATCCGCACGCGTCGCTCAAGGTCTGGATCCTGGCGATCACGCTGATCGCGCTGGTCGGAGCGCTGCTCCGGGTCGTCGCCGACGCCGGTCCGGACCCGCAGGCCGACCTCGACCGCGCGGGCAAGGCGGTCGGAGCAGTGGCCGCGGCCTACACGGCGCTGGCCGTGATCATCGACTGGGGGATGCTGCACCTCTGAGGCGCGGTCAGCGGGCCTCGTCGCGCGGGTCGTCCGTGCCGTCGGGAGCGCTGCCGATCACGTCCGGTGTGCCGCCGGTGCCGCCCTGCGCGCTCCCGGTCCCGCCCTGCGCCGCTCGCTCGTCCTCGCGCCGGCTGAGCCAGCCCGGGCCCTCGCGCCGCAGCCGCTCCGCCTCCGGACTCGGGACGGGCGGCGCCGCCGGCCGCCGCAGGAGCCGCACCTGCCGGACCGCGCCGAGCACCACTCCGGCGCCGAACAGCGGCAGGCCGAGCAGGAGCACCAGCCACAGCGGCGCGTGCCGGCGTCCGCCGCCGACGACCGCGCCGAGATCCCAGCCCGCGTCCGCCGCCAGCCAGAGCATCCCCGCCACGAAGACGGCGCTCACCAGCGAGAGCGCCCAGGGCTGCGCGAGGAGGAGCGCCTGCGCGCGCTCCGTGCGGAAACCCTTCGCCATGCGCCGATCCTAGGCGGGCGTCAGCCGGCGAGGATCCGGTCGACCAGCCCCTGCGCGTCGCCCTCCGCGGGAACGGTCTGCACGGTGTCGCCCTCGATCGGCTGCATGACGGAGAGCGCAGACTCGACCCGGTCGCCCACGCGGAGGAGGAGCCGGGCGTCGGCCCCCTCGTCGATGGCCGCCTGCGAGCCGCGGCGCAGGAGGGCGGCGCCCGCCTCGTCGAACCGGACGTCGACGACCCCCGTGCTCGGATCGGCCTCGACCGCGGCGACGCCCGCGCGGGTGAAGTCCTCGGGATCGACGAGGACGTCCTGCCCGCCGACCGGGACGCACTGCGGATCGGAGCCGGGCTCGCAGAGCGCCGAGACGGCGACCCCGAGGCCGCCGACGGGCTCCGGAGTGGCGGACGGGGACGACGCGGACGACGACCCGGCGGAGCAGCCGGTCAGGGCGAGCAGGAGGAGCGCGGCGGCTCCGGGGGCGGTGCGGCGGATCACGGGATCTCCTCGGGTCGCGTCGGAGCGCGCCACGATACCGAGGCTCCGGCGCTGCGGCCACTCGGCGGCACGGCTCGGGCGGAGCGGCTGCGGCGGGCGGCGGCGGACCGGAGGAACCCGGCCGGATCCCCGGGCTGGTCGCTCGGGGCCGGACCCCGCTCGATCCCTCCGCACGGGGCCGGTCGGAGCCCGGCCTCCCGGAGCCCGCCCTCAGAGGCGGACGACCAGCTTCACCGCCGACACACCCTCGTGCAGCCGGTCGAGGGCGGGCTGCAGCGCGGCGAGCCCCTCACCCACCACCTCGGGCGCCGGGGCGCAGACGTGACGGCCCTCGGCGAGCGCCGCCGGCAGGTGGTCGCGCCACAGCATCGGCCCCACCTCGTTCGTCATCAGCGAGCCGCCCCAGACGAAGCGGGCGCGGATGCCGCGGCGCCGGGCCGCGATCTGCAGCGCCGCGGTGCCGCCGACCACGCGCAGCATCGTCCGCACGAAGGCGGCGCTGACACCGCGCCGGCGCGGGAGCGAGCCGAACGAGACGGAGGGGCTGGCCAGGGCGACGCGTCGCGCTCCGGTGGCTGCGGCCACCGCCACCGACGGAGCACCGGAGCCCGTCCCGATCGCGAGCACCCCCGCGACCTCGTGGCCCGCGAGCGCCGCCACCAGGTCGGCGACGACGGTGGGGCTGCGGTAGTCGAGCACGATCTCGGCGCCCAGCTCGCGCATCCGCTCGTGGTTGCGAGGCGACGCGGTCGTCGCGACGCGGTGCCCGGAGGCGACGGCGAGCTGGATCGCGTTGCTCCCCACGCTCGTCGTCCCGCCCCAGACCACGACCGTCCTGCCCGTCGGCCGGACCGCGACGCTCGGGTGCGGCAGGGCGAGGTGGTCCCGCTGGAACAGCGCCGTCGCCGCCGTCGAGACCGCGAGCGGCAGCACCGCCGCCTCCTCGAAGCCCAGCCGGTCGGGGATCGGCGCCGCCAGGTCCTCGCGCACGACCGTGTACTCCTGGAAGGCGCCCTCGTCGCGGTTCCGCCGCCCGCGCTCCATCCCGACCGCGTACGCGACGACCCGGTCGCCGACGGCGAAGCGCGTCACTCCAGGGCCGACCGCCTCGACCACTCCCGCCACGTCCTCCCCGAGCACCGCCGGGTACGGCACCCACCGGAACGTCAGATCGCCCGTCCACTGCTTCATCTCGTCGACCGGATTCACGGCCAGGGCGCGGTTGCGCAGCAGGACCTCCCCCGGACTGGGGACGGGCATCGGAGCGGGGCGGACGACGAGGTCGGCCCGAGGGGCGGTCAGCAGGGCGGCGGCGTTCTCGGGCACGGGCGGCTCCAGTCGGAAGTGATGGCAGGACGTGTCGTCACACTACTCCTGATGACACGTCGTGTCGTCAGCTATCCTGGGCGGATGTCACGCTGGGCCCCCGATGCCGCCCTCCGCCTCGAGCAGGCGGCGATGGAGCTCTTCGCCGAGCACGGCTACGCGGGCACCACCGTCCCCGCGATCGCAGAGCGCGCCGGGCTCACCACCCGCACCTTCTTCCGCCACTTCGCGGACAAGCGCGACGTCCTCTTCCTCCGCGAGCGCGAGTTCCCCGAGATCGTCGGCCGCCTGCTCGCCGGCGCCCCCGCCGGCCTCGCGCCGATGGACCTCGTGATGCACGGCCTCGAGGCGGCCGCCTCGGGCGACCTCCAGACCTGGCGCGCTCAGATTTCCGCCCGCCGTGCCGTTGTGCGCTCCGAGCCGCAGCTGCGTGAGCGCGAGCTCCTGAAGTCGGCCGCCCTCGCCGAGAGCATGCGCGCCGCCCTCGTCGACGCCGGAGTCGCGCCGGAGGACGCGGCCCTCGCCGCCCTCGCGGCCTCCGCCCTCTTCGACCTCGCCCTGGAGCGCTGGCTCGCCGCGCCCGAGGGGTCCCTCCTGGTCGACGTCCTCCGCGCCGAGCGCGCACGCCTCGGCGCACTGCTCGCGCGCTGACCCCGCACGCCGCTGTCGAGGCGTCGCGAACGGTCGTCCTCCGCGGCGGGAGGCGACCGTTCGCGACGCCTCGGACCGGCGGGCGGGGGACGATCCGCTCAGAGCGCCCAGGGGAAGGCGGGAGCGTTCGAGCGGGCGCCCTGCGCGGCCTTCGAGCGGCCGGGCTCGCCGAGCTCGGCGAGCAGCGCCTCCGACTCGCCGACGAGGACCGCGAGCGCGCCGGGCGTGAACCAGTCGGGGCGCAGGGCGAACAGGAGGTCCTCGGTCGCCGTGTTGCCGCTGGCGCCCGGTGCGAAGGGGCAGCCGCCGAGGCCGCCGAGCGCGCCGTCGACCACCGCGGCCCCGGCCTGCACGGCGGCGATCGCGTTCGCGACGCCCGAGCCCCAGGTGTCGTGGCCGTGGAACACGATCTCGCGGGGCGGGGTCTCCGCGGCCACGCGCGAGACGAGCGACGCCACCTGGCCGGCGTGCGCCTGACCGAGCGTGTCGCAGACGACCACGTCGGCCGCTCCCGCCGCTCGCGGGTCACGCGCGATCGCGAGCACGCGCTCCGGGTCGACCGGGCCCTCGAACGGGCAGGTGAAGGAGGTGGCGATGCACAGCTGGATCCGCCCGCCGACGCTCTCGGCGAGCTCGACCGCCTCCGGCATCGCGGCCAGGCTCGCCTCGGTCGGCCTGCCGACGTTGGCGAGGTTGTGCGAGTCGGACGCCGAGAAGCAGTACTGGAAGCGGCGCGCCCCCGCGGCGGCCGCACGCTCGACGTGGCGCGGAGTCGCGACCCACACCCAGCACCGCTCCAGCTCCTCGGGAGTGAGCGCGGCGATCACGTCGAGGGTGTCGGCCATCGGAGGGACGAGGTCGCCGCGCGCGAGCGAGCCGATCTCGAGCTCGGGCACTCCCGCGGCGAGCAGCGTGCGCGCGAGGTCGACCTTGCGCTCGGTCGTCAGGAGCTTGCCGGTGAGCTGCAGGCCGTCGCGGAGGGTGACGTCGCGCAGGCGCGCGGAGGCGAGCGCGGTCACCGGCCGGTCTCCTCGGCAGCGGCGGCGGAGGGAGCAGCAGCAGCGGCCGGAGCTGCAGCAGCAGCCCCGCCGGCGGAGGGAGCAGCGGGACCGGTGCGCCGGAGCATCCCCAGCACCTCCTCGGTGTCCTGGCCCAGGTCGGGCGCGAGCGAGCGGATGGGGAGGGAGCGGCCGCCGAGCACCGGCACGATCCCCGGGAAGCCCACGCCGCGCAGGGTGCCGCCGGCGTCCTCGACGTCGAAGGCCTGGATCATGTCGCGCGCCGCGTACTGCTCGCTCGCGCTGATGTCGGCGGCCGTGTAGATCGGGCCGGAGGGGACGCCCTCGTCGTCGAGGACCGCGAGCGCCTCGGCGGCGGTGCGGCCCGCCGTCCACGCGCCGATCACCGCGTCCAGCTCGTCGCGCCGGGCCCAGCGCTGCTCGTTCGAGGCGAGCGCCGGGTCCTCGCCCAGGTCGGCGCGGCCGATCACCGCCATCAGCCGCTGGAAGATCGCGTCCGCGTTCCCCGCGATCACGATGCTCGCCCCGTCGGCGCAGGTGTAGGCGTTGGTCGGGGCGATGCCCTCCATCCGCCCGCCGACCCGCTCCCGGACGATGCCGTGCGCCTGGAAGTCGGGGATCAGCGACTCCGTCATCGAGAACATCGCCTCGTGCAGCGCCACGTCGACGACCCGCTCCGCCAGCGGTGCCGGATCCAGCCCGGCGGAGCGGCGGGTCTCGCGCTGGAACAGCGCCATCATCACTCCGTAGCCCGCGTACAGCCCGGCGATCGAGTCGCCGATCGAGACGCCGACGCGCACGGGCGGCCGGTCCGGGTCGCCGACCAGCTCGCGGAACCCGCCCATCGCCTCCGCGACCGCCGCGAACCCGGGCCGGGCCGACAGCGGGCCGGTCTGCCCGAAGGCGGAGATGCGGCCGATCACGATGCCGGGCCGGGCCTCGTCGAGCACGTCCGGCCCGATCCCCCAGCGCTCGAGCGTGCCGGGACGGAAGTTCTCGAGCACCACGTCGCACTCGGCGACCAGGCGGCGGACGGCGTCGCGCCCCTCGTCCGTGCGCAGGTCGAGCGCGATCGAGCGCTTGTTGCGGTTGATCGTGTGGAAGAGGAGCGAGGTCTCGGACCCCTCGTGCAGCCGCCAGCGGCGCAGCTCGTCCCCCGTGCCCGGCCGCTCCACCTTGATCACCTCGGCGCCGAAGTCGGCGAGCAGCCGGCCCGCGGTGGGCGCCGCGATGAAGTTGCCGAGCTCGAGGACGCGGACGCCCGCGAGCGGGAGGGGTGCGGTCATGGCACGGCCTTTCGCTCCCGTCGAGGCTAGCGCGGAGGACGGCGCCACCCCCTGCCCTCACGCGGACGCCCGACCTACACTTGCCGGACATCATGCGCAGACACACCCTTACTCCGCGACCGGACTGGCGAGCCCGCTGCGACGAGATCGGCTTCAGCTTCTACGACCTCCCCTCCGAGGGCGGCCGCCCCTACTGGAACGAGTCCGCGGCGTACTCCTTCGAGCCCGCCGAGATCGACCTGCTCGAGCGCACGACCTCGGAGCTCTTCGACCTCTGCATGGAGGCGTGCGAGCTCGTGGTGCGGAAGGGCCGCTTCGCCGAGTTCGGCATCCCGCCCCGCTTCCACGACCTGGTGCGCACCTCGTGGGACGAGGACGACCCCACGGTCTACGGCCGCTTCGACCTCGCCTACGACGGCGCGGGCGCGGTGAAGCTGCTCGAGTTCAACGCCGACACCCCGACCTCGCTGGTCGAGACGGCCGCGGCCCAGTGGCAGTGGCTCGTCGAGACGAAGGGGCCCGACGCCGACCAGTTCAACAGCCTGCACGAGCAGCTCGTCGAACAGTGGCGCCACCTCCGCCTCGAGCGCTGGAGCCTCGACGAGGGCGCCCGGCTGCACCTCGCGTCGCTGCACGACTCCGGAGACGGCGAGATGATCGTCGAGGACGCCGACACCGTCGCCTACATGGCCGAGACCGCGGCGCAGGCCGGCTTCGACCCCAAGCTGATCTTCGTCGAGGACATCCGCTACGAGCTCGACGGCGCCGGCTTCCTCGACGGCGACGGCGAGCCGATCCGCCACGTCTTCAAGCTGTACCCGTGGGAATGGATGCTCGGCGAGCAGTTCGGCGGCCTCCTCCTCGACCGGCGCGAGCGCACCCGCTGGGTCGAGCCGGCGTGGAAGCTCCTGCTCAGCAACAAGCAGCTGCTGGTGGTGCTGTGGGAGATGTTCCGCGGCCACCCGAACCTGCTGCCCGCCTCCGTGCATCCGCTGCCCGGCACCGCGCAGGTGCGCAAGCCGCGCCTGGGCCGGGAGGGCGCCAACGTGACGGTCCTCGACGCCGACGGCTCGGTCGTTGCCGAGAACGGCGGGAGCTACGGCGCCGAGGGCTTCATCCACCAGGAGCGCGCCGAACTGGCCCGGGTCGACGGGAAGACCGTCGTCATCGGCAGCTGGATCGTCGGCGAGACCCCGGCCGGCATCGACGTGCGCGAGACGAGCGGCCTGATCACCGGCGACCTGGCGGAGTTCGTCCCCCACTACATCGAGGGCGGACGGAGCGACGGGGCCGCGACGGACGCGGACGCCGCGTCGGCCGCCTCCCGCCCCGGGCACGGCGCCGCCCCCGCCTACGGCGCTCCCGCGCCCGGCACCCCCGCGCCCGAGTACGGCGCCCCCGAGCACGACCGGCCGCAGGACACCCGCGCGGCCCGCCCGCAGGACGAGGAGATCCGATGACGGACGACGACCGCACCCCCGGCGATTCGGGGACGCCGAGCTCCGGGAACGACTGGGGCAGCCGCGAGCCCGGGGCGGGCTCCGGCACGCCGGGCGGCGGCTCGAGCGGCGGCACCGGCCGCGGCGACGGCTCCACCCGCACCGCTCCCCACCGCTCCCGGAGCGTCGGCATCAGCGGCATCGCGAAGAACCGCCGCGGCCTGCTCATCGGCGGCGCGGTCGCGGTCGGCGCGGTCGGCCTCGCCGTCGCCCTCGCGAACGGCGGCCCCTCGACCGACGGCGTCGTCGCCACGGGAGCCGACGGCCAGGACTACGTCATCCCCGAGAACGCCGAGCGCCCCGTCTACGCGAGCCGCGAGGACTGCCTCGCCGACGTGCGGGAGCAGATCGCCCAGCTCCAGGCGCAGGGCGAGGAGGTCGGCGACGACCCCGAGCAGCTGTGCGAGGCGACCGACGAGTACCGCGGGCACTACGCCGGCGGCTTCTGGCTCGGCCCGCTGATCTTCGCGTCCTCGCGCTGGAACTCGACGCGGGCGACCAGCTGGGCGCCCGTCGCGTCCGGCGGCTTCGCGGCCCGCGGAGCGACCCAGCCCGACGTCGTGCAGCGCGCGCCGGCCGGCTCGACCGTCGGCTCGAAGGCGACCCTCTCCGGCGGCTTCGGCTCCTCCGGCAAGTCCGGCTTCGGCTCCACCGTCGGCGGCTGACCGCAGCGCACCTCCGCCCTCGCGCCCGGGACGCGGGGCGAGACATCCGCCGAGACACCGCTCGCACGCCGGCCGTCTCGACGATCACGGGGACGGCTCGCCGCCGCTCCCTCTCTCAGGAGGAGGGCGTCGTGCTCGGGAAGAAGTGCCGCTCGACGGGATCGCCGTCGGCGTGGGTCAGCGCCGCCGCGCGGATCTCGCGGTCGCGGCCGGTGAGCCGCTGGGTCTCCTGCCGCCGGAACTCGCCCCACGAGGGCACCATGAACGTCTCTAGCTGCACGTCGGCCTCCTCCCCGCTCCGGTAGAGCGCCCAGCGCGAGGCGCCGGTCCGGCGGCGGGAGCTCTCCAGCAGCCGCATGGCCGATCGGAAGTCCGCGAGGGAGTCGGGGCGGACCGTCCACGAGATTTGCACCATCACCGGCCCGTCCGTCGGCTCCGGCTCGAACACCAGCGTGGGCGTGGGCCACGACATCGAGATGCTGCGGTCGACGGTTCCCGTCCCCGGCAGCAGGGGCAGCACCCGCACGCTGGCCGCCACGAGGAGGAGCAGAGCGGCCGCCGCGGCGTACGCGGGCGCGGTGCCGAGCACCTGCGCGGCCAGGCCCCAGCCGATCGAGCCGACCGCCATGGTCCCCATGAAGACCAGGATGTAGATCGAGGCTCCGCGGGACCGCACCCACTGCGGCAGTGTGAGCTGCAGTGCCGCGTTCAGCACGGTGAGGGTGCCGATCCAGGCCAGCCCCGCGAGGACCAGCAGCAGCAGGGCCGGAACGAGGGGCAGGAAGGCCGCCGCGAGAGTCCCCGCCGCGAACAGCACGGCGCTCGCCCCGATGACGTCGTCGTCCGAGAGCTTCCGGCGGGCGAGCGGCAGGGCGAAGACGCCGAGCACGGCACCGGCACCGAGGGCCCCGAGGAGGAAGCCGTAGCCGCTGGAGTCGAGCTGGAGGCGCTTCGCGGTGAGCGGCAGCAGCGCCCAGAGCGCACTGGCGGGCAGGGCGAAGAGCGCGGAGCGGAGGAGGATCCGGCGGACGAGGTGCGCGGAGGCGACGTACCGGATCCCTCCCTTCAGCGCGGCGCCGAACTGCTCGCGGTCGTCGAGGCCGGTCTGCGCCGGCCGCTTCCACCAGAGCAGGGCGAGCACGGCGCCGATGAAGCTCAGGGCGTTGATGCCGAAGACCACCGGAGCGCCGAACGCCGAGAGGACGACTCCCGCCAGGGCCGGGCCGACCGCGCGGGCGCCGTTCACGGTCACGCCGCCGAGGGCCGACGACGCCGCGATCAGGTTCCGGGGCACGAGCTCCGGCTGGATCGCCTGCCAGGCCGGCGAGGTCAGGGTGGAGGTGATGCCGAGGAGGAAGGTGAAGGCCAGGATCGTCCACGGCGTCAGCGCGCCGACCGCCGCCACGACCGTCAGAGCGGCCGCCAGCAGCGCGCTGGCCGACGACCCCCAGATGAGCAGCCGCCGCCGGTCGAGCGAGTCGGCCAGCACGCCCGCGGGGAGGGCGACGAGGATCGAGGGCGCCAGGCTCGCCGTCTGCACCAGCGCGACGACCGCCGCGCCCGCGGCCGCCTCGACCAGGTACCACTGGGCTCCGACGGTCTGCATCCAGGTGCCGATGTTGCTGCCCAGCTGGGCGAACCACAGCACCCGGAAGGCGGTGATCGCCATGGGCGCCCAGGCCGACGGCTGCGCCGGCGCGGACGTCTGCGCCGGGGCGGCGGGAGCGGGAGCCGGAGCGACGTCCTCAGTCACGGGGCACGGCCTGCCGCACCGAGAAGAGGTTGCCGAACGGGTCCAGCAGCTGGCACAGCCGCTCCCCCGTGAACACCGTCTTCGGACCGCGGTGGGCGACGGCGCCGTTCGCCGTCCAGTCGGCGACGACGGCGTCGACGTCGGGGACCGTCCAGTACGGGCTCGTGCCGTCGGGTCCGGGCCGGTTCAGCTCGTCCCGCTCGTGCAGCGTCAGGCGGGTGCCGTCCAGGTCGTAGGCCACGAGCGCCCCGCCGCGGACGACGGGCTCGCGCCCGAGCCTCGCCGAGTACCAGGCGACAGCGGCGTCGAGGTCGTCGACGAAGTAGAAGACGTTTCCGACTCCGGCGAACTCCGTCGTCGTCATGCTCGGGCCAGCGGGAGGGCGTCGCGGAGGAAGGCGAGCGAGGGGCCGATGGCCGCCTCCGTGTACCCCTCGGCGTGACGGGTGCCCGGGATCAGCTGCAGCGTGCTGGCGACTCCGACCGCGGAGAGCGCCCCCTGCATGGCCTGCGCGTCGCTCACGGGGACGAACTCGCCGAGCGAGTTGGCCAGGAACACCGGCCCGCCGTCCGAGGAGGCGTGGCGCGTCGTGGAGGCGGCGGTGAGCAGCCCGCGGTCGCCCCCGACCTCGTTGAGGATCGTCCAGCGCAGGAAGGCGTCGTTCCGGCCGGTCTGGTTGATGTCGGCGCTCTTCATGGCGTCGAGGTCCTGCGTCGTCGGCGTGGCCGGGAGGTCGTCGGTCGCCTCGACGATGCCGAGGAGGTCGAACATCCCCGACCAGCTGACGGCGGGCCGGCCGGTGGCGATCGCGGCCTCCACGACCAGGTTCCCGCCCGCCGATCCGCCGAAGAACGCCAGCCTGCTCCGGTCGAACGCCCACTCGGACGCGACCGCCCACCGCTCCGCGGCGAGCACGTCGTCCCTGCTGGCCGGGAAGACCGAGTCCGGAGCCTCGCGGTAGTCCGCCGCGAACACGAGGTAGCCGGCGTCGACCAGCATCGTCGCGAGCGCCCGCTCCTTGCTCTTGTCGCCCCGGAACCACCCGCCGCCGTGGATCAGCACGACGGCCGGCCGAGCGGCGTCCTCGGCCGGGGACACCGACCTGCTGTACACGTCCAGCACCTGCGGCGACGACCCCCCTTCGACGTACGGAACCCCGATGCTCACTGACGGCTCGTCCGACACGGTGACCCCCTCCGGTCCAGATTCTCGACTGCAGTCAGACCGTAGGAGCCGGGGGCGGCGCGAGCCAGGCCCTGCCGGGGTCACCCAGGAGGGCGCCCGCAGGCCCGCCTCCCGCGGCTGGGCGGATCGCGACTAGCCTCGGAGGGTGTTCCTGACCGAGCCTTACGGCTTCCGCGACCGCTCCGCCCTCGACGAGCGCCGGGCCCTGCTCGAGGACGAGCCCTCGGTGCAGCCCCTCCGGGCGTTCCGCGAGGAGCTCCTCGCCCGGCGCACGCGCAGGCATCCCGGTGCCGTGGTGCCCGACTTCGACCCGGCCGAGGCCGGCGTCGAGGCGCGTGCGCTCATCGTGCTGGAGGCCCCGGGACCGATGTCGGCCGGCCCCGACGGCTCCGGCTTCGTCTCGGTCGACAACGACGATGCGACCGCCGCCTCGACCTGGACCCTCCGCGACGAGGTCGGACTGCACGCCCGCACCCTGGTCTGGAACATCGTGCCGTGGCAGCTCGACGGCGCCCCCGACGCGGACGAGGTGCGGCAGGGCGCGATGGAGCTGCGCCGGCTCCTGCCGCTGCTCCCCGACCTGCGGGTCGTCGTCAACGCCGGGACCGCGCCGACCAGCGGCTGGAAGAAGAACATCGAGCCGTACCTGGTCGACGGCCCGACGGTCATCGACTCCTGGAGCCCCGGCCAGCGGGCGATGAGCCAGCCTCGCAAGCGCGACGAGCTGAAGCGCGCCTTCGAGCGCGCGACGCACCTGGTCGGCTGAGCCCCCGGGGCTCCGAGGCGTCACGAACGGTCGTCATCCGAGCCGGGAGGCGGCCCTTCGCGACGCCTCGACCGCCGGCGGGCGGTCCGCTCAGGCCGAGCGGGCGTCCCGCAGCGCGTCGGCCGACTGCTGCGCGGCGCGGCGGACGTCGCGGTCCGGGTCGCGGAGCATGCCCGTCAGGACGGCCTCGACGCTCGCCGCGAACTCGCCCTTCGCGTCGCGACCGGAGGAGATCCCCGCCAGAGCGGCCGCCACGAGAGCGCGCGCTCCGGCCGCGCGGACCCGGGGGTGCTCATCGGTGGTCAGGCGGGACAGCTTCTTCTGCCCGCCCAGCACGCGCTCGGCGCAGACGCGGGCGCACATCTCGCGGACGCGCCAGGAGGGGTTCGCGAGTCCGGCGGTCACCGCGTCGGCGGCGTCGTCGTCCCAGACGTAGAGGAGCGCGCGGGCGCCCCAGAGCTCGGGCCAGTAGAGGGAGGGCGCTCCCTTGAGGATCCCGTCGGCGTGCTCGCCGCCCACGGTGAGGAGGAAGGACTCGCCCTCGTACCCGCCGGTGAGCAGGGCCGCGGATCGCAGAGCGACGTTGCGCTCCCCCTCGCGGGCGACCTGCGCGCGCAGGCGCTCCTCGAGCGGATCGGTGAGGGTGACGGTCGGTTCGTTGTCGCGTGCCATGAGGCTCCCGAGAGTACTCGCCCGCCCCGCACCTTCGAAGACCCGCAGCGTTCGGCGCCGCAGCGGTCGGCCCTCTCCGTCCTGCGGCGATGGTCCGATCAGCACTCGTTCCACCTGCTGGTCGAGTGGCGCCGCAGGGACCACGGCTGAGGGACGCCTGGTAGATTCGATCCGATCGACCCCCTCCCAAGCCTCTCCGCGATGCTCACATGGGAGGGGCCTTTTTCTTCGGCACCGAGGTACTGCGATGGCACGGAAACCGAGCCTGTCGTGGAAGCAGCAGGTCCAGCTCCTCCGTGACCGCGGGCTCGGCATCGCCGACGGGGAGGCCTGCACGAGCTACCTGGCCGCGCAGAACCACTACCGCTTCTCCGGGTACGCCCGCTACTTCCAGCGGGCTCCGCACGACGGGGACGACTCGTTCGCGGACGGAGTCTCGTTCGAGGACGTCCGAGCGGTCTGCGACGCAGATGAAGCGCTGCGGCAGAGCCTGCGTGCTCGACTGGCCCGTGCCGAGATCCTTCTCCGCAGCCGTACGGCTCATGTCATCGCTCGTGAGCACGGCCCGTACGAGTGCTATCTCGAGAAGAGCTTCTACTCCGAGTCTCCGAACGCGGAGTCGACAGTCGATTCGTGCCTCCGCGACATCGAGCGCAGCAGGGAACGGCATGTCCTCCGATTCACGGAGCTCCCCGGCGGCAGGGGCGCGGCCGCCTTCGGCGAGCTACCGGTGTGGTCGGCCGTCGAGGCCTGGTCCTTCGGAACTCTGTCGAGATGCATCGAGCGAGGGGCACGAGGATCGCTTGCGGGGGACGTCGCGTCCGGTCTGGGAGTCGCCCGAGCCGGTTTCGCCTACCGGGTCCGCGCACTCGTCTACCTGCGCAACCGGTGCGCTCACCACAGCCGGCTCTGGAACCACTCCGTGATCGATGCGGGCCCCACGCCCAACAACGTCCGTGCGAAGGCGAAACGTCTCGCCGGGCAGTCCACTCCGCGCTCGGTCGTGGACGTCATCGCTTCGTTGGACGACATCCTCCTACGAGGAGCGGACGCGGCCCAAATCCTTCCGGAGCTCGTCGCCGAGCATTCCCTGCACGACGTGTTCTGGCGAGGGCTCACGACGCCCCGGAGCCCCCTCGATCATCGAGGACCGCAGTGAGAGCGACGCGACCGGGACGGTCCCGCCCGCCCCGCGCCACGGCGGATGCCGCAGCGGATCGGACGATGCCCGCCCGCTCAGGAGGCGCCCACCGGGAGGTCGGCCCCGCCTGACTATGCTGGTGCCACCCCCGGCAGCCGAGCCTTCTGAGCCTCGTCCGCGCCGGGGTGGCGCGGCTCACCCGCCCGGGGAGCGGAGGAGGTCCTCTCATGGCCGATCGGCCGAACCTCCGCCATGTCGCGGCGGTCGCGGGCGTCTCGCACATGACCGTGTCGCGCGTGCTCAGCGGGCACCCCAACATCAAGGAGTCGACCCGCCAGAAGGTCCTCGAGGCGGTCGACGAGCTCAACTACAGGCCGAACATCGCCGCCCGCTCCCTCGTCACGCAGCGCACCGACCGCATCGGCGTGATGATCGAGAGCGGCGCCGAGTACGGGCCGTCGAGTACCCTCCGCGCGATCGAGCGCGCCGCCCGCGAGAAGGGGTACTCGATCACCTCCGTCGCGCTGCGGCCGGACCTCGAGATGACCCCCACCGACGCGATCGCCCACCTGATGGGCCTCGGGATCGACGCGCTCTGCGTGATCGCGCCGCGCTCCTCCTCCGTGGCGACCCTCCGCACCGTCGAGATCGGCGTGCCGACGCTCGTGGTGAAGAGCGACAAGGATCCGAGCTTCCTCACCGTCTCGGTCGACCAGCAGGCCGGCATGTTCCAGGCCGTCGACCACCTGGGGAACCTCGGCCACCGCGACGTGCTGCACCTCTCCGGCCCCCTCGACTGGCTCGACGCGCGCGCCCGCGAGCGCGCCTTCCACAGCCGCGCGAAGTCGTGGGGGATGCACGAGCGCCCCATCGTCATCGGCGACTGGACCCCGGACTCCGGGTACGACTTCGCCGCGAGCCTGCAGTCGGTGCCCGACTTCACCGCGATGGTCGTCGCGAACGACGAGATGGCGCTCGGAGTGATCCACGGCCTCGTCGAGCGCGGGATCCGCGTGCCCGAGGACGTGAGCATCGTCGGCTTCGACGACCTGCCCACCGCCCGCCACTTCCTCCCGCCGCTGACGACGGTCCGCCAGGACTTCGACAAGCTGGGGACGACGGTCGCCGAGGTGATCCACGCGAGGATCCGCGGCCAGGAGATCCCGCAGCGCACCCGGATCCCCACGGAGCTGGTGATCCGCTCCTCCACGGCCGCTCCCCGATCGTGACCCTCCTGTTCCCGTCCCGCCGCATGCGCTCGCGTATCATCGGCGGCAGCCCCTGGCACGCCGGACCCTGACGGCGCGCCGCACACGAACCGAGGACGGCACGTGGCGATCTCATCGAGGACGACCCGGAGCTCCGCGGCACCCGTCGTCGAGATGACCGGCATCCGCGTCTCCTTCGCCTCCGGACCCGCTCTGAAGGACGGGAACCTGCGGCTGGTGCCGGGCGAGATCCACGGACTGATGGGCGAGAACGGCGCGGGCAAGTCCACGCTGATCAAGACGCTCACCGGCATCCACCAGCCCGACGCGGGCGAGATCCTCGTCGACGGCGTCGCCCGGCGCTTCAGCGGCCCGGCGGAGGCGAAGGCAGCGGGCATCACGGCCGTGTTCCAGGACGAGCGCCTCACCGACAACCTCAGCATCGGCGAGAACGTGATGCTCGGCCACGAGGTCCGCGGCCGCTTCGGCATCTCCTGGTCGCGCACCCACCACCGCGCGGCTGAGATGCTCGCCGAGCTGGGCCTGGAGGACCTCGACCCGCACCTGCCGCTGCGCTCGCTCTCGCCGGCGATCCGCCAGCTTGTCGCGATCAGCCGCGCGATGGTCGACCGTCCGCGCGTGCTCGTGCTCGACGAGCCCACCTCCAGCCTCGACCTCAGCGACGTGGCCCGCCTCTTCACGGTGCTGCGGAGGCTGCGCGACCAGGGCGTCGCGATCCTGTTCGTCTCGCACTTCCTCGAGCAGGTCCTCACCCTCAGCGACCGGCTGACGGTGCTCCGCGACGGCGGCACCGTCGGCGAGTACCCGGCGCACACCATGGACCGCGCCGAGCTGATCGCGAAGATGATCGGCAAGGACATCGACGCGCTGCGGCAGATCGGCTCCGACCGCCGCGAGCACCGCCGCCAGCCGGTCGGCCCGGCGATCTACCGCGCGCACGGGATCGGCCGCCGCGGCGCCGTGGGCCCGACCGATCTGGAGCTGCACCGCGGCGAGATCGTGGGCTTCGCGGGCCTGCGCGGCTCGGGGCGCACCGAGCTGGCGTCGCTGGTGAGCGGGGTCGAGAAGCCGGACACCGGCGAGGTGCTGATCGACGGCGAGCCCGCGCACATCTCCGACCCGGTGTCGGGCCTGCGCCACCGCATCGCCCACTCGAGCGAGAACCGCCGCGAGGACGGGATCATCGGCGACCTCTCCCTCCGCGAGAACCTCGTGCTGGGCCTGCAGGCTCTGCGCGGCTGGGCGCACCCGCTCTCGGCCGCCGAGACCGACACCCTGGTGCGCACCTACGTCGAGGCGCTGAACATCTCGCCGGCCGACCCGGACATCCCGGTGAAGTACCTCTCCGGAGGCAACCAGCAGAAGGTGGTCCTCGCGCGGTGGCTCGCGACCCGTCCGCGGCTGCTCGTGCTCGACGAGCCGGCGCGCGGGATCGACGTGGCGTCGAAGGTCGAGATCCAGGCACACATCGCGCAGCTCGCGAAGGAGGGGGTGACCGTCGTCTACATCTCGTCCGAGCTGGAGGAGGTGGTGCGCCTCAGCGACCGCATCGTCGTCTTCAAGGACCGCGAGAAGATCGGCGAGGTCAGCAACGGCCCCTGGCTCACCGTCGACACGATCGTCGAGATGATCGCCGCCGACCGCGACGACGACCTCGACGACGACGACGACTGACCTCCCCCGCCGGCCGAGCGGCCGCACCGTCCACCGGGTCTCGATGAGCCGTCCGGGCTGCTCGACCGCCAGGACCTCGGCGCGCCGGCGGGTCCCGCTCGGGCGCCGGGCCTGCGAGGATCCGGGGGTGGACGATCAGCGACCGGACGAGCTCGCGGAGCTGCAGCGGCGCGCCTACGGCCGAGGCTCCGACATCGAGCGGGACCCCGGCGCGCTCGCCCGGCTCTCCGCGCTCGAGGCCCGCGTCCGTCCTGCCCTCGGCACCGCACTGCCGGGCGCGGTGGTTCCCGCGGACTCCGGGGACGCGGCGCCGGAGGACGCGGCACCTCCCGCGGACGCCTCCGCCGACGAGGAGTCCGACCCCCTCGGCCACGTCCCGCCCCGCCGCTCCCGTCGGCGCGGCCTCCTCCTCCTCGCCGCGCTGGCCGCGACGGCCGCCGTCGCCGCGGGGGCCACCCTCCTCGCCACCGCCGGGGACGGACAGCCCGGCCGCGAGGTCGCCGTGCTGCCGCTGTCGAACGGCACCGACCTCCCCGGCTGGGAGGGACTGGGGTTCGACGGATCGGTCACCACCGAGGACTTCGGCGGGCTCACCGTCGTGCGGCAGAGCCTGCCCGCCGACACGGGGCTCACCGTCGTCCGGCAGCGCCGCTCCTCGAGCGCCGGCTCGTGCCTCTCCATCGTGCGGACCGCCGAGCCGCAGGACGGCCTGTTCTTCCAGGGCTGCACGGCCGGAGCGTTCCCCGCGGTCGCGCAGTTCACCGTGACGTCGGCGGCGCCGGAGGCCCTGCGCGAGCGGTTCCCGATCGGCACGTCCCTGCGGTTCGCCCTCGAGGGCGACGAGATCCGCGTCCGATCCGACGCACCCTGACCACTCAGATCCCCGTCCGCCCGTGCGGGTCGCCCACCTTCTTCGACTCGCTCGACCCGCGCTCGCGCAGGAACACGGCGAGCGCCGCCATGCTGCCCACCGCGAGGAACTCCGACTGCCAGTTCTGGAGCGTCCGGTTCCAGAAGTCGGCGGAGGAGACGTAGCCGAGCCAGTCGACGGACGCCTCCAGGCTCGTCAGCTGCTCCTCGTTGTAGGCCACGACGCCCGTCACCGACTGCGCCGCCCAGGACAGCAGGAACACCGCCCCCATCACCAGCAGCCGCGAGTGCGAGAACAGCGCTTGCTGCAGGCCGCCGGCGGACGCCGAGGGCGGCGAGTCGTCCTCCGCGGACGCGCCCGCCTTCTGCTGCTCGTCGGTCTCGAGGCCCTCCTCGCCCACCCGCTTCGACTCGGGCGACCCGCGCTGCACGAGCCAGACGGTCGCGCCGATGTAGAGGAAGAACTGGAGGCACTCCGACTGCCAGTTCTCGGCGACGTCGATCGCGAAGTCGGAGGAGGTGACGAAGCGCCAGTAGCCGACCTCCCGCAGCTCCTCCGCGACCTGGGTGTCGTTGTAGGCGGCGAGCCCGGCGAACGACTGCCCGAGGAGAGCGAGCAGGAAGATCGCGAGGAAGAACAGCGAGAGCCCGTTCTCGCGCAGGAAGCGGCGCATCCGGCTCACCTCCCGAGGATCCCGACGGCGAAGAACCCGATCAGGCCGAGCACGATCACGGCGTAGTACAGGGCCGAGGCGGTGCGCACGTCAGCTCCCGTCGAGGACGCAGTCGAAGGGCGCGTCCGCCACCGGCGCCCAGCCGGCCGCGCGCACCAGCCAGCCGTCGTCGCCCGGAGTGAGGAACACCGCGGTGCCGCCGGAGCGCACGATCGCCGCCCGGCCGTAGACCTCGGCGTCCCCTGCTCCGTCTTCCGTGATCCCGAGCTCCAGCACGCCGCCGGGGCAGTCGCCCTCCCGGTCCTCCACGGCCTCGCGGGCGGAGCCGGTGAGCAGCGCGCACGCCGCGGCGCCGTCGCCGTCGGCGAGCGCGGAGAGGAAGGCGTCGGCCGCGCGGCGGGCCGCCGTGCCGTCCGCGGAGCATCCGCAGAGCGCGAGCACGAGGGCCGCCGTCCCGGCCGTCGCGGGGACGGAGCGCGATCGAGGGAGCATCATGGCCAGGGAAGCTACTCCCGGGCCCGACCACCGGGCAGAGGGTTGCCATCGGGCCCTGCGGGGCCCCGCGACCGGATCGTTACCGAAGCGCACCGCCGTGCTGTTGCGTCACAAGAATTGTTCACGGTAACATTTCGACGCGGCGCTGCTTCGGCCGGCGCCCACTGCACATCCTGCACTCACCGCACCTCGGGCCGCTAGGCCCGCATTCGAGGCCCTTCGGGGTCCACCATCTCGGGCGCGCTCTTCGTGCCCGCGATCTCAAGGAGGAGATCTATGTCCAAGACGAGGCGTATCGGCCAGTTCCTGGGTTTCGCAGCAGTCGGCGCACTCGCGTTCGGACTCGCGGGCTGCTCGGGCGGTTCCGGCACCGATTCGGGCTCCGGCTCGAGCGGTGACCTCACCACCGTCGGCTTCGTGGCCGTCGGCCCCGAGGGCGCGTGGCGCCAGGCGAACGAGACCAACATCGAGGACACGTTCACCAAGGACGCCGGCTTCGACCTGAAGTACGCACCCGCCACCAACGGAGACCAGAAGTCGCAGATCGACTCCTTCACCTCCTTCGTGGACGAGGGCGTCGACATCATCCTGCTCTCCGCCACGGAGGGCTCCGGCTGGGAGGACTCGCTCGAGCGCGCCCAGGAGGCCGAGATCCCGGTCATCCTGATCGACCGCGGCATCGAGCCGGACAACACCGACCTCTACGTGACCCGCATCGCGCCGGACAACATCGCGGTCAGCACCTCGGTCGCCGACTGGGCCAAGACCACCTTCCCGAGCGGCGCGAAGTACTTCACGCTCGAGGGCCCCGCGGGCGTCTCGGTCGTCAACGAGCGCAACGAGGGCTGGGACGAGGTCATCGGCGCCGACTCGAAGTTCACCAAGATCGGCGCGCAGACCGCGAACTGGTCCACCGAAGAGGCCAAGAGCGTCTTCGAGACCGTCCTGAAGTCGAACAACAACGACGTCCAGCTGGTCTTCGCACAGAACGACGAGATGGGTCTCGGCGCCGTCCAGGCCGTCCAGGAGGCCGGCCTCACCCCCGGCACCGACGTCAAGATCGCCACGATCGACGGCACCAAGAACGCCCTGCAGGCGCTGGCCGACGGCGAGCTGAGCTTCGTCGCCGAGTACAACCCGCTGTTCGGCGAGACCGCCCTCGACGCGGTCGAGAAGACCCTGGCCGGCGAGACGGTCGAGTCCTCGATCGTCGTCCCGAGCGAGACCTTCGACTCGCCCGAGGCCGCCACCACCGCGCTGCCCGACCGCAAGTTCTAGTCGCTCAGCACCACCGGTCGCCCGGCGTCGTCCTCGACGCGGCACCACTCCCCCGGAGCGACCGGGGCCGGCTCTCCGCCGGCCCCGGTCGCTCCGACCCTTCGGCGCACCTGTTCGGCTGCGCCCCGCTCGAGAACGGAACGACGCGACATGACAGGTTCGCCTCCGATCGTCGAGATGAAGAACATCTCGATCAGCTTCCCCGGCGTGAAAGCCCTCGACGGCGTCGACTTCCGCCTGTTCCCGGGCGAGGTCCACACCCTCATGGGTGAGAACGGCGCCGGCAAGTCCACGCTCATCAAGGCCCTCACCGGCGTCTACCGCATCGACAGCGGAGACATCGTGATCGACGGGGAGACCCGTCGCCTGACCGGCACCGCCGACTCGCAGGCCGCGGGCATCTCCACCGTGTACCAGGAGGTCAACCTGGTCACGAACCTCTCCATCGGAGAGAACGTGATGCTCGGCTACGAGGTCCGCGGACCCTTCGGCATCAACTGGAAGGCCACGCACCAGGCCGCGAAGGTCGCGCTCGAGAAGCTCGGCCTCGGCCACCTCAACACGCGCCAGTCGCTCGCCTCGCTCTCGATCGCGATGCAGCAGCTGGTCGCGATCAGCCGCTCGACGGTGAGCGACTCCAAGGTGCTCATCCTCGACGAGCCGACCTCGAGCCTGGACGCGAACGAGGTCGAGAACCTCTTCGTCGTCATCCGCCGCCTCCGTGCGGAGGGCGTCGCGATCCTCTTCGTCTCGCACTTCCTCGACCAGGTCTACGCGATCAGCGACCGCCTGACGGTGCTGCGCAACGGCACCTTCGTCGGCGAGTACCTGACCCACGAGCTCGACCGCACCTCGCTGATCTCGAAGATGATCGGCAAGGACATCGCGGCGCTGCGCTCCCTCGACTCCGAGCGCGAGAGCCAGGACCACCTCTACCGCGACGCCCCGCTCTACACCGCGAAGGGCATCGGCAAGAAGGGCTCCATCGAGAGCACCGACCTGACGCTGCACCGCGGCGAGGTCGTCGGCTTCGCCGGGCTCCTCGGCTCCGGCCGCACCGAGCTCGCGCGCCTGATCTACGGCGTCGACAAGCCCGACACCGGCGAGATCACGATGCACGGCAAGAAGATCGACGTCCCGACGCCGACCGCCGGTCTCGCCCACAAGATCGCGTTCTCGAGCGAGAACCGCCGCGACGAGGGCATCATCCGCGACCTCTCGGTCCGCGAGAACCTCATCCTCGGCGTGCAGGCCAAGCGCGGCTGGGCCCGCCCCCTCTCCAAGAAGGAGAAGGACGAGATCGTCGGCAAGTACCTCGTCGAGCTCAACGTGCGCCCGGCCGACCCCGACCGCCCGATCAGCAAGCTCTCCGGCGGCAACCAGCAGAAGGTCCTCCTCGGCCGCTGGCTCGCCACCGCCCCCGAGATCCTCATCCTCGACGAGCCGACCCGCGGCATCGACGTCGGAGCGAAGGCCGAGATCCAGGAGAAGGTCGTCGCCCTCGCCGGCGAGGGCGTCGCCGTGGTCTTCATCTCGTCCGAGCTCGACGAGGTCGTCCGCCTCAGCGACCGCATCATCGTCCTGAAGGACCACCGCGTGATCGCGGAGATCCTCAACGGTCCCGCTGTCACTGCGGAGTCGATCGTCACTACCATCGCCGCAGAGGGAGTCGTCGACGAGGACGTCGTCGTCCTCGAGAGCGCCACGCAGGAGGCCGCATCATGAGCAGCGACACCCGACCCGCCCGGGGATCCGTCCTCGGCGGGATCATCCGCCGCCAGTACTTCTGGGGAGTCGTGGCGATCGCCCTGCTCCTCCTCGTCAACGTCGTCAAGGACCCGGGCTACCTGGCCGTCTCGGTCAGCCCCACCACCGGCTACCTCGTCGGCAACGTCATCGACATCGCCCGCGCCGCCGCTCCGATCCTGATGATCGCCGTCGGCATGTGCCTGGTCGTCGCGACCGGGGGCATCGACCTCTCGGTCGGCTCGATCATGGTCGTCGCCGGCGCCGTCTCGATGGAGTTCCTCAACTCCGCGGGAGCGCCCGACTCGCTCGGCGCGGCAGCGGGAGCCTTCGCGGTCGCCCTCCTGGTGGCCGCCGTGCTCGGAGCCGTGAACGGCGTCCTCGTCTCGGTGGTGGGCCTCCAGCCCTTCATCAGCACGCTCGTCGTGATGCTCGCGGGCCGCGGCCTGGCGAAGGTCATCACCGGCGGCCAGAACACCGCCGCCACCAACGAGCCCTTCCGCTGGCTCGCGAACGGGTACGTCTTCGGGCTCCCGGTCGTGTTCCTCCTCGCCATCGCGATCGTCGTGGTCGTCGGAGTCCTGGTGCGCCGCAGCGCGCTCGGCCTGATGATCGAGGCCATCGGCATGGACCCGAAGGCGGCCCGCCTCGCGGGCATCAACCGCCGGGGCCTGCTGATGACCGCCTACATCGGCAGCGGCATCCTCGCCGGAGTCGCGGGCGTGTTCGCCACGGCGAGCGTGATGACGGTCGACGTCTCGCGCACCGGCTACCAGCTCGAGCTCGACGCGATCCTCGCTGTCGTCATCGGCGGCACCTCGCTCGCCGGCGGCAAGTTCAACATCACCGGTGCCGCCGTGGGCGCGATCCTGATCGCCACCCTCGACAAGACCGTCGTGTTCCTCGGAGTCTCGTCCTCCGCGACGCCCGCCTTCAAGGCGATCGTCATCGTCGCGCTCTGCCTCCTGCAGTCCGAGCGCGTCCGCTCCGCCTTCAAGTCCCGTCGCGAGGCGCGCCGCAGCGTCCCGCAGAAAGAGGCGATCCCCGCATGAGTGCCGTGATGACCCGCTCCGCCCCTCCGGCGAGCACCAAGCGCACCTCCGGGGCGCGCGGCTGGCTGAGCCAGCACCTGGACAAGCTGCCCACCCTGGCCGCGCTGATCATCTTCTTCGGGATGATCGTCTACGGCGAGGCCGCCTACGGCCGGATCCTGCAGGCGAGCACGATCTCGAACCTGCTGGTCAACAACGCGCACCTGATCATCCTCGCCGTGGGCCTCACCTTCGTGATCCTCACCGGCGGCATCGACCTCTCGGTCGGCGCGGTGATCGCGTTCAGCAGCGTGAGCGGCGTGCTCCTGATCAACGCCGGCTGGAACCCCTGGCTCGTGATGGTCCTGATGGTCGTGATCGGCGCACTGTTCGGCGTGATCTCCGGCGTCCTGATCCAGTACTTCAACGTGCAGCCGTTCATCGCGACGCTCGCGATGATGTTCCTGGCCCGCGGTCTCGCCTCCATGCTGAGCACCGTCCCGGAGCGCCTCCCCGAGGACTCGGCCGTGCTGAGCCTGGCCACGCCGATCAAGCTGATCGACGGGCCGAAGGTCAACGACTTCGTCATCAGCCCCGGCGTGATCATCGCGATCCTCGTCGTGGCCGGCGCGTTCTTCGTGCTCCACCGCACCCGCCTCGGCCGCACGGTCTACGCGATGGGCGGCTCCGAGCAGTCGGCGGCCCTGATGGGCCTCCCGGTCGTGCGGACCAAGCTGTTCATCTACATCATCAGCGGCACGCTCGCCGGTCTCGCCGGTGTGGTCTACACCGCCCGCCTCGGCAGCGCGCAGAACATCACCGGCACCGGCTGGGAGCTCGACGCCATCGCGGCGACCGTCATCGGCGGCACGCTGCTCACCGGCGGCGTCGGGTTCGTGCTCGGCTCGGTGGTCGGCGCCCTGGTGCTCGGCCTGATGAACGTCCTGATCACCCGTGACGGCGGCATCCCGCCGGAGGCGACCACGATCATCACCGGAGGCATCCTCCTGGTCTTCGTCCTCCTCCAGCGCGCCGTCATGGCCCGCAGCAAGACCTGACCGGGCTCCCGCCCGATCTCCCCCGGCGCCCCCTCGTCCCTCCGCGGACGAGGGGGCGCCGTCGTGTCCGAGGCGCTCCGCCGACCTCAGGAGGCGGAGCGGCTGAGCGTCAGCGCGGCCTGCTCGCGGGTGGCGTAGCCGCACTCCTCGACGAGGCGGGCGAAGTCGTCAGGGCCCCGCCGCCGCAGGCCGATCCGGCGCCGGAGGGTGCCCGCCCGGCGCGTCTCGATCTCCTCCGCCGGCGTGCGGCCGAGGAACGCGAAAGCCTGCGCGAGCATGCGGGGGCAGACGAGCAGCTCCCGGGCGAGCACCGCGGCGGAGAACGCCGGGTCGCGGTGGCGCGCCTCGATCACCGGGATCGCCTCCGCGTAGACCTGGTCGGCGCGCCGGGTCCGGACCTGCGGAGCGCTGTGCTCGACGATCCCCTCCAGCAGCAGCTCGCTCGCCCGCCTCACGCCGGCGGCCCCGAGCACGGCCGGATCGCCCTCGATCAGACTGTTGGCAAGGGCACGGGCAGGCGTCCAGACCGACTCGCGCACCGGCACGACATCGTTGATCCGCTCGCGGACCCACCGGTGCTCGAGCACGGCGGCGTCGAAGCTCCAGGTGTACGAGAGGGTGGGCCGCCGGTAGTCGATGCGCACCGGGACCCTGGCGTCGAGGAGCAGGACGCTGTTCGGCATCGCCTCGAGCACGCCCTCGTCGAGGACGACCTGGCCCCCGCCCTCGACGATCAGGGAGATGTGAACGCCCGCCGGCCTGTCCGCCCTGTCGACCGACGGCGAGCGGGCGATCCTGATCCCGTTCGGCCCCCACACCCGCGTGAGCGCGAGTCCCGGTCCATCCGCTGCGTCCATCCGCAGACCGGGAGCGCCGGTCCCGCGCTCGTCCCCTGCGCGAGCGAACGCCTGCGTCCGCTCCTCTGCGGCCCCCATCTCCCGCCTCCTCCGCGTCGAACGAACAGAATCCCTCATCTGTCGATCACCGCCGGACGTTCGCACGGATCTCCCAGGCCTCCGCGCCTCGCACTCGGAATCCGGCCGCACGCCGTCGCCGGACCGGGAGGACGGCCACGGGGACCGTCCCGGTCAGCGGCGCTGGGAGAGCCGCCACAGCGCGCGGCGAGCGCTCCCCTCGGAGGCGAAGCCCGCCTCCTCGGCCGCGCGCGCGAAGTCGGCCGTCGCCAGGGACCGCCCGCCGATCAGGAGCAGGAGGGTGCCCGCCCGGCGCCGCTCGAGCTCGTCGTCGGCCGTCCGCCTGAGGAAGGAGAACGCGCGAGCCAGCGTCAGCTCCGACACCAGGAGCTCGCGGGCGAGCCGGGCGGCGGTGAGGGCGGGATCGCGGTGGCGCTCCTCGATGAGGGCCATGGCCTCCCCGTAGACCTCCTCGGCGCGGGGACGTCTGCGCGGCGCGGAGCTCTCGACCAGCTCCTTCAGGAAGGCCTCGCCCGCCCGGGCGACGGCAGGCTGCTCCGCCAGAGCGGGGTCGCCGTCGAGGAGACCGTCCATCAGCGCCCGCGCCGGAGCCAGGAAGGAGTCGGCGACCGGCAGGACCTCGCCGAAGCGCTCCGTGACCCAGCGATGCTCCGGCGCCCGCTCGCCGAGCATCCAGGCGTAGATCACGGTCGAGCGGGGGAAGCACGCCCCGGTCCGCGGCTCCGCGTCGATGACCACCAGATCACCACTGCCGCACTCGAGCATCCGTCCGTCCTGTCGGATGCGTCCTCCGCCCTCGACGACCAGCAGCAGATGCGCGCCCGGCGGGCAGCGCGACTGCGGCTTCTGCTCGAGAACGCATCCGCCGGGGATCCACAGTCTGGCGATCTCGAAGCCGGGCGAGCCCGTCCCCTCGACCCGCAGTTCAGAACGGGCCTCCACGCCGTTCCAGTGCTCGGCCATCCGCCGGTACATCTCGCCCGATCTCGACCCCATCGGGCGCCCCCTCCTCGCGGGCACGCTGACGCCTCACCACGGGAGTGATTCGCAGCCCGCGCGTGGTCCGTTTGTCACGGGACCGGTCACAGCGGACGGCGACGCTCCCACTCATCGCACCGGCGGCGCCCCGGCCGGAACGGGCGACCGAGGGGATCCCGGGTCAGGAGGGCTATCGCGACTCGGGACGGCGCCTGAGCTCACCACTCCCTCCTCACGGCAGCGCCACTTCCTCCTCACCTGCCCCCGAGCGCTTGGGCCGACCGCCCGCCCGCGGGAAGACTCCCCAGCGGTACGGCGCCCGTCGTACCTGCCGAAGCGGCCGAGCGGACGACGACCGTCCTCCGAGCAGGCCGCCGGCGAGAAGACAGACCGAGGAGCTTCACTGTGACTTCAGACAACTCTCCCGCTGAGCAGGGTCCGCTGAGGCGACGCACCGTCGTCGCCGGCGCCACCTGGTCCCTGCCCGTGATCGCCGCAGCGACGGCCACACCCGCCGCCGCCGCCTCTGCCACGCAGACCCTCGTGTTCAGCTCCATCCCGACCATGATCGCGTGCATGCCCAACACGGCGCCGATCACGCTGACCCTCACCGGCGGCAACGTCGCGAACGTCCCTGTGCGGGTGAACACCCCGCCCGGCTTCCGCTTCGGAGGGAGCGGGACCGACACCTTCGTGACCGACGCGAACGGAGTCGCCACCATCCCCGCCGGCAGCGTCATCGCCGGCCCCTCGACAGGCTCGGCCCTCGCCTTCGGCGGCTCGGCGAAGACGAACGCCCCGTTCCCGGTCAGCCAGACCGGCGACCTGCAGTACAGCACGGGCCTCGCCACTGTTCCCGAGAACTCCGGATTCATCCACACCTCCTCGCAGGGTGTGAACGGCAACGTCTCCGTCAAGGCGAACGGCGACATCTGGCAGTACCGGCGGTCCGACGGCTGGCAGAAGCTCGGCACGGGCGCCTCCACGGAGCCCAGCACGTCAGGGCTCACGCAGCAGCCGGACGGAACCTACAACGCGCACTGGATCAAGGACGGAGTCCTCCAGTACGGCAAGGCGCTCGCGACCGTTCCGAACAACTCCGGATTCGTCCGCACCTACGGTCAGGGCGCGGACGGGAACGTCTCCATCAAGTCGAACGGCGACGTCTGGCGGTACAACCGCCAGGCCGATGAGTGGACCCTTCTGGGCACCGGCGCCAGCACCGAGCCGAGCGCGGCCGGCATCTCCGCGAACCCGGCCGGGACCCTGAACGTCCACTGGATCAAGAACGGAGTCCTGCAGTACGGCACCGCAGCGGCCACCGTGCCGACCAACTCCGGATTCGTCCGCGTCTACGGCCTCGGCACCCGCGGCACGATCGCCGTGAAGTCGAACGGCGACATCTGGCGGTACACCCCGCAGGGCGACGTCTGGGACCTCGTCGGCACCGGAGCCAGCACCGAGCCGAGCGCCGCCGGACTGACCCAGCGGCCGGGCGGGACCTTCGAGATCCACTGGATCAAGGACGGGGTCCTGCAGTACGGCACCCGGCTCGCGACCGTTCCGGAGAACTCCGGGTTCGTCCGCACCTACGGTCAGGGAGCGGATGGGAACGTCTCCGTGAAGGCGAACGGCGACATCTGGTACTACAGCCCGGCGCAGAACACGTGGACCAAGATCGGCTCCGGTGCCAGCACCGGCCCCGATGCGGCCGGGATCACCGCCCAGGGAGACGGCGCACTGAACCCCCACTGGATCAAGGCGAGAACCGACTGCCGCTGATCCGCGCCCGGCGGCCCTCTCCGCCCGCGTCCTGCCGGACCGCGGGCGAGGAGGGCCGCCTCCGCCCTCCCGCCGAGGACGGGCGCCTCGTCCGAGGTGGAACGCGCCACGCCGTCTCGGCGCCCCTCCCCCGGCCTAGCGTGGTCACCGCCCGCGCACCCCGTCCCCGCTGCGAAGGAGCCCGGTGACCGCTTCCGAGCAGCCGGCCGCCCCGCGCGGTCTCGTCGAGACGCTGCAGCTGAGCGGTCCCCGCGTGGAGGCGTGGCTGAGGAGCCTCGGCTGGGCGAGCGACGGAGCTCCGCCCCTGCACCTCGCCGGGGACGTGCTCGCCGTCGACGGCTTCCGGCTGAGCCGCCTCTGGCACACACCCGGCACCGTCCGGACGGACCCGCCCCTCCCTGCCCTCGACCGGGCCGAGGTCGACCTGATCGTCCCGGTCGCCGGCGAGATCGTCGTCGACGGCCCTCTCGAGGCCGCTCGTCTGCGGCCCGGCGGGCTCGCCCTCCTCCGGCGCGACGACTCCGCTCGGTTCCGGGCGGAGGAGGACTCCGCCTGGCTGGCGCTGAGGACGTCCTGGGGCCGGCTCGGCCTCACGAGCGCACAGTCCGGCGGGCCGTCCTGCACGCTGCTCGCCGCCGACAGCTACAGCGGCGCCTTCGTCTCCCTCGTCAACGCGACCCTCAACGCGGACCTCTCGGCGGGCGATCCCGGCTTCAGCGAGCTGCGCCGTGCGCTCGAGGCGACCGCGTCGGCTCTCATCAAGCAGAGCCTCCCGCCCGCCCGTCCGGAGGACGGACTCGAGGGCGTCCTCCTCCGCGCGATCGCCGTCATCGACGCGGAGGCGGGCGATGCGGACTTCACCGCCGGCGCTCTCGCGATGCGTCTCGGCGTCTCACGGGCGACGCTGGACCGCGCCTTCCACCGCCGGGGCACGACCGTGGCCGCGACCCTCCGCGAGCGGCGCGTGCACCTCGCCGCGTCGCTGCTCGCCGCGAGCCCGTCGCTCTCGCCCTCGGCTCGCGCGGCCGTGGCCGAGCGGGCCGGCTTCCGGACGCTGAGGGCGATGGACCGCGCGCTGAGCCGTTCGCGCGACGTCGACCGCGGCTGATCAGACCGGACATCGGCGTACGCGTCGCTCCAGGATGCACTCGGGATTCGTCGAACCGGTTCGCCTCTCCTCTGGAGTGTCGGGAAATGATCCGGTTAGGCTCTTCACGTTGTCGTCAACATAGTGTTACCGTGAACATTGCCGCGTACGAAGCCGGCACACTCCCTCCCCTCAGCAATGGTGCCGACCCTGGAGCAAAGCGCGATGAAGCCTTTCCTGCGACCACTCGTCCTCGTGACGGCCGTGGCCCTCACCGTCCCCCTTCTGACGGCCCAGTCGGCGAGCGCAGCTCCCTCCGACAGCCTCGTCCTGCGCTACGCGCTCGACGAGACGAGCGGCACGACCGTCGCCGACAGCTCGGGCAAGGGCCGCACCGGCACGCTCGTCAACGGAGCCGCTCCTCGCGGAGCCGCGGGCGTCGCCCTCGACGGGACCGACGACTACGTCAAGCTGCCCGACGACCTGCTCGCGGGCCTGAACTCGATCACGGTCAGCACCGAGGTCCTGGTGAACGCGAACCAGGGCACGCCCTACTTCATCTGGGGCCTCGGCAACACGACGAACGGCGCCGGGAACGGCTACCTCTACACGACGGGCAACGGCTACAAGGCCTCGATCGCCACCGGCAACTGGACCACCGAGCAGACCGTCAACTCCAACGCGAACCTCGCGCGCAGCGTCTGGAAGACCCTCACCTACACGCTCGACGACGCGAGCGACACCGCACGCCTCTACCTCGACGGCACCCAGGTCGCGCAGCAGACAGGAGTGACCATCACTCCCGCCGCGATCGGCAACGGCACCACCACCGCTAACGCGATCGGCCGCTCCGTCTACACGGCGGACAAGACCCTCGCCGGCTCGGTCCGCGACTTCCGCGTCTACAGCACGGCGCTCAGCGCGGCCGACGTCGCGACCCTCCAGGCCCCGGACAGCACGCGCGTCTCCCGCGACTCCGCCGCCCTGGACCTCGGGAGCCTCTCCTCGGTCTCCGCGAACCTCACCCTCCCGACGACCGGCCCCAACGGCTCCGCCATCGCCTGGGCCTCGAGCAACTCCTCGGTCGTCTCGACCAGCGGAGTCGTCACGCCGCCCGCGACCGGGGTCGCCTCGGTCGAGCTGACCGCCACGACCACCCGCGGCTCGGCCACGGCCACCCGCACCTTCACCGCCACCGTGCCCGCCAAGGACGTGAACGCCGACGCCCAGAAGGCGCTGGACGCCCTCTCGATCGTCAACTCCGGCGACGTCCGCGGCAATGTGACGCTGCCCGCGAAGGCCGGCTCCTACGACGTCGCCTGGGCCTCCTCGAACACGGCCGTGCTCAGCACGACCGGCGTCGTGAAGCGCCGGTCCGCCGCCACGCCCGTCACACTCACCGCGACGATCGCCGGCACGACCGCGACCCGGCAGCTGCCCGTCACGGTGACCGCGGCTCCCGCGGGCCTCGACACCGAGTACGACGCGGGCTACCTCTGGACCCACTTCGCCTCGACCGACTACGAGAAGATCTACTTCGGCTCCAGCACCGACGGTCTGCACTGGTCGAAGCTCAACAACGAGAAGGCCGTGCTCGCCAACCTCGGCGGCACCCTCGGCGTCCGCGATCCGCACCTCGTGCGCTCCCCCACCGGCGACGAGTACTGGATCATCGGCACCGACCTGCACGCCGAGGGCACCGCTCCCGGCGGCACCTGGGACCAGACCAACGCGAGCAAGAACCTCGTCGTCTGGCGCTCGACGGACCTCGTGAACTGGAGCGATCAGAGCATCGTCTTCGCCGGCTTCCCCGACGCGGGCAACGTCTGGGCTCCCGAGGCGATCTGGGACGACACGACCGGCCAGTACTACGTCTACTGGGCCGCCCGCGACAAGACGCTGACCGGCGGAGCCTCCGCCCAGCGCGTCTACGTCTCGACCACGCGCGACTTCGTCGGCTTCTCCACCCCGAAGGTCTGGCTGGACGAGAACCCCGCCGCCGGCGGCGGGAGCCGCGGCAGCATCATCGACACGACCATCGCGAAGGAGGGGGACACGTACTACCGCTTCTCCACCGCCGACTGGCGCACGGTCGTCGACAAGGCCCCGAGTCTCGCCGGCCCCTGGACCCGCGTGATCGGCTTCGGCGAGGAGAAGTCCCGCGGCCTCTCCGACCACCTCGAGGGCCTCACCGTCTACCAGCTGCCCGACGGCCGCTGGGTCGTCATGGGCGACTCGTTCGGCTACTCCGCCTACGTCACCGACACCCTCGCGGACATGCGGTTCACGGCGCTTCCTGTCGGCACCACCGGCCCGAACACGTACTCGTTCTCGAAGCCCTTCCGCCACGGCTCGGTGCTCCGCCTCTCGAGCGCCGAGGAGGCGCGCCTGACGGCCGCCTACGGCACCAGCAGCACCGGCCCCGCCGCGAAGCCGGTCAACGCGGCGGGTGAGATCCTCCGCTACACCTTCGACGGCGGCTCCGGCACCACGGTGCGCGACAGCTCGGGCAACAACCAGAACGGCACGCTGCCCTCGGGTGGCACCTGGAAGGACGGCGCCCTGCAGCTCGACGGCACCGACGACTACGTCAAGCTGCCGAACGACCTGCTCGCCGGAGTGACGGACCTCACCATCCAGTCCGACGTCTGGATCGACCCCGCGCAGGGCGGCGCCTACTTCCTCTACGGCCTGGGCAACACCACGAACGGCGCCGGCGACGGCTACCTCTTCACCTCGGGCAACAACTACCGCACCAGCATCGCGACCGGGAACTACACCACCGAGCAGACCGTCGCCGGCGGCTCGGCCCT
This sequence comes from Rathayibacter sp. AY1E2, assembly GCF_002932325.1. Taxonomy (NCBI): domain Bacteria; kingdom Bacillati; phylum Actinomycetota; class Actinomycetes; order Micrococcales; family Microbacteriaceae; genus Rathayibacter; species Rathayibacter sp. AY1E2. Next base: position 142,161 of record NZ_PSVO01000006.1, read on the forward strand.
CCCCCGCGGCACCTGGGCGCACCTGACGTACACGCTCTCCGGCACCACCGGCACGATCTACCTCGACGGAGTGAAGGTCGCCAGCGGCACCGTCACGACCGACCCGAAGGACATCGGCGGCGGCTCCACCTCGGCGAACTACATCGGGCGCTCGAACTACGACGCCGACAACCGCTTCCGCGGCCAGATCCGCGAGTTCTCGGTCTACAACCGGGCCCTCAGCGCCTCCGAGGTGCTCGCCGCCTCCGGCAACACGTCGGCCCTGGTCGACCTGTCGCTCAGCGGCGACGTCCTGAAGACGGCCCCGATCGTCGACTCGGCGAGCAGGACGGTCACCTTCCCGGTGAAGCCGGGGACCGACCTGACGAAGCTCACCCCGACCTTCTCCACCGCGGCCGGCGTCACGGCGAGCCCCGCCTCCGGCACCGTCCGCGACCTCTCCACCCCGCAGACGGTCGTGCTCACGCCCGCCGCCGGCGGCACCGCGACCACCTGGACCCTGAAGGCCGTCGTCATGAAGTCCCCCGTCCTCGCAGGCCTGAACGCCGACCCGAACATCGCGGTCTTCGGCGACACCTACTACCTGTACGCGACCTCGGACGGCTTCGCCGGCTGGGGCGGCAAGACCTTCTACGCCTGGTCCTCGAAGAACCTCATCGACTGGACCCGCTCGGAGCAGCCCTTCCTGACGCTCGACGGCGCGAACGGCAACGTGCCGTGGGCGACCGGCAACGCCTGGGCGCCGACGATCATCGAGAAGAACGGGAAGTACTACTTCTACTTCTCCGGCGAGAACTCCTCGCTGAACCGCAAGACGATCGGAGTCGCCGTCTCGGACAGCCCGATGGGCCCGTTCACGGCGCAGCCGACCGCGATGATCACCAACGGCGAGTCCGTGCGGTCCGGCCAGGCGATCGACCCCGCCGCGTTCACCGACCCGAAGACCGGCAAGAGCTACCTCTTCTGGGGCAACGGCGACCCGCTCTACGGGGAGCTGTCCGACGACATGCTCTCGATCAAGACCGGCACGATCAAGAAGATCAGCGGTCTGACCGACTTCCGCGAGGGTGCGTTCCTGAACTACCGCGACGGTCTGTACCACCTCACCTACTCGATCGACGACACCGGCTCGGAGAACTACAAGGTCGGCTACGCCACCTCGACGAGCGTCGACGGACCGTGGACCTACCGCGGCGTGGTCCTCGAGAAGGACACCTCGCAGGGCATCCTCGCCACGGGCCACAACTCGATCGTCAACGTGCCCGGCACGGACGACTGGTACATCGCCTACCACCGCTTCGCCATCCCCGGCGGAGACGGCCAGCACCGCGAGACGACGATCGACCGGGTGACCTTCGACAAGACGACCGGGCTCATGCAGAAGGTCGTCCCGACCCTCACCAGCGTCGCCGCGCAGACGATCGTCGACACCGCGCCGCTCGCAGCCTCGATCACGGGGAAGGCGACGGTGGGCAGCACGCTGACCGCCTCCGCCTCCTCCCCGTGGACGGCGACCGGCTTCCAGTGGAAGCGCGGCGGGACCGCGATCAGCGGGGCGACGGCGTCGAGCTACACGCTCACCGCCGCCGACCGCGGAGCGACGATCTCGGTGGCCGTGACCGCCGCGAAGCCGCAGTGGACGCCGGCGACGGCCTCCGCCTCCGTCGGTCCCGTGACCGACTCGGCACCCGCGATCGCCGTGACCACGACCTCCACGACGCGCTGCGCCGCCGGGAAGATCGTCGTCACCGCGACCGCCACGAACCCGAACGCCTTCGCCGCGAAGATCGTGATCGGCACGACGTGGGGCTCCAAGAGCTTCGCCGACGTCGCTCCCGGCGCCACCGTCTCGGCCGCCTTCACCACCCGGGCGACGAGCGTGACCGACGGATCCGCGACCGCCACGGCGACCGCGTTCATCAGCGGGAAGCCGGCCACGGCCTCCGCGACCGCCCCCTACTCCGCGGCCAGCTGCAGCTGATCCGCGGGCACGACCCACACCCATTGAGATCGAGCCGGCGACGACGCCGGCCGGAGAACGGAGAACACCCGACATGAACACCCGATCCCTTCTGATCCGCGGAGCCGCTGGACTGGCCGGAGGCGTCCTCCTGCTCGGAGTCGCCGGAACGGCGTTCGCCGCCGAGGTCAACTACGGCAACGACGACGTCGACATCAACGTCGAGATCGCCGACCTCCCCGGTAACGGTGCCCTCTCGATGACCGTCGCCGCGGACTCGACGACGCTGACCGAGACAGGCTCGGACAACGTCCGCCGCCAGTTCACCGGCACCCTGCCCACCGTCACGGTCACCGACACCCGTGACGCCGCGGACGTCTCCCCCGACTCCGCGTGGTACGTCATCGGCACGGCGAGCGACTTCACGTCGGCCGACGGCTCGACCATCGGCGCCGAGAACCTCGGCTGGACCCCGGACCTCGTCGACGGTGGAGACCTCGGCGAGGTCGCCGCGGGCGATGAGGTCGGCACCGCCATCGACGGCGGCGTCAACGGCGTCGGCCTGAAGGGCAAGGAGCTGCTCGCGATCGTCGCCAGCAACTCCCAGCAGGTCAACCCCGAGGGCTCCTGGAGCGCCGACGCCGACCTCTTCCTCCGCACCCCCGTGAACGTGGACGCCGGCGCGTACTCGTCCACCATCACCCTGTCGCTCTTCGAGTGACCCGTCGCGGCCGGGGGACGCACTCCCCCGGCCGCGATCCCACCACGGCCGACGCGGCCGGGCCCGCCCGCCCGGCCGCGTCGTGCTTCCCCCGTGCGACCATGAGGTTCTGATGACTGCTCCGCGCCGCTCCGCCGCTCCCCGCCGCCCGCTCCTCCCCGCGCTGCTCGCGCTGATCGTCGCCCTCCTCGGCGCGGGCGTCGCTCCGCAGGCCGTCGCGGCCGACGGAGCGATCACCTGGGCGGTCAGCCCCTCCACCGACGGCGTCCCCGACAAGCGCGCGTGGGTCGAGCTCGAGCTCGCCCCCGGCGCGAGCGCCTCGGACGAGGCGGTCGTGCGGAACCTCAGCGACCAGCCCGTGACCTTCAGCATCACCAGCGCCGACGGCTACTTCACCGACACCGGCCGCTTCAACATGCTCAACTCGGACCAGGAGTCGGTCGACGCCGGGCTGTGGATCTCCGCCCCCGAGACCGTGACCGTCGATCCGGGCAGCAGCGGCGTGGTGCCGTTCACCGTGACGGTCCCCGACAACGCCACCCCCGGCGACCACGCCGCCGGCATCGCCGCCTCCGTGCTCTCGCAGGGCACTGAGGCGGGAGGCGCGAACGTCGGAGTGGAGAGCCGCATCGGCTTCCGCGTGATGACCCGCGTGACCGGCGAGGTGACCCCCTCCTTCTCCGTCGAGGACCTGGCCAGCGACTACCGCCTCTCCTGGAACCCGTTCCAGCCCGGCTCCCTCTCGCTCGTCGCCGACGTGGTGAACACCGGCAACGTGCGCCTGCTGCTCGACGGCACGGCGAGCGCCCAGGGCGCCACCGCCCCCGTCGTCGCGGCCGACGCGCCCCAGCAGGAGCTGCTGCCCGGCGACCGGCGCAGCGTCTCGGTGCAGCTCGACGGCATCTGGCCCCTCTTCGGAGTCGGTGCCGACCTGACCATCGCACCGACCGTCGCCGCCGCCGATCAGGAGCCGGTCGCCACCGCTCCCGTGACGGAGTCGATCACGGTCGCCGCCGTGCCGGTCCCGCAGCTGCTCGTGATCCTCGGCGTCGCCCTCATCCTCGCGGCGCTGCTCGCCGGGCGCTCGCGCTCGCGCCGTCGCATCGCCGCCCTGGTGCAGCAGGCCAAGGAGGAGGGCCTGCGCGAGGGCGCGCGCGTCTCCTCCTGAGCGCCCCCTCCGCACGCTCCCTCCCCCCTCCCTGCCGCCGAGGGGCCCCGGGCCGTCGGGGGGATCCGCTACACCGGGTTCCCCCGACGGTCCAGGGTTCGCTCACCGCGCGGCCATGCGTCAGAGTGAGCGGATGACCACCACCTCCCTGGAGGCGCCGACTCGGCGTCTCGGCCTCATCGCGCTCATCGCGACCCTCGGCGGCCTCCTCTTCGGCTACGACACCGGCGTCATCAACGGCGCCCTGGAGCCGATGTCGGCCGAGCTGGGCCTCACCGCGCTGACCGAGGGGGTCGTCACCAGCTCGCTCCTCTTCGCCGCCGCGATCGGCGCGATCTCGGGCGGACGCCTCGCCGACGCCCTCGGGAGGCGGACCACGATCCGCCTGCTCGCCGTGCTCTTCCTCGTCGGCGCCCTGGTCTGCGTGGTGGCGCCGGGCTTCGGCGTGATGGTCCTCGGGCGGGCGGTCCTCGGACTGGCCGTCGGCGGCGCCTCGGTGGTCGTGCCGATCTACCTCTCCGAGATCTCCCCCTCCGAGATCCGCGGCTCGCTCGCCGGCCGCAACGAGCTGATGATCGTGATCGGCCAGCTCGCCGCCTTCGTGGCCAACGCCGTCATCGGCACCGTCTGGGGCGAGCTGCCCGGCGTCTGGCGGATCATGCTCGCCGTCGCCGCGCTCCCCGCCGCCGCGCTCCTGCTCGGCATGACCCGGGTCCCGGAGTCGCCGCGCTGGCTGATCGCGCACGGCCGACGCGACGAGGCGCTCGGCGTGCTCACCACCATCCGGACGCCCGACCGGGCCCACGCGGAAGCGGAGACCATCGCCCGCTCGATCGGCGCGAAGGACGGACCGAGGATCCCCCTGCTGCAGGCGCTGCGCGAGCGCTGGGCGGTGCGCATCCTGCTGGTGGGCATCGGGATCGGAGTCGCCCAGCAGCTCACCGGCATCAACTCGATCATGTACTACGGCCAGTCGGTGCTGAAGGAGGCGGGCTTCGACCACGACGGCGCGCTCGTCGCCAACATCGCGCCCGGGGCGATCGCCGTGATCGGCGGCCTGATCGGGCTGCGGCTCATGCAGACGATGAACCGCCGCACGACCCTCCTGCTCGGCTACTCCCTGACCACCGCGATGCACTTCCTGATCGGCATCGCCTCCGTCGCACTCCCCGTGGGGAACCCGGCGCGACCGTACGTGATCCTGGTGCTGGTCGTCGCGTTCGTGGGGAGCATGCAGACGTTCCTCAACATCGTCACCTGGGTGATGCTGTCCGAGATCTTCCCGCTGCGGATCCGCGGCGTCGGCGTCGGCATCGCGATCTTCTGCCACTGGATCACGAACGCGGTGCTCGGCCTGTTCTTCCCCACCCTCGTCTCCGGCGTCGGCATCACCGGAACGTTCTTCCTGTTCGGCGCCGTCGGCCTGCTCGCGCTCGCCTTCATCTGGAAGCGCGTGCCCGAGACCCGCGGCCGTGCCCTCGAGGAGGTCGAGGCGGGCGTCGTCTCCGGCGAGCTCCTGCGCCGCTGACGCCCGTCCCCGGGATCCGCCTACTGGTAGGTAACGAGGTCGGGGAGGGGGCGGACCTCGGCCATGGTCTCGGCGGGGGTGAGCATGGGCGCGTCCTCGTCGTAGAAGTTCTTCCAGCCCCAGCCGATGCCCTCGGGGGCGCCCTCGTGCAGCGCGTCCCAGGTCGCCTGCTTGTCGGGCTGCGAGCCCTGGCCGTCGACGTGGATGAGGAACTCCAGCTCGGGCCGGTCGCGGCGGATGCTGTCGCGGTCCTGCAGCATCGACAGCCGGAACTGGTGCAGCACGAACATCTTCGGCGGCAGCCCCTCGCTCTGCACCAGGTCGGCCAGCCACTCCGACACGCTGTCGACCTCGGCGGCCGAGACGCGCCCGATCTGCTCCAGCGGCTTCTGGCCGGGCAGCAGGCGCCACTCCGGGTCGAGCGCGAGGCCGACGTTGGGCAGCGTCAGCAGGTCGGCGTACTGCTTGGCCTGGGTGAGGAAGTCGGTCAGCCCCGACTGCAGGTCGAGCACCACGTACATCCCGGCCTCCTGCGCCGCGTCGATGTAGGGGCGGATGTCGGCGGCGTCGAGCTCGTTGGAGTAGTCGCCGTCCTTGCCGGGGTCGCCCGCCGCGACCGTGGTGATGATCTCGAGGCTCGGCACGACCTGCTTGTCGGTGAGCGCCCGGTACGGCTCGGCCACCGCCTCCGCCCGCGCGATCGTGGGCTCGAGGCCCTGCTCCCCCAGCACGCCGAGGACGGGAGCGCCCGGAGTGCCGTAGATCGCGACGAAGAGGTGCCCGCCGAACATCCGCTGGCCGCCGCCCGGCAGCTGCCAGCCGCTCGCGGCCGCGCGCACGGCCCACTCGGGCTCGGGCTGGGCGGCGAGCACGGGGCCGAGCAGCAGCGTGCAGGAGGCGTCGGCCTCGGCGATCGCGGTCACGGCTCCGCCCGAGGCGAGCAGGTCGTCGCCGTCGACCACGGTGACGGGCACGCCGGCCGCGCGGGCGGTCGCCAGCGCGGCGATGTCGGCGTCCTGCGCGCGGGCGAGGGCGTGCAGGCCGGTCAGGGCGTCGGCCCGGGCCGGGAGGGCGCCGAACGGAGCGTCGGAGGCGGTGGACGGCGCGGCGGCGGCGAGGTCGGCGAGCGCCAGGTCGGTCACGGTCACGCCGGACGCGCTGCTGAGGGCGGCCGCGTCGGAGGCGGAGGCGACGACGTCGACGCCCTCGGGCGCGGTGACGTCGCCGATCGCGAGCACGCGGGTCACGCCGAGGCGGGCGAACTCGGCGGCGAGGGCGTCGGAGGTCGGAGCGGTGGAGGACGGAGCGACGGACGGGGTCGCGGAGTCGGACGGCGTCGCCGAGTCCGACGGCGTCGCGGAGTCGGACGGCGTCTCGGAAGCCGTGGATCCCGCGGCCGCGGCGTCCGCGGTCGGGGCGGCCGTCGCTCCGGATCCCGCCGAGCCGACCAGCAGCGGCACGCCCCAGGCGATGCTCACCTGGGCGGCGCGCAGGCGGGACTCGGCGACGTCCTCGACCAGGACGACCAGCGGAGCCGCGGCGAACAGGGCCGCGCTCGCGGCGAGCGCATCCGCGGCGAGCGCCACCGGCCCGCTCGGAGCCGCGGTGCGGGTGCGGGGCGCCTCCTGCTGGGCGTCGTCCGGAGCGGAGGAGTCGGGCGTGCAGGCGCTGAGCAGCGGGAGCACCGCGAGACCGCCGATCACGACGCTGCGGCGCGAGAGCCCGGAGCGGGAGGGGACGGAACGGGGTGTCGAGGGCATGGCAGGCCTCTCCTCTCGGAGCCCGATCGGGGCTCTCTGGTGCGTGGCTGGTCTCCTCTCGACTATCGCAGGCTCGGCGGCGGTGAGCGCCGAGGGGGCCGTCCCGGGCGCGCCTCCGAGGCCGTCCGGACAGGCAGAAGGGGAGCGGCGCCGCAGCACCGCCCCCCTCCGAGAGGCTGGATCAGACCGTGCGGGGAGCCTTCGCGAGGTTGGCCTCGAGCTCCTCGCGGTTCTGCCGCACCACGTAGGCGGGGCGGTCGCGCTCGACCCGCCACGACTCGCTCAGCGGCGTGATCGCGACGGTGTCGAAGCCGATCCGGTCGTAGAGGTCGGTCACGAAGTGGATCGCCTCGGGGTAGTCGCTCGACGTCGCGAGAGCGCGGCGGTCGGGCGTGCCGGCCGGGGTGCCGTCGGTGGTGATGTCGGCGGCCATGATGTGGTTGAACGCCTTGACGACCTTCGACTCCGGGAGGTGCTGCTGGAGCATCTCGCTGGTCGTGGTCTCGCCCTTGTCGAGCGCCTCGATGCGGCCGTCGCGCTCGAAGTAGTAGTTGTTCGTGTCGAGGACGATCTTGCCGGCGAGCGGGGCGACCGGCACCTCCTCGAGGTTCTTCAGCGGCACCGTCACCACGGCGATCTCGGCGGCCTCGGCCGCCTCCTGAGCCGTGGCGGCGCGGGCCTTCGGGCCGAGCTCCGCGATGAGGTCGGCGAGGGTCTCGGGGCCGCGCGAGTTCGCGATGACCACCTCGTCCCCGAGGGCGATGACCACCCGTGCGACCTGGCTGCCGATGTTGCCTGCTCCGATGATTCCGTACGTCGTCATGCTGAGGAGAACGCGGAGGGCGCCCCGGCATTCCGCTCTGCGGCGTTCTCCCACGCCGCACCCAGGTGGGCCCGTGCCTCCAGTAGCCTCGGTCCTCGGGCGCCGCTGCCCGAGAAGGAGTCCGTGATGCCGCAGTACGACCTCCCGCTCGACCTCCTCGAGCAGTACGCCCCCGAGATCGCCGAGCCCGCCGGGTTCGCCGAGTTCTGGCGCGACACGATCGCCGAGGCGAGGGCCGTCGCGACCGAGCCGCGCCTCGAGCGGGTCGACGCCGGCTTCGGACTGCTCGACACCTTCGACGTCACCTACTCCGGCTTCGGCGGCCACCCGATCCGCGCGTGGCTGATCCTCCCCCGCGGCGTCGAGGGGCCCCTCCCCGGGCTCGTGACCTACATCGGCTACGGAGGCGGCCGCGGGCAGCTCGCGGAGTGGACCGCGATGTCGGCCGCCGGCTACGCGCACCTGGTCATGGACACCCGCGGCCAGGGGTCCGGGCACCGCTCCGGAGCGACGCCCGACCCGGTGGGCAGCGGGCCGCACGTCTCCGGCTTCATGACGCAGGGCATCGAGTCGCCCGGGGAGCACTTCTACCGCCGCGTCTTCACCGACGCCGTCCGAGCGCTCGACGTGCTGCGTGCGCACCCCGCGGTCGACGCCTCCCGCGTGGCCGTCTCGGGCGGCAGCCAGGGAGGCGGGATCGCCCTGGCCGTCACGGGGATCCTTGGCCTGCTCGGCGAGTCGGAGTCGGCGCGCGCGGCGATCGTCGACGTGCCGTTCCTCTCCCACATCCCGCACGCCGTGCGGCTGGTCGACACGATGCCGTACGGCGAGATCGTGCAGTACCTGCACACCCACCGCGGCGCCGAAGCGCGCGTGTTCGACACCCTCTCGTACTTCGACGGCACCTCCTTCGCCCCCTACGCGCAGTCCCCCGCGCTGTTCTCGGTGGCGCTCCGCGACGACATCTGCCCGCCGTCCACCGTCTACGCCTCCTACAACCGCTACGCCGGACCCCGCGAGATCCGCGTCTACCCCTTCAACGGCCACGAGGGCGGCGAGGCGTTCCAGATCGGCGAGCACGTGCGCTTCCTGGGGCGCGAGCTGGCGTAGGAGGAGGAGCCGCCCGGTCGGCGGACGGGGGCGGTGCGCCCCGGCGCATCACCCGTTCCGACTCTCGATCATCGCGCTGCCGATGCGGTCCTCGAGGTCGGCCAGCTCGTCGAGGACGTCGCCGACCACCCAGACCTGCCGGGCGCCCCGACGGGCGTCGCTTTGTGACGCCGTGCGTCGCGCTCGGTACCCGTTCGCGGCTCCGCTGGGCACTATCGACTCCATGACCCGCCAGATCCGCTTCAACGCCTTCGACATGAACTGCGTCGCCCATCAGTCCTCGGGCATGTGGCGCCACCCCCAGGACCAGTCCTGGCGCTACAAGGACCTCTCGTACTGGACCGACCTGGCGAAGCTGCTCGAGCGCGGCACGTTCGACGGCATCTTCATCGCCGACGTGCTCGGCACCTACGACGTCTACGGCGGCTCGAACGAGGCGGCGATCCGCCACGGCGCGCAGGTCCCCGTCAACGACCCGATCCTCCTCGTCTCGGCGATGGCCGCCGCGACCGAGCACCTCGGCTTCGGCATCACCGCGGGCACCGCCTACGAGCACCCGTACCCGTTCGCGCGGCGCATGTCGACGCTCGACCATCTGACGAAGGGCCGCGTGGGCTGGAACGTCGTCACCGGCTACCTCCCCAGCGCCGCCCGCAACATGGGCCACGAGGACCAGCTCGAGCACGACGACCGCTACGACGTCGCCGACGAGTACCTCGAGGTGCTCTACAAGCTGTGGGAGGGGTCGTGGGAGGACGACGCGGTCGTCCGCGACCGCGAGTCCGGCGTGTTCACCGACCCGGCGAAGGTGCACGAGATCGGGCACCGCGGCAAGAACTTCACCGTCCCCGGCATCCACCTCTCGGAGCCGTCGGTGCAGCGGACCCCCGTCATCTACCAGGCGGGAGCGTCACCGCGCGGCATCCGCTTCGCGGCGGGCAACGCGGAGGCGATCTTCGTCGCGTCCTCGACGAAGGCCGGCCTGAAGGCGACCGTCTCGCGCATCCGCGACGCCCTCGAGGCGGCCGGCCGCGACCGCTACTCCGCGAAGATCTACACGCTGCTGACGATCATCACCGCCGAGACCAGCGAGGCCGCGCACGAGAAGCACCGCGACTACCTCTCCTACGGGAGCGAGGAGGGGGCGCTGGTCTTCATGTCGGGCTGGATGGGCATCGACCTGTCGCAGTACGACCTCGACGAGCCGATCGGCAACGTGAAGAGCAACGCGATCCAGTCGGCCGTCGCCAACTTCCAGGAGGCGAACGAGGACGGCTCGGAGTGGAAGGTCCGCGACATCGCCAAGCTCAGCGTGATCGGCGGGCTCGGCCCGTTCGTCGTCGGCTCGCCCGCGGAGGTGGCCGACCACCTGCAGGAGTGGGTCGAGGAGACCGACGTGGACGGGTTCAACCTCGCCTACGCGATCACGCCCGGCACCTTCGAGGACGTGGTGGAGTTCATCGTGCCGGAGCTGCGCCGCCGCGGCGCGTACCCGGAGGAGTACGTCGAGGGGAGCCTCCGCCAGAAGCTGCACGGCCGCGGCGACCGACTGCCGGAGGAGCACCTCGGCGCCGGCTTCCGCTACGCGCCGGCGGCCGTCTGACGACAGGGGGCGCCGGGCGGCGGGTGGGGGCGGGGGTCTCGATACGCCGCGCCGGACGCACGAGCACCCCGCCGCGATGCGCGACGGGGTGCTCGTGACGTGCGGAGGGGCTCAGCCCTCGAAGGTGGCGTCGAGCGTGATGTCGACTCCGGTGAGCGCCTTGCTGACGGGGCAGGTCTCCTTGGCCTCGTCGGCGGCCTTGAGGAAGGCGGCCTCGTCGATGCCGGAGACCTCGCCGCTCACGACGAGCTTGATGCCGGTGAGCTTGAATCCGCCGGCCGAGTCCGGGCCGAGCGAGACGTCGGCGCGGACGTCGAGCGCCTCGACGGTGCCGCCGGCCTGGCCGAGGACGGCCGAGAACTGCATCGCGTAGCAGGCGGAGTGGGCGGCCGCGAGGAGCTCCTCGGGGCTGGTCGAGCCGTTGGCGTCGTCGGCGGCGCGCTTGGGGAACGAGACGTCGTAGGTGCCGATCTTCGAGCTCGAGAGCTCGACCTGGCCCTCGCCGGTCTCGAGCGAGCCGTTCCAGGCGGTGCGTGCGGTACGAGTGGGCATGAGTCCTCCTTGGGGGGCGGGGAGAACCGTAGAACGATCGTTCTCCCCTGATGCGCCGAGCCTAGGTGGAACGCGCGGCGTCCTGCAACCACCGGCCTCGGACCCTCGGCGAGATGCCAGTCCGGCGCGCCTCCGTCGGCGTGTCGCGTACGGGAGCGGCCTGTCGCGGAGGAGAGGACGGCCACCAGGTCAGTGCACGAGCTTCAGGCCGACGACGCAGCCGACGATCCCGAGGACCAGCAGCGTGCGCACGAGCGAGAAGCCCTCGCCGCCGAAGAACATGCCGTAGAGGACGGTCAGCGAAGCGCCGATCCCGACCCAGACCGCGTACGCGGTGCCGGTGGGCAGCTCGCGCATCGCGTAGGCGAGGCCGGCCATGCTCGCGACGACGCCGACTCCGAAGACGACCGATGGGCCGAGCCGCGTGAAGCCCTCCGACTTGCCGAGGGCGGTGGCCCACACGGCCTCGAGGACACCGGAGAGGATGAGGACGATCCAGGACATGACAACTCCTACGAGTCAGTCTTGTCGCGTTCCGGGTACTGCTCCCTCGTCCGGTCGCCGTCATCGGCTCCGGACAGTCTGCCCGTGCGCGCTGGGCAGGCCCTGGGCAGCGCGCGGCGGGGGCGGAGCCGCCGCGACCGCGACTCCGCCCGCCGCCGTCAGCGCGGCTGAGCCGGGTTCGTCGGCACTCCGTGCGAGGGCGGATTGATCGGCGGACCGGACGTCGCCGGCGAGACCGGCGATCCGGACGACGAGCGGAACACCTCGGGCAGCGACTCCGGAACGCTGCCTGCCGGCTCTGCTCCCCCGCGCAGCTGCTCGAGACGCGAGTGCAGGATCGTCGTCACCGGCAGGCGGTGCCCGTGCGCCTCCTCGTAGGCGAGCAGCGCGCCGAGGCCGGCCTCGTCGAGCGGGCGGATGCGCTCCGCGAGCGTGGCGAGCGGGATGTCGTTCCAGTCGGGGAGCGGCAGCTCCTCGCGGGAGGGTGTGTCGGTCATTCGTGCTCCTTCCGTTCCCTCCATCCCACGCCTCGGACGGCCGTCCGCCCAGGGGCTTGACCGGTCGCGGGGCGAACGGGGCTCGGCCGAGGGAGGACGGTCGGATGGTGCAGCCGGCCCATCCCCCGCCGGATCAGGCGGTGCGGCGGGACGAGCGGCGGGTCGCCAGGTGCACGAGGACTCCGACCACGAGGAGGATCCCGGCGTAGAGCCAGACGATCGGGTCCTGCTGGCTGAGGAGCAGCACGCACGAGGCGATGCCGAGCACGGGGATCACCGTCCACACGCGGAAGTGGTCGTGCTCGACCCTGTCGCGCCGCAGCACGAGCACCGAGACGTTCGTGCTGATGAACACCAGCAGGAGGAGCAGCACCACGGTCTCGGCGAGGGTCGCCAGATCGCCGACCAGGGTCAGGAGGCATGCCGCCAGCGTGGTCACCGCGATGGACACCCACGGCGTACGGCGCTTCGGCAGCACCCGGCCGAGCACGTCCGGGAGGAGGCCGTCCTTCGCCATGCCGTAGGTGACGCGGCTCGCCATGATCATGGTCAGCAGCGCTCCGTTGGCGACCGCGACGAGCGCGATCAGGCTGAACAGCCACGCCGGCACCCCGGCTCCGCTCGCCGTCACGACGTCGAGCAGCGGGGCGGAGGAGCCGGACAGCTCGTCGGCGGGCAGCGCGATCGAGCTCGCGAGGCCGACCAGGACGTACACCGCACCGGCCGTCAGCAGCGAGCCGAACAGCGCGCGCGGGTAGATGCGGCTGGGGTCGCGGATCTCCTCGGCGATGTTGGCCGAGGTCTCGAAGCCGACGAAGGAGTAGTACGCGATGATCGCCGCGCCGAGCACCGCCAGCGCCGGCGCCTGCTCGGAGCTGAGCTCGACCGTGCGGGCGAGGTCGCCGCCTCCGCCCGCCACGAGCAGCGCGACGCATCCGATCACGATCAGCAGGCCGCCGACCTCGATCACGGTCATCACCGTGTTGCTGAGCAGCGACTCCGCGACGCCCCGCGCGTTGAGGCACGCGACGAGGATCAGGAAGACGATGGCCGTCGGCACGGTCGGCACGTCGAGGAAGGTGCCGAGGTAGTCGCCGGCGAACGCGAGCGACAGACCGGCCGCGCTGGTCACTCCGGCCGCGAGCATGGCGAAGCCGACCAGGAACGAGACGATCGGGCGCTGGAACGCCCGCTGCGCGAACACCGCCGCGCCTCCCGCCTTCGGGTACTTGGTCACCAGCTCGGCGTAGGAGCCGGCGGTCAGCAGCGCGAGGCCGAGCGCGAGCAGGAGGGGCATCCAGACGGCGCCGCCGACCTCCGCCGAGAGCGTGCCCATGAGGGCGTAGATGCCCGCGCCGAGGACGTCGCCGAGGATGAAGAAGTAGAGCAGCGGGCCGGTGATGCGGCGGCGCAGGGAGGTGCCGCCGGCCTCTCCGGTCGCGGGGGCGTCGCTCGTGGTGGCCATGTCGTCCTCTCGTCGCGCGCTCGGGAGCGAGCACGACGGGCCACGCTAGGGAGGAGGGGGCCGGGAGATCGAGAAGGTTGACCGGGCGGGGTCGAGGGCGCTACACGCGCGGGACGGGGCGTCTGCGGAGCGGGCGCCTGCGGGCCGGGCGCGTTCCGCGGGCCGGCGGCGTTCCCCGATCGGGCACCGCATGCCGCGCCCCGCGCCGGCCGTCAGCCGAGGACGACGTGCTCCCCGCCGCGCTGCTCGGCGATCTCCTCGCCGACCTCCTCCGCCTCCTGGCGCGACTCGTGGTGGCTCAGCGGGACCCGGGCGTGGGCGATGCGGTTGTGCCAGCCCTGCTCGTCGGAGTAGGTCTCGATGGGGAGGACGGTCGTGGTGCTCATGGTGCTCCTTCGTGGTGGTCCCTCCATGGCACCTCGCGCCCCCCGCCGCTCGGGAGAGGGTTGACGCGAGCCCGTGTCTCGAGCAGGACGGAGGCGTCTCGGCGGTCCAGCAGCGAGCGCCGGCGGCGCGGCGGGTCAGGGCGAGACCATGCCGCCGTTCACGTTGAGGGTCTCGCCGACGACGAAGCTCGACTCGGCGGATGCGAGGAACACGTAGGCCGGGGCCTGCTCGGCGGGCTGGGCGGCACGGCCCATCGGCGACTCGCTGGAGCCGAAATCGGGCAGGCTCTCGGGGTCGACGCCGCCGCTCACCTGCAGGGCGGTCCACGTCGGGCCGGGCGCCACGACGTTCACGCGGATGCCCTTCGCGGCGAGCTGCTGCGCGAGGCCCTTCGAGAGGTTGTTGATCGCGCCCTTCGTCATCGCGTAGTCGAGTCGGTCGGGGGCGGGCTTGTGCGCCTCCGCCGACGCCGTGTTGATGATGGTGGCGCCCGCGGGCAGGTGCGGGAGGGCCGCGCGGATGATCCGGAACGGAGCGAAGACGTTGACCGCGAAGGTCGCCTCGAACTGCTCGTCGGTGATGTCGAGCAGGTCCTCCTTCCAGATCTGCTTCCCGGCCACGTTGACCACCGCGTCGAGCCCGCCGAGGCCCTCGACCGCCTCCGCCACGAGCCGCGTGCAGTACTCGGCACTCGTGAGATCGCCGGGGATCGGCACGGCGGTGCGCCCCTCCGCGCGGATCAGCCCGATCACGTGCTGCGCGTCCTCCTCCTCGCTCGGGAGGTAGGCGAGGGCGACGTCGGCCCCCTCGCGGGCGAAGGCGATGGCCACGGCGGCGCCGATCCCGGAGTCGGCTCCCGTGATGAGCGCGCGGCGGCCCGCGAGCCGGCCGGTGCCGCGGTAGCTCTCCTCGCCGAGGTCCGGCACCGGGGTCATCCGCGACTGCAGCCCGGGCTCGGGCTGCTGCTGGACCGGCGGAGTCACGTCCGGGTACCGGGTGGCGGGGTTCGTGAACGTGTACTGGTCGGGCATGGCTCCTCCGTCCGCGGCACCCGGATCGGGCCGCTCCCCTCCATCCCAGGCGAGCCGCGCCTCCGGGGCCACCCCGTGCACGGGCGGGCGGCGCTGTGGTAGCCGGCGCCGCGCCTGCTCGGAGGACCGGCACGGCGACCCGGACGTGCCGGTGCCCCCCCTCCGCGGATGAACACCGGACGACAGTGGGCTCCCCCGCGCGCCGACGCCGCGCGGGCGTGCGAGGCTTGATGGTCGTCCCCCTCC
>NZ_PSVO01000007.1:0-142121 GCF_002932325.1 Rathayibacter sp. AY1E2
GGCCGGGCGGGGGAGGAGGACGGGGAGTCGGCGCCGGGGAGGAGCGTCAGGACGCGTCCTTCACCATCCCGCGGACCGAGAGCTGGACGACCAGCGGCCGGTGGTCGCTCCCGGCGTCGTCGCGGTCGTCGACGACCCGGTAGCCCGAGACCTCCCAGCGTCCCGAGAAGAGGACGTGGTCGATCGGGGCGCCGAGCGCGGGCGGGACCGAGGACGGCCAGGTGCCCAGGGCGGCGCCGCCCGCGACGGTCCCCGCGTCGCGGCAGCCGCCCAGCGCGGCCGAGCCCGGCAGCCCGGTCCAGTGGTCGGCGGTGGAGTTCAGATCGCCGAGGACGACGACGTCCTCCTCCGCGGAGCAGAGCGCGGAGACCGAGAGCAGATCGCTCCGCCACTCCGCGAGGCGCGAGGGGATCGGCGCCATGGTGTGCACCGCGGCGAGGACGGGGCGCTCGGGAGTGTCGGGGCGTGCGACGAGGGACGGTGTCGATCCGGTGACGACCGCGGCGGTGTCGACGCTGTAGCCGCCGAGCGAGGGGGAGAGCAGCAGGGCCGCGCCGTCGTCGGCGCCCGACCCGGCGTAGTGGAGGGTCATCGACATCCCCTGGGCGCTGAGCGCGTTCACGACGTCCTGCGCGTGCATCTGCGAGACCTCGAGGAGGGCGATGCCGTCGACCGCGCTCTCCCGGGCGAGCGAGGCGATCGTGTCGACGGGCACGCCGTCGTGCAGCACGTTCCAGGTCGCGAGGCGCACGTCGGCGAGGCGGTGGGCGCGCGGAGCGGCGGAGTCGTAGCCCCGCGCTCCCTGCACTCCCGCGAGCACGAGCGCGAAGACGACGCCGAGCGCCGCGAGGGCCAGCGCGAGGCGCCTGACCGGAGCGACGAGGACCGCGATCACGACCAGGACAGCGGCGAGCCCGACGGCCGCCGCGCCCGTCGCGAGCCGGAACGGCACCAGCTGGGCGAAGGGGGCCTCCCGGGCGATCCCGAAGAAGCCGGGCGCCGCGACCACCAGCAGAGCGATCGCCACGATCACCGCCACCGCGGTCTTCACCAGTCTCGTCCCCATCGCCGCCCAGGCTACTAGGGCATCGGAGGGCTCGCAGGCGGCGCGTCTACGATGAGCGCATGCATGTCGACGGGGGCCGTTACGACCTCCACACCCACTCCGTCGTCTCCGACGGCACCGAGGCTCCGGCCGTCCTGGTGCGGGCC
Source organism: Rathayibacter sp. AY1E2 (assembly GCF_002932325.1). NCBI lineage: Bacteria > Bacillati > Actinomycetota > Actinomycetes > Micrococcales > Microbacteriaceae > Rathayibacter > Rathayibacter sp. AY1E2. Next base: position 1,213 of record NZ_PSVO01000007.1, read on the forward strand.
GCGGCCGCGGCCGGGCTCGCCGGAGTGGCGCTCACCGACCACGACACGACCGGCGGCTGGGCCGAGGCGCTCGCCGCGGCCGAGGAGGCGGGCATCGACCTGCTGCCCGGCATGGAGCTCTCCTCCCGCGTCGGCTGGGCCAGCGTCCACGTCCTCGCGTACCTCGTCGATCCGGCGGATCCGGGGCTCGTGGCCGAGACCGCGCGCATCCGCTCGGCCCGCACGCACCGCGCGGAGGCGATCGTCACCGCGATCGCGGCCGACTACGACCTCACCTGGGACGACGTCCTCGCCCAGACCAGCCCGGGCACGACCATCGGGCGTCCGCACATCGCCGACGCGCTCGTCGCCCGCGGCCTGGCCACCGACCGCTCCGCGGCCTTCGCGGGGATCCTCGACTGGCGCGGCGGCTACTACCGCCCGCACTACGCGCCCGACCCGGTCGACGCCGTGCGCCTGGTCCGCGCGGCGGGCGGGGTCCCGGTCATCGCGCACCCGGCCGCGAGCGCCCGCGGGATCGCGGTCGAGTCGATCCTCCCGCAGCTCGTCGACGCCGGCCTGTTCGGCCTCGAGGTCGAGCACCGCGAGAACACGGCCGACGGCAAGCGCCGCCTGCGCGAGCTCGCCGAGCAGTACTCGCTCGTCACCACGGGCTCGAGCGACTACCACGGCACGGGCAAGCCCAACCGCCTGGGCGAGAACACGACCGCGCGCGCGACCGTCGACGCGATCCGCTCCTCCGCCCGCTGAGTCGCGGAGAGCCGCTGGGAGGCGGAGAGTCGCCGGATCTCCGTGACCGCTGAGGGGCGGAGAGCCGCTGAGTCGCGTGGGGACACCGCTGCGTCGCGGGACAGCCGCTGAGACGCCGGGAGCCCGCCCTCCCGCGACGGATCGCGGGGGGACGGGCTCGGGGCGCGGAGGCTCAGGCCTGCGCGTCGGGGCGCGGGGAGCGGCGGCGCGACCGGGTGCGGCGGCGCGGCTCGCTGTTGCCGTCGTGGTGCTCCTTGCTCTCGCTCGAGGGAGCGGGGCCGGTCTGCTGCGGAGCGGTCGAGTCGGCGGAGTCGGAGCGGGTGCGGCGACGCGGCGGCCGGTCGCCCCGCTCGGAGCGCTCGCCGCGGTCGGAGCGCTCGCCCCGGTCCGGGCGCGCGTCGGCCTTCGCCTCGGCGGGGATCGGGGTCGGCTTCAGCCGTCCCTTGGTTCCCGCGGGGATGTCGAGGTCGGTGTAGAGGTGCGGCGACGACGAGTAGGTCTCGACCGGGTCGGGCTGGCCGAACTCCAGCGCCCGGTTGATGAGGGCCCACTTGTGCAGGTCCTCCCAGTCGACGAAGGTCACCGCGATGCCGGTCTTGCCCGCGCGCCCGGTGCGGCCGACGCGGTGCAGGTAGGTCTGGTCGTCGTCCGGGATCGTGTGGTTGATCACGTGGGTGACGTCGTTCACGTCGATGCCGCGCGCGGCGACGTCGGTGGCGATCAGGATGTCCTTCTTGCCGGCCTTGAACGCCGCCATCGCGCGCTCGCGCTGCTCCTGGTTGAGGTCTCCGTGCACGGCCGCCGCGTTGAAGCCGCGGTCGTTGAGCTCCTCGACGATGCGGGCCGCGGCGCGCTTCGTGCGGGTGAAGATGACGGTCTTGCCGCGGCCCTCGGACTGCAGGATGCGCGCGATGACCTCGTCCTTGTCGAGCGAGTGCGCCCGGTAGACGATGTGCTTGATGTTCGCCTGCGTGATGCCCTCGTCGGGGTCGGTCGCGCGGATGTGGATGGGCTTGTTCATGAAGCGGCGCGCGAGCGCGACGATCGCGCCCGGCATCGTCGCCGAGAAGAGCATGGTGTGGCGGGTGGGCGGCGTCTGCGCGAACAGCTTCTCGATGTCCGAGAGGAAGCCCAGGTCGAGCATCTTGTCGGCCTCGTCGAGGACCATCACCTGCACGTTGGCGAGCGAGAGCAGGCGCTGCCCGGCGAGGTCCAGGAGGCGGCCGGGGGTGCCGACGACGATCTGCGCGCCGGCCTTCAGCTGCTCGATCTGGCCCTCGTAGGCCTTGCCGCCGTAGATCGAGACGATCTTGGTCGGCCGGTTGGAGGCGGCCAGCTCGATGTCCTCGGTGACCTGCACGGCGAGCTCGCGGGTCGGGACGACGATGAGCGCCTTGACGCCCGGCTCCGGGTCGGTGCCGAGGGCCTGGATGAGGGGGAGGCCGAAGCCGAAGGTCTTGCCGGTGCCGGTCTTGGCCTGGCCGATGATGTCCTGCTTCTGCAGGGCCAGGGGGATCGTCTGCTCCTGGATGGGGAACGGCTCGAGGATGCCCTTGGCGGCGAGTGCGGCGACGATGTCGTCGTCGATGTTCAGATCGGAGAAAGTCACGGAGTGAAGCGCCTGTCGTGTCGAACGGTCTACGCCCCTGTACGACTCCGGGCGCAGGGTCACCGATCCAGCGCCGGTGACATCCCGGCGAGTCTACTGCTCCCGGCCCCGCCGGCCCCGGAACCCCGCTCCTCCGGCGCCCTATGCTGAGGAAATGGCTGCCTGGTTCCGACGTCGACGTCCCCTGCTCGAGGTGCCCCGCCTGACGCCCCGCGGGGAGTCGAGCCAGAAGCGCGACCGCGTCGACCTCGCCGACCTCACCCCCGAGGTGCTGCCCTACCTCGGCCAGGTCGCCTACCTCCAGCTCGCGGTGTTCGAGGTGCTGGCGCGCGCCGTCGCCGAGACCGATGACCTCGCGGACAAGGAGGCCATCTCCTCCGCCGCCGGCACGGCGCTCGCGAAGCACCACGCGGTCGTCGCCGAGCTGCGCCGCCGCGACGTGGAGCCCGGCGAGGCCATGACTCCGTTCCGCCCCGCGATCGACACCTTCGAGCGGCTCACCCGCGGTGCGGACCTCCACGAGACGCTGCTCTCGGCGTACATCACGGCGGGCCTGCTCGACGACTTCTTCATCCGCCTCACCGGCGGGCTGCCCACCGACGTCGGGCCGCGCATCGCGCAGACGCTCGGCGCGGACACGGGCGTCGACGGCGTGATCGCGATCCTCCGCCGCGAGATCGCCGCGGACGAGCGCCTGGGCTCGCGCCTGGCCGTCTGGGGCCGCCGCCTGGTGGGCGACACCCTCCTCGTGGCGCGCTCCGCGCTGATGGGGTCGGGCAACCACGACTCCGACGAGTCGCGGATCGAGCCGGTGTTCACCGAGCTCATCGCCTCGCACACGCGCCGGATGGACGCGCTGGGGCTCACGGCCTGACCGTCCCCGGCGCGTCGCTGCGCCGGACGCCGGGAACGACGGAGGCGCGGAAGTCCGAGGACTCCCGCGCCTCCGGCTCGGATCAGGGGGCGACGCGTCCCGAGAGCATCGCCTGCAGGGAGGTCTCGTCGCGGCGGGCGCGGCTGCGCCCGAGCGAGAGGCCGACCGGGGCGACGACCACGGCGGTCGCGACGAGGGACAGGACCCAGATCAGGCCGCCGTCCCACGGCAGGCCCGCCCAGGTCAGCGCGACCCAGACGACTGCGGCGACGAGGCCGCCGATCGCCGGGACCAGCACGGAGCCGTGCAGGTGCCGGTGCGGCAGCCCGTAGCGCGCGGCGAGACCGATCAGGACCCCGAACAGGGTGATGAAGAGGAGCTCCACGACGTGTCCGCCCGGGACGCTCTAGGCGACGAAGCCGACGCGGCGCGACTCCTCGGAGCCGACCTCGACGAAGGCGATGGTGGCGGTCGGGACGATGTAGATCTTGCCCTTCTCGTCGCGGAGGCGGAGGACGGCGGTGCCGGCCTCGAGAGCGGTGGTCACCGTCTTCTCGACCTCGGTCACGGACATCGACGACTCGAAGTTGAGCTCGCGCGGGGTGTTGACCATTCCAATACGGATTTCCACCAGCAGTGCCTTTCGGGAGGGGACGAGGGTGTCAGGATACGGGACCGCGCTCGGACGACCGCGCCGGTTTCGCGGTGAGCGGAGCGGGCGGCCGGGGCTCCCGGCGGGGACGGGCGGGAGTGTCGGACCCGGTGGCTACCGTGGTCGTGTGACCGCTCCCGCGACCCCCGCTCCCTCCACCGCAGCCTCCGTCGGCGAGGCGCTCCCGGGCGAGCCCGCGGTCGTGCTGGACGACTCCCAGCGCGCGGTGCTCGCGCTGCCCGAGGGCCGCAGCGCCGCCGTGCTCGGGGCGCCGGGGACGGGCAAGACCACGACGGTCGTCGAGCTGGTCGCCGAGCGCGTCCTCGAGCGGGGGTACCCGCCCGAGTCGGTCGTGGTGCTCGCGGCGAGCCGCACCGCCGCCACCGCCCTGCGCGACGTGCTCGCCCTGCGGCTGGGAGTGCCGACCCGGGGCCCGCTCGCCCGGACCGCGACCTCGCTCGCGTTCGAGGCGGTCACCTCCTCCGCCAAGGAGCGCGGCCTCGAGCGGCCGACCCTCCTGACCGGCGGCGAGCAGGACGCACTCCTGTCGGAGCTCGTCGAGGGCCACCTCGAGGAGGGGACCGGCCCGCGGTGGCCGGAGGAGTTCAGCCCCGAGGTGCTGCGGCTGCGGACCTTCCGGACCGAGCTCCGCGAGTTCGGGATGCGGGCGACCGAGCACGGGCTCGACTCGGACGCGATCCGCGCCCTCGGGATCGACGCGGAGCGCGGCGAGTGGAGCGCGGCGGCCGACGTGCTCGACGAGCTGCGCGAGGTGGTCGAGTGGATGGCGCCCCAGGCGGGGACCCGCCTGGACGCTGCGGAGTTCGCGGCCTATGCGGCCGAGGCGATCCGCGCGGGCGAGGGCGGCGAGCGGATCGACGCGCTGCGTCTGGTCGTCGTCGACGACCTCCAGGAGGCGAGCGAGTCGACGCTCGTGCTGCTGCGGGCGCTGACGGAGCGCGGGGTGACCGTGATCGCGCTGGGCGATCCGGACGTGGCGACCAGCGCCTACCGCGGCGCGGCCTCCGACACGCTCGGCCGGTTCGCCGCGAGCATCGGTGCGTCCGACGTCGAGACTCTGGTGCTCGCGCGCGTGCACCGCCACTCGGCCGCGCTGCGGGCGGTCGTGTCGGCGGCCACCGAGCGGATCGGCACCGCGGCGGCCGGCCGGCAGCGGGCGGCGGTCGCGGCTCCGGCCCCCGAGGCGGGCCCGGCGCCCGTCCTGGTGCTGCACGCCCCGACGGCGGCGCGGGAGGCGGCGACGGTGGCGCGGCTGCTGCGCGAGCGGCGGCTGCGCGACGGAGTGCCGTGGCGGCGGATGGCGGTCGTCGTCCGCTCCGGAGCCGCGGTCCAGCCGCTGGTGAAGGCGCTCGCGGTGGCGGAGGTGCCGACCCGCTCCGTGCTCGCCGGACGGGCGCTGCGCGACGATCACGCGGCCCGGGCGCTGCTCGTGCTGGTCGGCGTCGCGATCGGCGAGCGGCCCCTGGACGCGGAGCTCGCGGCGGAGCTGCTGCTCGGCCCGTTCGGCGGGGTCGACCGGCTGGGGCTGCGCCGGCTCCGGCTCGCACTCCGGGCGGAGGAGCTCGCCGGCGGCGGCATCCGCGCGAGCGACCCGCTGCTGGTCGAGGCCCTCGCCGCGCCCGGCCGATTCGCGACCATCGACTCCGCTCCCGCCCGGCAGGCCGAGCGGCTGGCCGTGACGATCGACCGGGTCCGCCGCCTGCACGAGGAGGGGGGCTCGATCGAGGAGCTGCTGTGGTCGGCGTGGGAGTCCAGCCGCGTCGCGTCCTCCTGGCGCGAGCTCGCCCTCGGCACCGGCCTGACCGCCGCCGAGGCCAACCGCAACCTCGACGGCGTGGTCGCCCTCTTCAGCGCCGCGCGCCGGTTCGTGGAGCGGGCGACCGGGCACTCCGCGGTCGGCTTCGTCACCGAGATCCTCGAGGCGGAGGTCCCCGAGGACACGCTCGCTCCGCGCTCCGTCGAGGACGCGGTCCTGATCGGCACGCCCTCCTCCGTCGTCGGCCTGGAGTTCGACGTCGTGGTGGTGGCGCGGCTGCAGGACGGCGTCTGGCCCAACCTCCGCCAGCGCGGCTCGCTGCTCGATCCGGACGGCCTGCTGCGGCACGCCCGCGGCGAGGGCGGACTGCCGCTCGACGCCCGCAAGGCCACTCTCGACGACGAGCTCCGGATGTTCGCCCTGGCCGCCTCCCGCGCCCGGCGGCAGCTCGTGCTCAGCGCCGTCGCGGGCGAGGACGAGACGCCCTCCCTCTTCTTCCGGCTCACCCCGCCGGACGCGCCGCGGCTCGATCCCGCCTCCGCGGTGCCGCTCACGCTGCGCGGGGCGGTGGCGGCGCTGCGCCGGACCGCCACCACACCGGGCTCGACCGAGGCTCCCGCCGCCATCCGAGGGCTCAGCGCCCTGGCGCTCGCGGAGGTCCCCGGCGCCGACCCCTCCTCCTGGTCCGGGGTGCTCGAGCCCTCGACCACGGAGCCCCTCTTCGACGTCGGCGACCCCGAGCGTCCCGTCTCCGTCTCGCCGAGCCGCCTCGAGGCCTTCGAGCGGTCCCCTCTGGACTGGTTCGTCGACGCCGTCTCCGGCTCCACGACGAGCACGGCGATGGGGGTCGGCACACTCGTGCACTGGGTCCTCGAGAACGCCGAGCGGCCCGATCCGCAGGGGCTGTGGGCGGCTCTCGAGTCGCGGTGGCCCGAGCTGGTCTTCGAGTCGCCCTGGCTGGGGGAGCGGCAGAAGCGCGTCACACGGCGGCTGATCGACGGCCTCGCGGGCTATCTCGCCGACTTCGAGCGCGGGGGAGGCGTGGTGCTCGGCCGCGAGCAGCAGTTCGAGCTCGACGTCCCGCCCGCCCGGGTGCGCGGCTCGATCGACCGCGTCGAGCGCGCGGCCGACGGCTCCGTCACGATCGTCGATCTCAAGACGGGCCGCAGCACCCCCCGCAAGGACGACATCGCCGAGCACGCGCAGCTGGGCAGCTACCAGCTCGCCGTCGCCGAAGGGGCGATCGAGGCGGCCGACCCGGCCGACGGGGGAGGCGCGAAGCTGCTCTTCGTGGCGACGGGCGTGCGCGGGAAGCCGTACCGCGAGGTGGTCCAGGAGCGCTTCGGCGAGGAGGAGCTGGAGCGGCTGCGCGATCGCGTCCGCGCCGCGGCCCTGGGCATGGCGGCGGCGGGCTTCTCGGGCCTGCTCGATGCGACCCCGTTCTCCCCCGGCGACGCCCTGCGGTACCGCATCCACGCGGTGCCCGAGGTCCCGGGGGACGGCCTCCTGGCGATCGACGAGGTCGACGAGTCAGAGGACCCGGAGGACTCCGAGGAGCCGGATCCCGATGCGCCGGCCGATCCTTCCGGCCCCGCCGACCCCGACCCCTCCGCCGTCTCCGAGGAGGAGCTTCCGTGATCGACGCCCTGACCATCGCCGAGCGCCTCGACCTGCGCCCGCCCACCGCCGAGCAGCGCGCCGTCATCGAGGCGCCGCTCGAGCCGGCCCTCGTGGTCGCCGGTGCCGGCAGCGGCAAGACCGAGACGATGGCCAACCGCGTCCTCTGGCTCCTCGCGAACGGCCACGCGGCGCCGTCGGAGGTGCTCGGCCTCACCTTCACCCGCAAGGCGGCGGCCGAGCTCGGCGAGCGCATCGGGCGGAGGATCGACCAGCTCGGCGCGGCGGGCCTGCTCCCGCTCGCGCCCGGGCAGTCGGCGCCCGACCCGTTCGAGGCCGCCACCGTCTCGACCTACAACGCCTTCGCGAACACGATCTTCCGCGACAACGCCGCCCTGATCGGCCGCGAGGGGGACGCGACCGTGCTCTCCGAGGCCTCCGCCTGGCATCTCGCGCGGGGAGTCGTGGCCGACACGGCCGATCCGCGCATCCTCGAGGTGGAGGCGGGGATCGACCGGCTGACCGACCTCGTCGTCTCGCTCGCGCACGACCTCGCCGACAACCTCGCCGATCCGGCCGCGGTCGCCTCGTTCGCCGAGGACTTCCTCCGCCTTGGCGAGCTGCCGCGCGGAGGCAGCGGCTCGGGGCTCTACCGCGAGCTCGAGAAGGCGCTGCAGGCCGTGGGCGCGCTGCCGGTGCTGACGGCGCTCGCCGAGCGGTTCCAGGAGGCGAAGGCCGAGCGCGGCTTCGTCGAGTTCTCGGACCAGGTGGCCCTCGCGCTGCGGATCGTCGACAGGGTGCCGCGGATCGTGGACGAGCACCGCACGAGGTACCGGGTGGTGCTCCTCGACGAGTACCAGGACACCTCCGTGCTGCAGACCCGCCTCCTCTCGCGGCTCTTCGCCGGGCAGGGAGTGATGGCCGTGGGCGACCCGCACCAGTCGATCTACGGCTGGCGCGGTGCGAGCGCCGAGGGGCTCGGCCGCTTCGGCACCGATTTCGGGGGAGCGGGCCGCTTCTCCCTCAGCACGAGCTGGCGCAACGGCCGCCGCGTGCTGACCGCCGCGAACGCGATCGTGGAGCCGCTGTCGGCGGGGAGCGTGGTCGCGGTCGACACGCTGAGCGCGGGGCCTCAGGCCTCCGAGCACCCGGTCGAGCTCACCTTTCCCGAGACGATCGAGGAGGAGGCGGACGACGTCGCCGCCTGGTTCGCCGGGCGGCTGCGCGAGAACGCCGAGCCGCCGTCGGCCGCGGTGCTCTTCCGGGTGCGCGCGCACATGGACCGCTTCGCCGCCGCGCTGGCGAAGCACGGCGTCCAGTACCACATCCTCGGCATCGGGGGCCTGCTGCGGCAGCCCGAGATCGCCGATCTCGTCGCCGCGCTCACCGTCGTCGAGGACCCGGCCGCCGGCAGCGAGCTCGTCCGCCTCCTGGCCGGCGCCCGCTGGCGTCTGGGCGTCCGCGACCTCAAGGCGCTGCGCGACCTCGCCTCGTGGCTCGCGGCGCGCGACCACGCGCACCGGCTGCTCCCGGAGGAGGTGCGCGAGCGGATGCGCGCGTCCGTCACCGAGGGCGAGGGCGGCTCGATCGTCGAGGCCCTCGACTTCATCGCGGCGCGCCGCCCCGGCGACGACGGGCGGATCGACCACTCCGCGCTCGGCGGATTCAGCGCCGAGGGCCTGCGGCGCCTGCACGAGGCGGGCACCCTGTTCGCCCGGCTGCGCGCCCGGGCCGGGCTCGACCTCCTCGACTTCGTCACCCTGGTCGAGCAGGAGCTGGGCCTGGACATCGAGGTCGAGGCGAACGAGTCGCGCGGGGACGGCCGCGCCAACCTCGAGGCCTTCCGGGAGGCGGTGGCCGGGTACCTGCAGACGGACGACCGCGGCGCCGGCACCGGCTCCTCCCTCCGCGGATTCCTCCGCTGGCTCGTCCTCGCGGACAAGCGCGACGGCCTGGCCCCGCGACCGGAGGACCCGGAACCGGGGACGGTGCAGCTGCTGACGATCCACGGCTCCAAGGGTCTGGAGTGGGACCTCGTCGCCGTCCCGCGGATGGTCGACGGCGAGCTCCCCGGCACGCCGGTCGAGGGCTTCCGCGGGTGGGTCAGACTGGGCGCGATGCCCTACGCGTTCCGCGGCGACGCCGCCGAGCTCCCGGATCTCGCCTGGCGCGGCTGCAGCACGCAGAAGGAGGTCGTCGACGCGATCGGAGCGTTCGGCGACACCCTCCGCGAGCGCAACGAGGCGGAGGAGCGGCGTCTCGCCTACGTGGCCGTCACGCGGGCGCGTCACCACCTCCTGCTCAGCGGCTCGTGGTGGGCCGGCCAGGCCAAGCCGCGCGGACCGGGCGTCTTCCTCCGCGACCTCGAGGAGGCCGGCACGATCCCGCCGCTGCCGACCGAGCCCGCGAACGAGGAGAACCCGCTCGAGCGGGCCCCGCGCACGTTCCGCTGGCCCCACGATCCGCTCGGCTCCCGCGGCGACCGGGTCCGCGCCGCCGCCGCCCGGGTCCGCAGCGCCGAGCCCGCTCTGCTCGGAGCGCGCGGCGACGACATCCGCCTGCTGCTCGCCGAGCGGGCGGTGCGGCTGGCCGGGGGCGAGCGCACGCCGCTGCCCACCCGCATCCCCGCCTCCCGGTTCAAGGACATCGTCAGCACTCCGGACGAGGTCGCCGCGCAGCTGCGCCGGCCGATGCCGGAGCGCCCCTACCGGCAGACCCGGCTCGGCACGACCTTCCACTCCTGGGTCGAGAACCGCTTCGTCGTCCAGGGCGGGGCGGAGGCGGTCGACACCTTCCCCGACGAGCTCGACGACGCCGGCCCCGCGTCTGTCGAGCAGGAGCGGCTCGACGCCCTGATCGCCACGTTCGAGCGCTCGGAGTGGGCCGACCGGCGCCCGGAGGCGGTCGAGATCGAGATCCACCTCCAGCTCGCCGGCCACGTCATCGTCTGCAAGCTCGACGCGGTGTACCCGACGGAGGACGGCGTGCAGATCGTCGACTGGAAGACCGGGCGAGCGCCGAAGGACGCTGCCGACCTCGAGCTCAAGCAGTTCCAGCTCGCGCTGTACCGGCTCGCCTACTCGCGCTGGCGGGGGGTGCCGCTCGAGAGCGTCGACGCCGTGTTCTACTTCGTCGCCGACGACCTCGTGCTGCGGCCCGAGCGGTTCTACTCCGAGCGCGAGCTCGCGGAGTCGCTCTCCTCGGCGACGGGAGCGAGCCCGCGGCCGTGAGCGGAGGAGCTCGTGCGGGCTCCCGGCGTGCGGTTGAGCAGCTCCTCGACCTCTGAGACCGCCAGCACCGGGCCGGTGTCGGTCGAGAGGGGCGCGGAGAGGTCGCCAAGCACGCTGTCCACAAGCGTGTCCAGCATGGCGACCGCGTCGTCCACGATGGCGGAGTCGTCGGTCTCGGTGCCGTGCAGCAGCCAGCGGGCGAGCTCGAGCTCGGCGTAGAGCTGGGCGCGCTGGCGGATCGTGCGGTCCACTGCTCCCGCGCGCATCCGGGAGTAGGCGGAGAGCGCCGTCTCCGAGCCCGGGGCGCTCAGCAGCCAGTGCAGGTCGCGCGCCGGGTCGCCGACCCGCAGCGCCGCCCAGCCGAGCACGGCCGCGACGACGTCGCCCGAGCGGAGGAAGGAGTCGGCGGTCATCGAGCCGTTCACCACGGTCGGGTCGAACTGCCAGAGCGCCTCGTCGGAGGAGGCCGACTCCCAGCGCGCGACGAGCGCCGCCGGGACGTGGCCGGTGTCGGCCGCGCGCTCGATCACCGCGACCGTCTCGTTCACGCTGTCGCGCGCGGTCGCGATCGGCAGGCCCGCCTCCTGGACGAACGACACCGGGAGCGAGTGGATCGCCCCGACGGCCCGGCCGATCGAGTCCGCGAGCCCGCTCTGCGCGGCCACGTCGTCGATGAGGACGCGATCTCCCTCGAGGTACTCGTAGACGACCGCGCGGGTGCCGTCGAACGGCGTCTGCCCGACGCTCTCCTGCAGATCGAAGGGCAGGCGGCTGCGGATGCCGGCGGTCAGCGCCCGGAGCGCGACGAGGTCGCCGAGCTGCTCCTGCTCCGCGAGCGCGGACGTGGGCACGCGCACGACGAGGCGGGCGCCCTCGCGCGTCGTCAGCAGGGCGGAGTCGAAGTCGCCGTGCGTCGAGGACGTGAAGGGGCGCGCGGAGCGCACGTCGAGGCCCTCGACGGCCGAGGTGGCCAGCGCGGCTAGAGTGAGATGGGATCTGGCCATGGTTTCCAGGGTAGGCGGCTCGTGCCCGGCCGGCCCGCCGCCACGCGCTGTCCCGCCGATGCCGTCGAAGGCCCGCGACAGCGGTCCTCGCGGCCCCCGTCATGAAATGAGCCCCGGATGTCACTGCCCTTCGCCGATCGCCTCCCGCTCTCGCGACAGGCGGCCGACCGCGACGGCGTCGGACGCTCGAGGCCCGCGCTCTTCGACGAGCTGCTCGCCGATCCCGCCACCCGCGTGCTCGTGCTGCACCACGACCGGACCCTGGTCGAGGCCGACCGCCTCGTCCTGCGCCGCCCCGAGGACGTGACCGCCGGCACCCTCCGGATCTACCTCGGCCGCACGCTCGCCGAGGCCCCCGGCGAGCCGGTCGGAACCCCCGTCATCGCGACCGTCCTCACCGACGCGGCCGCCGCCGAGCTCGAGCCCGACGAGGAGCGGTGGAGCGGCCTGCGCCCGATCGCCGAGCGCCTGAGCGACCGCGACGCGGGCCTGTTCACCGAGGCTCTCGCCATCGCGAACTGGCACGCCTCGCACGGCTACTCGCCCCGCAACGGCGACCCGACCGTCGTCGAGCAGGGCGGCTGGGTGCGCCGCTCGCCCACCGACGGCAGCCAGGTCTTCCCGCGCACGGATCCGGCGATCATCGTCTGCGTCCTCGACGCGGACGACCGCCTCCTCCTCGGCTCAAACGCGATGTGGGGCACCGGCCGCTTCTCCCTGCTCGCCGGCTTCGTCGAGCCGGGCGAGTCGCTCGAGGCCGCCGTCATCCGCGAGATCGGCGAGGAGTCGGGCATGCGCGTCGTCGACCCGCAGTACCTGGGCTCGCAGCCCTGGCCCTTCCCCGCCTCCCTCATGGTCGGCTTCACCGCCCGCCTCGCCGAGGACCAGTCCCCGGAGGATCTGCTCCCGGACGGCGAGGAGATCGTCGAGCTGCGCTGGTTCACCCGGCAGCAGCTGCACGACTCGCTCGAGTCCGTGCTGCTGCCCGGCCGCTCGTCCATCGCCCGCGCGATGATCGAGGACTGGTACGGAGGCGAGCTGGAGAACGGCCCGATCGCGTGACCCTGCTCGACGGACTCGACGAGGGGCAGCGCGAGGCGGCGGAGGCGCTGCTGGGGCCGGTCTGCGTCCTCGCGGGAGCGGGCACCGGCAAGACCCGGACGATCACGCACCGCATCGCGCACGGAGTGGCGACCGGCGTCTACACGCCCGGCCGCGTCATGGCCCTGACCTTCACCAGCCGCGCCGCGGCCGAGCTGCGCTCGCGCCTGCGGGTGCTCGGCGCCGGCGGCGTCCAGGCCCGCACCTTCCACGCCGCCGCCCTCTCGCAGCTCGGCTACTTCTGGCCGCAGCTGGTGGGGGGCACGATGCCCCAGCTGCTCGACGGCAAGGCGCGCCTGCTCGGGCACGCGGCCGAGCGGCTCCGCCTGAAGCTCGACACGGCGACGCTCCGCGACCTCTCGGCCGAGATCGAGTGGCGGAAGGTGTCCGCCCTCTCGCTCGAGCAGTACGCCGTCGCCGCCCGCACGCGCCCCCTGCCCGGACGGCTCACCCTGGAGCAGACGGTCGCGCTCGTGGACGAGTACGAGGGGCTGAAGGACCAGCGCCGCCAGATCGACTTCGAGGACGTCCTGCTCGTGACCGCCGGGATGCTCGAGTCCGAGCCCGCGATGGCGATGCAGGTGCGCGAGCAGTACCGCTTCTTCGTCGTCGACGAGTACCAGGACGTCTCGCCGCTGCAGCAGCGGCTCCTGGAGCTCTGGCTCGGCGACCGGAGCGACCTCTGCGTCGTCGGCGACGCCAGCCAGACCATCTACTCCTTCGCGGGTGCGCGGGCCGACTACCTCCTCGACTTCCCGTCCCGCTGGCCGGCCGCCACCGTGGTGCGCCTGGAGGAGAACTACCGCTCGGCCGTGCCGATCGTGCAGACCGCGAACCGCCTCATGCGGGGCAGGCCCGGCGCCCTCTCGCTCCACGCCGTCGCCGCCGCCGAGGCGCCGGAGCCCGCGATCGACGCCTACCCGGACGACATCGCGGAGGCGCGCGGGATCGCGGCGCGGGTCGCGGCCGACATCGAGGCGGGGGTGCGCCCCTCCGACATCGCGGTCCTCTTCCGCACGAACAGCCAGTCGGCGGTCATCGAGCACGCCCTGCACGAGCGGGGAGTGAGCGCGCACATGCGCGGCGGCAAGCGCTTCTTCGACCTCCCCGAGGTGAAGCAGGCCGTGATGCAGCTGCGCGCGGCGTCCGTGTCGATCAGCGGCGAGCCGCTGTTCAAGTCGGTGAGCGACGTCCTCCGCTCGCTCGGCTGGAGCGCCGAGCCCCCGTCGGCGCCCGGTGCGGTGCGCGACCGGTGGGAGTCGCTGGACACGCTGGCCCGCCTCGTCGACGAGGCCCCTACCGGATGGACCTTCCGGCAGTTCACGGACGACCTGATCGCACGCCAGCAGGTGCACCACGAGCCGGACCGCGGCGCGGTCACCCTCGCCACGCTGCACTCGGCGAAGGGCCTCGAGTGGGAGTCGGTGCACCTGATGGGGCTCGCCGAGGGACTGCTGCCGATCTCGTACGCCGCCGGCCTCGAGGCGATCGACGAGGAGCGGCGCCTCCTCTACGTCGGCATCACCCGGGCCCGCCGGCGCCTGCGCCTCTCGTGGGCGCGCTCGACGGTCGGCCGCGTCACGCGGAGGGAGCCGTCGCGCTTCCTCGAAGAGCTCGGCACGCGCACTCGGGGTGCGGCTCCCGCTCCCGCACGGTGAAGGCTCCGGAGGCGTCGCTGTAGATCCGCTCGGCCCCGCGGAGCCCTCGCCAGCCCGCGAGCAGCCGCCGCAGCGCGGCGTCGGCGGCCGCCACGGCGATCGCGGCGCTCGCGAGCGGCGTGCGGGTGGGGGCCGTGCGGCCGAGCACCTGGATCACGAGGCGCGCACGATCCGGGTCGAGATCCATCCGGTCCCGCTCGGCGCAGTGCAGGCACGGTCCGGCTCCCGGCTCGACAAGGGGTCCGAGGCGCACCGATTCGTCGCCGAACACCACCGCCAGGTGCGGCACGTCGGCCGCGAGCCAGTGCGCGGCGCGGGCGGGGGCGACCGCGAAGTCGGCGATCAGCACGGCGAGGTCCGGCGTTCCGACGTCGGCGAGCAGCGAGCAGCCCTCGCTCCGGAGCAGCGTGCGCAGTGCGTCCGGTGCCGCGCCCGTCCCCTCGACGACGACCCGCGGTGCCGGGGCAGGGCCGGGCTCGACGCTGCGCAGCAGGACCGGCCGGAGCGCCTCGAGCACCTCGTCGACCCGCGCCTCGCTCGCTCCGGCGCGCGCCGCGATCAGGCGGACGGTGCCGGCGCTGGTGCCCACGCGGAGGGCGTCGAGCAGCAGCTCCTCCGGGTAGCCGACGCCGTCCAGGACCGCGTGCGGCCGGTCGAGGCCGAGCTGCACCGCGGTCGCGGAGCGCCAGAGCAGAGGGAGTCGGGGATCGAGCCGGAGCACCATCCGGCGATCATGGCCGAGACCGGCCCGGCGCCGCGCGAGTTGTCCACAGGCGGGCGCCGGACGGGGGGTCAGACGGGGCGGTCGCCCGTGGGGGAGGAGCCGCGGTCGTCGTCGTCCGGCGAGCCGGCGTCGTCGGTCGTGTCCGGAGCGTCTCCGGAGGCGCCGTCGCCCTCGCGCGGCATCGTGCCGTTCAGCAGGTCCTCCAGCGCGCGGTCCATCTCGTCGGGCTCCGGGGTCTCGCCGCGGGCCTCGGCCGTGAGCCGGGCGACGAGCGCGCTCGGGTCGTCCAGGTCCTCTGAGCCGGGGAGCAGGTCGGGGTGCGACCAGAGGGAGTCGCGGGCCTCGGGCCCGACGGCGTCGGTCACGGCCTGCCACATCGCGGCGGCCTCGCGGAGGCGGCGCGGGCGCAGCTCCAGGCCGACGAGGGTGGCGAAGGCGGATTCGGCCGGCCCGCCGGAGGCGCGGCGGCGGCGGACCGTTTCGGCGATCGCCCCGGCGCTGGGCAGGCGGGTGGTCGCCGCCGCGGTGACGACGTCGACCCATCCCTCGATGAGGGCGAGGACGGTCTCGAGGCGGCCGTGCGCGGCGAGCTGCTCCTCCGTCTTCGGCGGGATGAGCGCGCCGGAGGTCATCGCGTCGCGGAGCTCCTCGGGGTTCGACGGGTCGAAGCCCTCGGCCAGCTCCTCGAGGCGGGTGGTGTCGATGCTGATCCCGCGCGCGAAGTCGGTGATCTGGGAGATGAGGGCGAGACGGAGCCACTTGCCGTGCCGGAAGAGGCGGGCGTGCGCGAGCTCGCGGACCGCCAGGTACAGCTGCACCTGGTCCAGCGGGATGTCGAGGCCCTCGCCGAACGCGGCGACGTTCTGCGGCAGGATTGCCGCGTCGTTCTCCTCCAGCAGAGGGATGCCGATGTCGCCGCCCGAGACGACCTCGGCGGCGAGCTGCCCGACGACCTGGCCCAGCTGCAGGGCGAACAGGGTGCCGCCGATCCCGCGCATCATGCCCTCGGCACCGGCGATCATCGCCTGCATCTCCTCCGGGGCCTGCTCGCGGAGCACGCGGGTCAGCGCGTCCGAGATGCTCAGCGCCACCGGCTCGGCGAGCTGGGTCCAGACCGGCATCGTCAGGGAGATCCACTCGAGGCGGCTGATCGAGCGCGGCGTGCGGCTCAGCTCGGAGACGTACGCGACCTCGTCGAGCCAGAGCGCGGCGACGCCGAAGGCCGCGTCGATCGGAGTCCGCACGGAGTCGGACACCGGCGCGGACTCGGCGCGCGCGAGCTGCTTCGCCTGCTCGAGCGAGAGCGTCCAGTTGACGCCGCCGTCGCCGTTCTGCTGCATTGCGCTCTGCAGCTGCGAGAGCAGGTTCTGCAGGGCCACCGGGTCGTTCGGCAGGCCTGCCGCTCCTGCGAGCTGCGAGGGGTCGACCGGGCCGTTCCCCGAGAGGAACTGCCGCAGCATCTCCCGGAACTCGTCCTCGGAGCCGCCGCCCGCTCGGTCCGCACTGTCGCCATCGGCCATCGGGATCAGCCCTCCGTCGCTCACCTGAATCCGGTCGCCGCACCGCCTCCGCGGCCCTGCACAGGGCGCCGGTTCCGGCGCGACTCCCAGTCGTGCAAGCTACGTTAGCCCGAGCGCCCGGGGCCTCGGCGTGCAGAGCACCGCTCGGGCCCAGCCCGCTTCCGCCCGCCGCGAACATCCCGGCGGAGCCGCTCCACCCGTTGCCAGAAAGGCCCCCGTGTCGCTGTTCTCCGACGACCCGCGCCCCTCCTCCTCCCCGCGCCGCCCGTGGGTCGGACCGGTCGTCCTCCTCTCGGGTGTCGCCGTCGTGGTCGGTCTGGGCGTCGCGCCCGCCCCCTATGTGATCGAGCAGCCCGGCCCCGTGTTCGACACCCTGGGCAGCAGCAAGGACGTGCCCCTCATCTCGATCCCGGACCGCACCACCTACCCCACGGCCGGCACGCTCGACATGCTCACCGTGTCGGTCGTCGGCAACCCGCAGAGCCTGCCCACCTGGGTCGAGGTCGCGAGCGCCTGGTTCGACAGGACCAAGGCGGTCGTCCCGGTCGACGCGATCTTCCCTCCCTCCTCCACGGTCGAGGAGCGCGACGAGGCGAACCAGGCCGAGATGACCGACTCCCAGCAGGAGGCGATCGCCGCCGCGCTCACCGAGCTCGGCTACCCCGTCGAGCAGCGCGTCTCGGTCGTGCAGGTGCCCGAGGGCTCCCCGGCCGAGGGCGTCCTGGAGGCGGGGGACGAGATCCTCGCGGTCGCGGGCACCCCGGTCGCCGACGCGACCGCCCTGCGTGCGACCCTGCAGACCCTGGGCACCGGCTCCCCGGTGCAGGTCAGCATCGAGCGCGGGGGCGCCCGGCAGGAGGTGGAGGTCACGCCGCGCGACTCGAACGGCGCCGCCGTCATCGGCGTCCTCCCCGGAGCGGCCTTCGACTTCCCGTTCGAGGTCGACATCCAGCTGGACGACGTGGGCGGGCCGAGCGCGGGCATGATGTTCGCCCTCGGGATCATCGACAAGCTCACCGAGGGCGAGCTCAACGGCGGGCGGAGCGTCGCCGGGACCGGCACGATCGACGCGGCCGGCGAGGTCGGCGCCATCGGCGGGATCCGCCAGAAGCTCTACGGGGCGGAGGGCGCCGGAGCCGAGTACTTCCTCGCCCCCGCGACCAACTGCAACGAGGTCGTCGGCCACGTCCCCGACGGGCTCGACGTGCTCGCGGTCTCGACCCTCGATGACGCCCTCGCCGCCCTGAAGGGCATCGCCGCGGGCGACACCTCCGGGCTGCCGGACTGCAGCACCGCCTCTCCCCTCGACTGATCCCGCCCGCCGACCCCGGGTCGACGCCCAGGTGAGCCGGACAGCCGTCGCATAGCATGGGTGGCCTCCCCTCACATCTCGACAGCAAGAGGCCCTCACGTGAGTTCCACAGCAACCGAAACCCCGCCGCGGAAGAGACGGAGCGTCCTCGCCGTCACTGTCGTGGTGGTGGCCGTCCTGGTGGTGGCGTTCTTCGTCTTCGCCGGTCTGTACACCGACATCCTCTGGTACGACCAGCTCGGCTTCCTCTCCGTGCTCACGACGCAGTGGGCGGCGGCGGGCGGTCTCTTCGTCATCGGCTTCGTCGCCATGGCGGTGCCGGTGTTCATCAGCCTGATGCTGGCGTACCGCCTCCGGCCGGTCTACGCGAAGCTCAACTCGCAGATCGACCGCTACCAGCAGGTCGTGGAGCCGCTGCGGCGCCTGGCCACCTTCGGGATCCCCGCGGTGCTCGGCCTCTTCGCCGGCGTCTCCTCCGCCACCCGCTGGCAGACGAGCCTCACCTTCTGGAACCGCACGCCCTCGGGCACCACGGATCCGCAGTTCGGCCTCGACACGTCGTTCTACCTCTTCGAGCTGCCCTTCTACCAGAGCATCGTCGGCTTCGCGTCGGCGGTCCTGCTGATCTCGGCGTTCGCGACCCTCGCCACCGGCTACCTCTACGGAGCGATCCGGGTGAACGGCCGCGAGATCCGCATCTCGAAGGCCTCGCGCATCCAGCTCGCGGTCATCGCCGCCCTCTACCTCGCCGTGCAGGCGGTCAGCCTCTGGCTCGACCAGTACGCGACGCTCGCGCAGCAGGGGCCCCGCATCACCGGCGCCACCTACTCCACCGTCAACGCGACGATCCCGGGCCTGCAGATCCTGGCCGGCATCGCGGCGCTGGTCGCGATCCTCTTCGTCGTCACCGCCTTCATCGGCCGCTGGCGCTTCCCGGTCATCGGCACCGCGCTGCTGATCGTGTCGAGCCTGCTCGTCGGCTCCCTCTACCCGTGGATCGTGCAGAAGTTCCAGGTCGAGCCCAACGAGCGCACGCTCGAGCAGCCCTTCATCCAGAACAACATCGACATGACGCGCCAGGCCTACGGCGTCAGCGACGTCGACGTCATCCCCTACGACGCGACCACCGACGCGGAGCCGGGCGCCCTGCGCTCGGACGCCGAGACCACCGCGAACATCCGCATCCTCGACCCCGCCGTCGTCACCGACGCGTTCTCGCAGCTGCAGCAGTTCCGCCAGTACTACAAGTTCGGCGACACGCAGAACGCGCTCGACGTCGACCGCTACTCCATCGACGGATCGACGCAGGACGCCGTGGTCGGCGTCCGCGAGCTGAACCTCAACGGCCTCGGCACCAACCAGACCTGGTACAACCAGACGCTGGTCTACACCCACGGTTACGGCCTGGTCGCCGCGTACGGCAACCAGCGCTCGGCCGACGGAGAGCCGGTGTTCATCGAGTCCGGCGTCCCGACGACGGGCGACCTCGGCGACTACGAGCCGCGGATCTACTTCGGCGAGAACTCCCCGCCGTACTCGATCGTGGGCGGCAACGACTCGCGCGACATCGAGCTCGACTACCCCTCGGGCACCGACGGCGCGCAGCAGACCTACACGACCTTCGACGGCGAGGGCGGCCCCGCTCTCGACAACGTCTTCAAGAAGCTCGTCTACGCGATCAAGTTCCAGTCGGAGCAGATCTTCCTCTCGGACGGCGTGAACGACGACTCGCAGATCCTCTACGACCGCGATCCCGTGCAGCGCGTCCAGAAGGTCGCGCCGTACCTCAAGCTCGACTCCGACGCCTACCCGACCGTCGTCGACGGCCGCGTGAAGTGGGTCGTCGACGGGTACACCACCTCGGCCGACTACCCGTACTCGGAGGTGCAGAGCCTCTCGCAGGCGATCGCCGACACGAACACGCAGCAGCAGTTCCCGACCGACGACGTCAACTACATCCGCAACTCGGTGAAGGCGACCGTCGACGCGTACGACGGCAGCGTCACGCTCTACGCGTGGGACACCGAGGACCCGATCCTGCAGACCTGGCAGAAGATCTTCCCGACCACGGTGAAGCCCGTGAGCGACATGTCGGGTGAGCTGCTCAGCCACGTCCGGTACCCGGAGGACCTCTTCAAGGTCCAGCGCGCGGTCCTCGGCACCTACCACGTCACCGACGCGGGCTCCTTCTACTCCCGCGAGGACGCCTGGGCGACGCCGAACGACCCGACGAGCGGAGCCGCGACCACGGCCGCCGCGACCGGCACCAGCCTGCAGCCTCCGTACTACCTCACCCTGCAGACGCCGGATCAGGACGTGCCGTCGTACTCGCTCTACTCGACGTACATCCCGGCGAGCGTCCAGGGCGCGCAGGCCAGCCGCAACGTGCTGACCGGCTACCTCGTGGCCGACTCCGACGCCGGCTCGACGGCGGGCTCCGTGGCCGACGGCTACGGCACGCTCCGCCTGCTCGAGCTGCCGAAGGACGACACGGTGCCCGGCCCCGGCCAGGTGCAGAACGCGTTCACCACCGACCCGACGGTCGCGAACGAGCTGAACATCCTCTCCCGCGGCGACACCACCGTCACGAGGGGCAACCTGCTCACGCTGCCGGTCGGCGGCGGCCTGCTCTACGTCCAGCCGATCTACGTGCGCTCCAACGGAGACACGAGCTTCCCGCTCCTGCAGAAGGTGCTGGTCGCGTTCGGTGACGACATCGCCTTCGAGGACACCCTCGACGCGGCCCTCGACAGCCTCTTCGGCGGCGACTCGGGAGCCGACGCGGGCGACACCGGCACGCCGACGACTCCGGACGCGGGCACCGGCACCTCGGGCGGCGACACCGGAGGCGACGCGGGCGGCACGACCGGCGGCACCGGCTCCACGCCGGCCACGGGCGACCAGACGGCGCTGCAGCAGGCACTGAACGACGCGCGGGACGCCCTCACGGCTCGCGAGAACGCCCTCAAGGCGGGCGACCTCACCGCCTTCGCGGCGGCGGACGAGCAGCTGACCGAGGCGCTCTCGCGGGCGCTGCAGGCCGAGGGCGGCCAGTAGCCCGCATGGTGCAGGTCGACCGCGGCGAGCACCTCCGCTCGGGGGAGTGGCTCGAGCTGAACCGCACGTACTGGGAGGAGCGCACCGGCGAGGGTGCGCTCCACCCGGAGCTCGTCACCGCGGCGCTCCTCGACCCCGGGCCGAGGATCCTCCAGCTCGGCTCGGGCGACGGGCTCGACGCGCTCGAGCTCGCCGAGCGCGGCGCCCGCGTGGTGGGCGTCGACTTCTCGATGCCCGCGGTGCGCCGAGCACGCGCCGCCGCCGCGGACAGGGACCTCGCCGGCTCCGCCCGCTTCGTCTGCGCGAACCTCTACGAGCTGAGGCACATGCTGCCGGAGCCCGACTCGTTCGACGTCGTGCTCTGCAGCGCCGGCGTCGTCTCGTGGCTCCCCGACCTGGAGGAGTGGGCGCGGCTGGTGGAGTGGTTCGTCGCCCCCGGCGGCGCGGTGCTCGTCGCCCCGTCGTCGTCCGCTCTCGTCGACGCCGACGTCCGCACCTGGTCGCGCACCTCGTCCGAGCTCGCAGCCGCCCTGACGGCGGTCGGGCTGAGCGTGGACGGGAGCGCCGTGCTGCGCGCCGCCAAGCCCGCCTGAGACCGGAGCCCGCTCCCACCGCCGCGTCGATTTGCACCGGCGCCGGAACGCGTGTAATGTCTCTTCTTGTGCCGCGGGGTGGAGCAGTTCGGTAGCTCGCTGGGCTCATAACCCAGAGGTCGTAGGTTCAAATCCTGCCCCCGCAACAAGAAAGCGAAAGCCGGTCCTGAGAAGGGCCGGCTTTTGTCGTTAACGCGGGTCGCGGACGTGCTGCCCGCGGTTGACGGTGTTCGGGCCGAGACCTAGTCGCCCTCGATCACGCTCAGCACGTTGCCCGCCGGATCGCGGAACCAGCAGATCGTCGGCCCGTGGCCGCGCATCACTCCGTCCGCATCGGTCGGCAGCGACGGGTCGTCGTAGATCGCCGTGGTGACGCCTGCCGCGTGCAGCTCGGCGACCGCCACGTCGACGTCCTCCACCGAGAAGTTCAGGATCGTGAACGACGCCGGCTCGTGGTCCGGCTTCGGGTACGCGATCGCGCGGCCTCCGCCCGGCAGCCGGATGTCGAGGATCCCCATCGCGTTCAGCTCGACCTCGAGCCCGAGCACTCCGCCGTAGAAGGCCCGCGCCGCCTCCACGTCGTCCACGCTGAAGCCGTTGAAGGCCCTCTCGCTCCGGATCATCGCCGTCCTCCGTCCCGCGGCCGCACCGTCGCGCCCGCTCCGCTCCGGACGCTACTCCGGTCGCCCGTCCGCGTCACCGTCGGATCCGCCCGCGGCGCCGCCGACCGCGAGCCGGTCTCGCGCGACCCGCATCCGCGGACCGGCCTCCCGACGCTCCGCGCCGACGCGTGTGCCGGACCGGCCCGCACGTTAGGCTCTACCCCGATGCGAGGGGTGCTGCTGTGAGGGACGAACGCGGGGACGACGGCTCGAACGAGGGGCTCGGCGACCGCCCGACCCGGCGGAGCCCGCGGCAGGCGCCGCACGCGCTGCCCGCGGCACGCGTCGCCACTCCGGTCCTCACGCCCGTCCGCCCCGTGCGGCGCCGCCGGGGCCGTGTCTTCCGTGCGACCGTCAGCACGGTCGCCCTCGCCGCCATCGCGGGCCTCGTGGCGGTCTCCGCGCTCCCCGCCTACTCCTTCGACCCGGCACCCGATTCGCAGGCCGCCGTCGAGGCCGCCGCCCGCGTGCAGGCGCTCGGCAACCAGAAGCTCACCGTCGCGCCGACCGCGGTCCAGGAGCAGGTCATCCGCGACTCCTTCACCGCACCGACCCAGGCCCAGCTCGACGAGGCGGCCGCCCAGGCGCGCGCGCTCGCCGCCGCCGAGCAGGCCGCCCGCGACGCCGAGACCGCCCGCCTCGCCCAGGAGGCGCAGGCCGCGGCAGGCACGACCGGCGCGGACGGCGCCGCCGCGGGCAGCGGCGGCACCAGCACCTCGGTCACGCCCCGCGAGGAGGGCGACGACTACCCCTGGCGCGACCAGCTCACCGACGACCAGGGCGGCGGCCTCTCGCCGCTGCGGTACTACTACCGCGAGTGCGTCGACTTCGTCGCCTGGCGGATCAACCGCGACCAGGGCTCGACCAGCGCCCCCTTCAAGTGGACCTGGGGCAACATGACCCCGGGCGGTGGCAGCGCCTACGCGTGGGCCGGCCAGTGGGCGTCCCACGGCTGGGTGACCAGCAGCACGCCCGTGCCCGGCGCGGTCGCCTGGTTCACCGGCAACCACGTCGCCTACGTGCAGGCCGTCAACTCCGACGGCACGGTCTCGCTCGAGGAGTACAACTGGGGCAACGACCACGCGTACCACAAGCGCACCATCCCGGCCTCCCAGGTCGCCCTCTTCCTCTACCCGCCGAGCTGATGACCGGCGCCGTCGGCATGGCCGTGGCGCAGTTCGCCCCCTCGACGGACCGGGAGGCGAACATCGCGACGATCGAGCGCCTGGCCCGGATCGCCGCCGAGCGCGGCGCGAGCATGGTGGTGCTGCCGGAGTACAGCTCCGCCTTCACCGATCCGCTCGGGCCCGAGCTGGTCGCGGCGGGCGAGGCGCTCGACGGCCCGTTCGTCACGGCTCTCGCGGCGCTCGCGCGCGAGTTCCGGATCCACCTCGTGGCGGGCATGGTCGAGGCGGTGGACGGGCGCCGCATCGCGAACACGCTCGTCGCGCTAGACCCCGAGGGCACGCTCGTGGCCCGCTACCGCAAGCTCCACCTGTACGACGCCTTCGGCCAGACCGAGTCGGAGTGGGTCGCCGCGGGGGAGATCGCCGCACCCGAGACGTTCGAGGTCGGCGGCCTCGTCGTCGGGCTGCAGACCTGCTACGACCTGCGCTTCCCGGAGGTCAGCCGCTGGCTGGTCGACGCCGGGGTCGACGTCATCGCGGCACCGGCCGAGTGGGTGCGCGGCCCGCTCAAGGAGGCGCACTGGCGGACGCTGGTCACCGCCCGCGCGCTCGAGAACACGGTGTACCTCGTCGCAGCCGACCAGACCCCGCCGATCGGGGTCGGCACGAGCATGATCGTCGATCCGATGGGCGTCGAGACCGTCACCCTCGGCGAGGTCGAGGATGTCGCCGTCGCCTGGGTCTCGCGCGAGCGGATCGACGCGGCGCGCGCGAAGAACCCCGCTCTGGCGCTGCGGCGCTTCCGGGTGCTGCCGCTCTGACCGCCGCCCCCGGCCCGACGGCGCCGGGCATCCGACCGCATCCGCTGAGGCCGGCTCCTCAGCGCGCCATGCGGGCGAGGCCCGCGACCGCGGTCTCCAGCACCTCGAACCGCTTGCAGAAGGCGAAGCGGACGAGCGAGCGGTAGGGAGCGGCGTCCTCGGGGCGGCAGAACGCCGACACGGGCACCGCCACCACTCCCGCGAGATCCGGGAGCGCCCGGCAGAGCGCGACCCCGTCGTCGTAGCCGAGCGGTGCCGCGTCCGCGACGACGAAGTAGCCGCCCGAGGAGGGCGCGACGCCGAAGCCCGCAGCAGCCAGGCCCGCCGACAGCAGGTCCTTCTTGGCCGCAAGAGTCTGCGCCGCGCCGGTGAAGAAGGCGTCCGGGAGCCCGAGCCCGAGGGCGACGGCCCCCTGGAACGGCGAGCCGCTGACGTAGGTGAGGAACTGCTTCACGGCGAGGACGGCCGTGATCAGCTCGCGCGGGCCCGTGACCCAGCCGATCTTCCAGCCCGTGGTACTGAAGGTCTTGCCCGCCGAGGAGACGGAGAGCGTCCGCTCGAAGGCTCCGGGAAGGGAGGCCAGCGGGACGTGCGGAGTGTCGAAGCGCAGGTGCTCGTAGACCTCGTCCGTCAGGATCACGGCGTCGTGCCGCTCGGCGAGCCGCACGATCAGCTCGCGGGTCACGGCCGGGAGGACGGCACCGGTCGGGTTGTGCGGGTCGTTCACCAGGATGACGCGCGTGCGGTCGCTCACCGCGGCGGTCAGCTCGTCGTGGTCGACCGCGAAGGAGGGGCCGCGCAGGAGCACGGTGCGGTGCACCCCTCCTGCCAGGGCGATCAGGGCTCCGTAGGCGTCGTAGTGGGGCGTGAAGGTGACGACCTCGTCGCCCGGCTCGAGCAGGCCCAGCAGAGCCGCGGCCAGGGCCTCGGTGGCGCCCGTGGTGACGAGGACCTCGCCGTCGGGGTCGAGGGCGATCCCGGAGAAGCGCAGCCGGTGCGCGGCGATCGCCTCGCGCAGGACGGGGAAGCCGGGACCCGGCGGGTACTGGTTGACCCCCGACGCGATGGCGTCGCGCGCGGCGTCGAGGATCTCGCGCGGGCCGTCCTCGTCCGGGAAGCCCTGGCCGAGGTTCACCGCTCCGGTGCGCAGGGCGAGCGCGCTCATCTCGCTGAAGACGGTGGCGGCGACCTCGCCGCCGGGGCCGAGGAGGCCGGCGCCCGCCGCGGCGCGGGACCAGGATCCGGGAATGCTCACGTGCCCAGTGTGCCCGCTCGAGCAGTCCGGCCGGTTTCATTTCCCGCTCGCAGGCCCGTCATAAGAAACCCCCAGGTACGGTCGCCAAGCTATCCCCGCTTGGAAGGAGCAGCACCCATGACCGAGAGTCACGAGGGTCCTCGTCAGCCGGAGGAACCCACCACGCCGACGGAGTCCGGCGCCCGAGAGGCGACCGAGCGCACCCCCGGCGAGAGCTCCGGAGCGTCGTCCTCGACCACCGGGCCCACCGAGCCGATCCACCGGGGCGGAGCGCACCGCGAGAGCGAGAACCCGACCGTCCCCTACCCCTCCTCCTCGGCCCCCCAGCCGCCGTACACGCCGAACGCGACGGCCGGCAACGAGGCGCAGCCCGTCTCCCAGCCCGCCCGCTACGGGCAGTACGCGCCGCCCGCCGCGAACACGCTGCACGGCTCCGAGGAGCCGCCCTCCTCGAGCCCCTTCGGCCCGGGCGCCGAGTACACCCCCGCCCCCACCGCCACGAAGCGCCGAGCCGGAGTGGGCGTCGTCGCGGCGCTCGCCATCGGCGCGGTCGTGGGCGGAGTCGCGGGAGCCGGCGTGTTCGGCCTCTGGTCCGCCTCCAACGGCGGCGGGACCCGCGTGGTCTCCGCCGGCGGCTCGCAGACGATCACGGTCAACAACGCCGAGGACGCGACGACCGCCACCGCGGTCGCCGCCAAGGCCACTCCGAGCGTCGTCACCATCGCGGTGAGCGGCAGCTCGTCCGCCGGCACCGGCTCCGGCATCGTGCTCTCGAAGGACGGCTACGTCCTGACCAACACGCACGTGGTCACCCTCGACGGCGAGATCGCGAACGGCACCGTCTCGGTCACGACCAGCGACGGCCGGATCTTCGACGCGACCGTCGTCGGCACCGACCCGACCCTCGACCTCGCCGTCATCAAGCTGACCGGCGCGACCGACCTCAGCCCGATGACGTTCGCAGACTCCACCAAGATCAACGTCGGCGACACGGCGGTCGCCATCGGCGCCCCGCTCGGCCTCTCCGGCACCGTGACCGACGGCATCGTCAGCGCGCTCAACCGCAGCATCCAGGTCGCCTCCTCGGCGGCTCCGGACGACTCGGGCGACAGCTCGAGCGGCGGCACCGAGAGCCCGTTCAACTTCGACATCCCGGGCCAGCAGGCGCCGACCCAGGCGAAGAGCACCATCTCGCTGCCCGTCATCCAGACCGACGCGGCGATCAACCCGGGCAACTCCGGCGGCGCGCTGCTCGACAGCGACGGCGAGCTGATCGGCGTGAACGTCGCGATCGCGAGCGCCGGCCAGTCCTCCTCGAGCGGCCAGTCCGGCAACATCGGAGTCGGCTTCGCGATCCCCAGCGCGATCGCCGAGCGCATCGCGAAGGAGATCATCGCGAACGGCTCCGCCTCGCACGGCCTGCTCGGCGCGAGCGTCTCCGACTCGACCGCGGACGTCCTCGGCGCCCGCATCGAGGAGGTCTCCGGAGGCGGTGCCGCGCAGGCGGCCGGTCTCGCCAAGGGCGACATCATCACCGCGATCGACAGCACTCCGATCACGAGCGCGTCCGACCTCACCGCGCAGGTCCGCGCGCAGGCCGCGAACGCCGCGGTCGAGCTGACCTACGTCCGCAACGGCCAGAGCTACCAGGCGAAGGCGACGCTCGGCCAGATGGCCGCCGGCTGACCCTCCGCCACCGCGCACAGCCCCTCGAGGATCCGTCCCCGGGGGGCTGTGCTCCGCCGCCGCGCAGAGCCCCTCGAGGATCCGTCCCCGGGGGGCTTCTCCGCGTCCGGGCCCGGCCCG
The DNA here is from genome assembly GCF_002932325.1 of Rathayibacter sp. AY1E2. Taxonomy (NCBI): domain Bacteria; kingdom Bacillati; phylum Actinomycetota; class Actinomycetes; order Micrococcales; family Microbacteriaceae; genus Rathayibacter; species Rathayibacter sp. AY1E2. The sequence continues at coordinate 28,362 of NZ_PSVO01000007.1, forward strand.
GGGCGCGGCGCTCCCCGCTGGTAGGGTGGTGGATCCCTGCGCCCGCGCTCCTCCCGCACGAACTGGACCCATGCAGCACGAGATCCCGGAAGACGACCTCTCCGACCTGCCCGGCGTCTCCTACGTCATGCCCGTCCTCAACGAGGTCGCCCACGTGCGCGCCGCGGTCGACTCGCTGCTGCACCAGGACTACACCGGCCCCTTCGACGTCGTCCTCGCCGTCGCCCCGAGCATCGACGGCACGGAGCAGCTCGTCGCCGAGCTGAGCGCGGCCGACCCGCGGATCCGCGTCGTGCCGAACGAGGTCGGCTCCACTCCTGCGGGCCTCAACGCCGCGATCCGCGCCTCGCGCCACCCGGTCGTCGTCCGGGTCGACGCGCACTCCGTCCTGCCGCCCGAGTACGCGCGCACGGCGGTCGAGGCGCTGCAGCGCTCCGGAGCGGCGAACGTCGGCGGAGTGATGGCGGCGGAGGGCCTCACCCCGTTCCAGCGCGCGGTCGCCCGGGCCTACGGCTCCCGCATCGGGCTGGGCGGCACGCCCCACCACGTGGGAGGCGAGGAGGGCCCGGCCGACACGGTGTACCTCGGCGTCTTCCGCCGCTCCGCCCTCGAGCGCGCCGGCCTGTTCGACGAGCGCTTCAAGCGCGGGCAGGACTGGGAGCTGAACCGGCGGCTGCGCGAGCGCGGCGAGGTCGTCTGGTTCACTCCGCGCCTCACCGTCACCTACCGGCCGCGGCCCTCGATGCGCGCGCTGCTCCGGCAGTTCCTCTCGACCGGGATGTGGCGGGGCGAGCTCACCCGGATGTTCCCGGCCTCGCGGTCGCTGCGCTACTTCGCTCCGCCCGTGCTCGTCGCGATGCTCGCGATCGGGCTGCTCGTCGGGCTGGCGGGAGTCGTCCAGGTGCTCGCCGGAGCCGCGCCCTGGCTCCTGCTCGGGTTCGCGGTGCCCGCCGCCTACCTCCTCCTGGTGGCGGCGGCCACTCTCGTGGTCGCGCGGCCGGACGGCGCGCGTGCGATGCTGTGGTTCGCCGTGGTCATCCCGGCGGTCCACGTGGCCTGGGGGACCGGCTTCGTGCTCGGCTTCGCCGGGCTGACCAGCAACATCTCCGCCCACCGCCACCAGCCGCGGTCCGACTCGCCGAGGGGCGCATGACCACGACGACGAGACCCCGCTCCATCGCCGAGCTGCGCGCCGTCGCGCAGCCCCCGGAGGTGCGCGGGCGCCGCAACGCCGAGCACTGGACGGCGTCGCTCTACCTGCGCCGCTTCTCGCCCTACCTGACCTGGCTGCTGCTGAAGACCTCGATCTCGGCGAACGGCGTCACCGGGCTGATGATCCTGGTCGGCTGGAGCGCGGCGGCAGCCCTCCTGATCCCGGGGATCGCCGGAGCGGCGCTGGCGCTGCTCCTCGGCCAGCTGCAGATGCTGGTGGACTGCTGCGACGGCGAGGTCGCGCGCTGGCGCCGCACGTCCTCGCCGGCGGGCGTGTTCCTCGACAAGGTCGGGCACTACACGACCGAGGCGCTGATCCCGATCGCGCTCGGGCTGCGGGCGGCGGGCGTCCCGTTCGAGGCGCCGGTGGACTTCCTCTGGACCACGATCGGCTTCGCCCTGGCCCTGGTGATCGTCCTCAACAAGGCGCTCAACGACATGGTGCACGTGGCGCGCGCGAACGCCGGTCTCACGAAGCTGGCCGACACGAAGGGTGAGGCTGTGCCGTCCTCGTCCGGGCTGGCGGGGCTTCGCCGCGCGGCCCGCTTCCTGCCCTTCCACCGCCTCTACCACTCCGTCGAGCTGACGATGCTGGCCTTCGCGACCGCCCTCGTGGGCCTCGTCGTCGGAGCGGGCACGGCCGACCGGGTCCTCGTCGGGGCGCTGCTGCCGCTCGCCCTCCTCGCCCTGGTCGGCCACTTCGTCGCGATCATGGCGTCCAAGCGTGTCCGCTCCTGAGTCGCGGGTCGGCGTCGTCGTCCTGACGCAGGGGACCCGGCCCGACGACCTCGCCGCGGGGCTGGCCGGCGTCCTCGCGCAGGAGGGCGTCGAGCTGGACGTCGTCTGCGTCGGCAACGGCTGGGAGCCCGACGGCCTGCCCGAGGGAGTGCGCGCCCTGGCGCTGCCCGAGAACCTCGGCATCCCCGCGGGCCGGAACGCCGGAGTCGACGCCGTCGCGGGGGAGTACCTCTTCTTCCTCGACGACGACGCCCGGATCCCGTCTCCCCGCTTCCTCGTCGACGCGATCGCGCTGCTCGCCTCGAACCGCCGCATCGGCCTGGTGCAGCCCCGCGTCGACAGCACGGACGGCACGCCGAGCCCGCGGCGCTGGATCCCGCGGATCCTCAAGGGCGACCCCCGCCGCTCCGGCCCCGTCTTCTCGGTCTGGGAGGGAGCGGTCGTGCTGCGGCGCGACGTGTTCGCCCGGACGGGCGGCTGGGCGGGTCCGTTCTTCTACGCCCACGAGGGCATCGAGCTGGCCTGGCGGGTCTGGGACACGGGTCGCACCGCCTGGTACGCGGGAGAGCTCGTCGCCCAGCACCCGGTCATCCAGCCGACCCGGCACGCCGACTACTACCGGCTGAACGCGCGCAACCGCGTCTGGCTCGCCCGCCGCAACCTCGCCGCACCTCTGGCGCTCGTCTACGTGGGGTCCTGGACCGCGATCCAGTGCCTCCGCTGGCGTCGCGACCCGGCCGCCCTGCGCGCCTGGTTCGCCGGCTGGCGGGAGGGATGGCGCTCGGATCCGGGCGGCCGGCGCGTCCTCTCGGCCCGCACGGTGCTCCGGATGGCGTTCGCCGGGCGTCCGCCGATCGTCTAGCATCGGGGAATCCGCCCCCGCCGGGGCCCCCGAAAGGACGACGGTGTTCGATTCGACCCAGCTCTCCCAGCCCGAGCGCGCCGAGGCGGAGGCGACCCCTGCCGGACCGGACCTCCTGACGGCGGTCCGCGAGCGCCTCGGCGCCGTCGACGACGAGTTCTCCGGCCGCCTCGACGAGCACCTCCCGCGCCTGGTCGATCTGCTCGCCACGGTGTACGCCGGCCGCGACGACCTCGAGGACCAGCTGGTCGCGATCGTCGAGCTCGCCGCCGCCTCCTGGGAGGAGCGGCCCGAGGAGCTCCGCGCGCTCGACCGCGCCCGCGAGCAGCACCCGACCTGGTTCCTCTCGAACAAGGCTCTGGGCGGGGTCTGCTACGTCGACCGCTACGCGGGCGACCTCGAGGGGCTGCGCGCCGAGATCCCGTACCTCCGCGAGATCGGCCTGAACTACCTGCACCTTATGCCGCTCTTCGATGCGCCCGAGGGCGAGTCGGACGGGGGCTACGCGGTCTCGAGCTACCGGCGCGTGCGGCCGGACCTCGGCGACATGGAGCAGCTCCGCGGGCTGGCCTCCGAGCTGCGTGAGCAGGGCATCGCACTCGTGGTCGACTTCGTCTTCAACCACACCTCGAACGAGCACGAGTGGGCGCAGCGCGCGCTCGCCGGCGAGCAGCGCTTCGAGGACTACTACTGGATCTACCCGGACCGGGAGCAGCCCGACGCCTTCGAGCGCACGACGCGCGAGATCTTCCCGGACGACCATCCCGGCTCCTTCGTTCAGCTGGAGGACGGGCGCTGGGTCTGGGCCACGTTCCACCGCTACCAGTGGGACCTCAACTACTCCAACCCCGAGGTGTTCCGGGCGATGGCGGGAGAGATGCTCTTCCTCGCCAATCAGGGCGTCGACGCCCTGAGGATGGACGCGGTCGCGTTCATCTGGAAGGAGCTCGGCACCACCTGCGAGTCGCAGCCGCAGGCGCACCTGCTGCTGCGCGCGTTCAACGAGGTCTGCCGTCTGGCCGCTCCGGCGCTGCTGTTCAAGTCCGAGGCGATCGTGCACCCCGACGAGGTGATCGAGTACATCGACGTCGAGGAGTGCCAGCTCTCGTACAACCCGCTGCAGATGGCGCTCACCTGGGAGGCGCTCGCCACCCGCGACGTCCGTCTCCTCTCGCAGGCCCTCGAGCGCCGGCACGCCCTCCCCGAGGGCACGGCCTGGGTCAACTACGTGCGCGGGCACGACGACATCGGCTGGACCTTCGCCGACGAGGACGCCGCCGAGCTCGGGATCGACGCGGCCGGCCACCGCCGGTTCCTCAACGACTTCTACACGGACCGGTTCGACGGCACGTTCGCCCGCGGAGTGCCGTTCCAGGAGAACCCGCGCACCGGCGACCGCCGCGTCTCGGGCACCACCGCGTCCCTCGCCGGAGTGGAGGCGGGTGACCCGTACGGGATCGACCGTGTGCTTCTCGCGCACTCGATCGCCCTGAGCACCGGCGGGCTGCCGCTGCTCTACCTCGGCGACGAGGTCGGCCAGCTCAACGACCACGGCTACCTCGACCACCCGACGACGGCCGGCGACTCGCGCTGGGTGAACCGGCCGCGCCGCCCCGCGGAGCGCTACGACGAGCGCGAGGTCCCGGGGACGGCCGCGAGCGAGGTCTTCGGCGGGCTGCTGCACCTCATCGCCGTGCGCAAGGCCGTGCCGATGTTCGCGGGCACCGAGCTGAGCGTCTTCGACCCGGTCAACGACCACGTGCTCGGCTACCAGCGCCCCGGCGACGGGGAGTCGGTGCTCGTGCTCGCGAACGTGTCGGACGAGGTCCAGGAGGTCGCGGCCGAGCGGTTCGGCGGGTTCGCCGCGGAGGCGGTCGACCTGGTCACCGAGATCGCGGTCGACCTGCGCGAGGGCTTCCGTCTCGCGCCGCTGCAGTTCGTCTGGCTGAGGGTGACCCCGGCCTGATCGGACCGCGCGAGGCCCCCGGCGCGGGGGCCGTCGCCGGTACCCTGGGGCGGATGACTCCCGCTCCCCGTGCCCTGCTCGCCCGCCTCCGCACCGACGCGCGACTCGCGCGCAAGGTGGGCGGCGAGCTGCTCGCGGCCCGCCGGGCCCGCCACGCGGTGGCCCGGCTGCCCGCGGAGCGCGGGCCGCTGCCCGAGGGCCGGTTCGAGATCGGCGTCTACTTCGCCGACGGCGACATCAACCTGTACCAGCTGCGGCAGTGGTACCGGCCGCTGGCCGAGCTGGCGGAGACGCACCCGGTCGTGCTGCTCAGCCGCAACGCCGGCGCCGCGGAGGTGCTGCTGCGCGAGAGCCCGGTCCCCGTCGCCTACGTCCGCTCCGTCGCCGACCTCGAGGGCACCATCGCGAGCCAGCCGCTGCGGATCGTGCTCTACGTCAACCAGAACGCCCGCAACTTCCAGATGATGCGCTACGGGCGCCGCTGGCACGTCTTCGTCAACCACGGCGAGAGCGACAAGATGTACATGACGACGAACCAGTTCAAGGCGTACGACTACAGCATGATCGCCGGGGACGCCGCCCTCGCCCGGCTGCGCCGTGTGCTCTGGGACTACGACTTCGACAAGCGCACCCTCGCCATCGGCCGTCCTCAGGCGGACCACTTCGCCGGCGCCGTGCCGTTCACGCCCGACGAGCGCCGCGTGGTGCTCTACGCGCCGACCTGGGAGGGCGACCGCCCCGCCGCGGGCTACGGCTCGATCCGGAGCCACGGCACGGCCCTCGTGCGCGGGCTCCTGGCCGACCCGCGGTTCCGGCTCGTCTACCGCCCGCATCCCCGCAGCGGCGCGGTCGACTCCGACTACGCCGCGGCCGACCGGGCGATCGTCGCGATGATCGCCGCCGCCAACGCGGCCGATCCGCGCGCCGGTCACGTGCACGACACCGGTGCCGAGCTCGGCTGGCAGCTCGCCGCCGCCGACCTCGCGATCCTCGACGTGTCGGCGATGGTCTACGACCGGCTGGCCACGGGGCGCCCGCTGCTGGTCACCCGGCCCGTCAGCGCCGAGGCCGAGGTCGACGAGAGCGGCTACCTCGGCGACGCGGAGTGGCTGCACGCCGAGGACGCCTCCGCGATCATCGCGCGGATCGACAGCGCCGAGCACGATCCGGAGTCGGTCGAGCGGCTGGAGCGCTGGGTGCACCGCTACTTCGGCGACACGTCGCCCGGAGCGGCCACGCGGCGCTTCCACGAGGCGATCGAGCACCTGCTCACCGAGTGGGAGCGGCACGCCGCTCTGCACCGGGGCGACGGCGCGGTCGACGACCACGATCCGGAGGGCTGAGCGGGCGGGAGCACCGCTCGAACGGCCGCGTCAAGGGTGGGCCGGTCGCCGGGCGGCCTCCCGGCGCCCCGCTACGCTCGTCCCATGATGACCCCGCGCGCCTTCGCCCGCTCCCGCCGGCGCCGGTCGGCACCCGTCCAGCCCGCGGTCGAGCCGGACATCGTGGTCTCCGCCGACTCGGAGAAGCCGGTCTTCACGATCCGCTCCTTCCGCATCGGCCTGTTCGGCGCGCTCGGCGTGCTGGTGGCGCTCGTCCTGGGCGGCCTCGTCGTGCAGCTGAGCACGGTGCTGACCTACATCTTCGTGGCGCTGTTCTTCGCGCTCGGCCTCGATCCGCTGGTCTCCTGGCTCGAGAGCAAGCGCCTGCCGAGGCCGCTCGCGATCACAGCGGTATTCGCCGCGGTGGTGCTGATCTTCGCCGGCCTGCTGGTCTACATCATCCCGATCCTGGTCGAGCAGCTGACGATTTTCGTCACGAGCGCCCCGCAGATCGTCACCGACATCGCCTCGCAGCAGTGGGTGCTCGACCTCGAGCAGCAGCTGCGCGGCGTGATCGACATCGACGAGCTGATCGAGAGCGTCCAGAGCTTCATCGGCAACCCCAACAACCTGCTCTCGCTCGGCGGCGGACTGATCGCGGTCGGGACCGGGATCGCCAGCGGCGTGACCGGCGCCGTCATCGTGCTGATCCTGACGCTGTACTTCCTCGCGTCGCTGCGCTCGATGAAGGCCGTCGCCTACCGCTTCGCCCCCGCCTCGCACCGCGCGAAGGCGCACGAGGTCGGCGACGAGATCACCGGCGCCGTGGGCCGCTACGTGGTCGGCCAGGTCTCTCTCGCCGGCGTGAACGGCGTGCTCACGTTCATCCTGCTGCTCTCGATCGGCGCCCCGGTGCCGGCGCTGCTGGCCTGCGTCGCGTTCCTCGGCTCCCTGATCCCGCTGGTCGGCACTCTCTCGGGTGCCGTGATCATCTCGCTCGCCTGCCTCCTGGCCTCGCCGCTGACCGCGCTGGTCGCCGCGATCTACTACCTCGTCTACATGCAGGTCGAGGCGTACCTCCTCAGCCCCCGCATCATGAACAAGGCCGTCTCGGTCCCCGGTGCGGTCGTCGTGATCGCGGCGGTCGCGGGCGGCACCATCGCGGGCGTGCTCGGCGCCCTGGTCGCGATCCCGGTCGCGGCCTCGGTGATCATCGTCGTGCAGAAGGTCGTCTTCCCCCGTCAGGACGCCAAGTAGCGGACCGCACCGCGACGGCCGGTCCGCTCAGCGCCAGGGCGGCACCGCGCCGTCGACCGCGGCGCTGAAGCGGCGGACCGACTCCGGGACCGCGACGCCCTCCTCCGCCGGCACCGGCGCGAGCGTGCGGGTGACCAGCGGCACGACGCCCGGTCAGACCCCGGCCTCCGGCTCGTCGCCGGCTCCGTGCGCGCGCACCTTCAGGCTCGCCTCGGCCAGGGGGAGGCGCAGCACCAGCGTGGCCGCGATCTCGCGGGCGGTGCTCGCTCGCACCTCCTCGTCGCGCCCCGGGAGGAGGCGTGCCACCAGCAGATCGAGGGCCCGCGCCTTCTCCTCGCCCTCCAGCGCCTCGGCCCGGCCGATCACCATCGCCGAGCGGTAGTTCATCGAGCTGTCGAAGGTGGAGCGGGCGACGACCAGTCCGTCGACCAGCGTGACCGAGGCGGTGAGGAGCGAGTGCCGCGCCGCCTCCCGCAGCAGTCCTCCGCCGCTCGACCCGTGCAGCAGGAGGGAGTCGCCGTCGCGGGCGAAGAGGATCGGCAGCACGATCGCGGCGCCGTCCCGCACGACGGCGACGTGGGCGACGAGCGCCTCGTCGAGCAGGGCGTGCAGCTCGGCGGGATCGGTGCGCTGGCGGTCGCGGAGACGGGAGACGCGGGTGCGGTCGGTGACGGGGAGGCTGTCCATGTCGGAATCGTCCCGCGCCGACTGGATCTGCCAGGATGCCACTGGGCCGCGATCGGAGTGGTCCAGAGCGGAGCGGTCGATGGCGTCGGGCGATCTGGAGATCCCGCTCCTCCTCGGGCCGTCGCCGCGCGGCTCGGTCCGCGCCGGGCTCGCCGAGGCGCTGCGCCAGGCGGTGCTGGACGGGCGCTACCGGGCGGGCGATCCGATCCCGTCGAGCCGCGTGCTCGCCGAGCGGCTCGGCGTCTCGCGGGGCTCCGTCGTCGCCGCGGTGGATCAGCTGGTGGGGGAGGGCTACCTCGTCGCCCACCCGCGCGCAGCGGTGACGGTCGCCTCCGACGGACTGCTGGCGCCGGCGCCGCAGGAGCCGCGGCCGGAGTCCCGGGAGACCGTCGTCCCGCCCGCCGCGGCGGACCTGAGGCCGGGCCGGCCGGACACCCGCGCCCTCGACACCCCGGAGTGGCGGGCCGCCTGGCGCCTGGCGCTCGCCTCGCCGCCCTCGGCGCCTCCTCGGGGTTCCGGGGACCCGGCCCTGCGGGAGCAGATCGCCGAGCAGCTGCGCCGGTCCCGCGGCGTCGACGTGCAGGCGTCGGACGTAGTGGTGACCAGCGGCACCGCGGGCGCCGTCGCGCTCCTGGCCCGCGCCGCCTCGGCCTCGCTCGGACGCGAGGTGCGCGTGGCCGTCGAGGACCCCGGCTACCCGGCCGTCCGGCGCCGCCTGCGCGCCGACGGGCACGAGGTCGTCGGCGTCCCTGTGCGCGGCGACGGCATCGACCTCGACGCTCTCGCGAGCTCCGGCGCGGACGTGGTCGTCGTCACTCCGTCGCACCAGTACCCGACCGGCGGCAGGCTCGCCCTCGCCGAGCGCCTGGAGCTGGTGCGCCGCGCGTCGGCCGGCCCCCTGCTCGTGGTGGAGGACGACTACGACAGCGAGTTCCGCTACGTCGGCGCCCCGCTGCCCGCGCTCGCCTCGCTCGACTCCGGCGGCGGAGTCGCCCATGTCGGGTCGTTCTCGAAGACCGTCTCGCCGTGGCTCCGCATCGCCTACCTGGCCGTTCCGCGGGCGTCCTGGCTGCGCGCGGCGCTGGCGGGCCTCGACGACGAGAAGGACGCCTCCGCCTCGGGTCCGACGCAGGCGGCGCTCGCGCAGTTCATGGCGAGCGGGGCGTTCCGGAGGCATCTCACGCGCTCGAGACGGCGCTACGCCCACCGCCGTGAGCTGGTCCACGCATTCGGGGAGTCGGTGCCGTGGGGGCGCGCGAGCGGACTCGACGGGGGTCTGCACGTCGTCCTCTCCCTGCCCGCGCCTCTGGACGCGCACGCCGTCGCGGCCGCGCTGCTCCGGGAGGGACTGCTCGTCGCCACTCTGCACGAGTACGCCCTGTCGGGACGGGCCGCGACCGAGGCGCTGGTCCTCGGCTACGGCCATGTCGGCGACCTCGAGCTCGCTGCGGCGCTGGACCTCGTCGACCGGACCGTCCGCGCGCTCGCCGCCGGGGCCGTCCGTGGTATCCCTGGAGGATGACCCGCGACTCCGCCCTGCACATCACCGACGATCCCGACGCCGACGCGCTGCTCAGCCGCGACCCGCTGGCGCTGCTGATCGGGATGCTCCTCGACCAGCAGGTCGCGATGGAGACGGCCTTCTCCGGGCCCCGCAAGATCGAGGAGCGCCTCGAGGCGGAGGGCGCCTCGTTCGACGCCGCGTCGATCGCGGGCTTCGACGAGGACGCGTTCTCGGAGCTCTGCCGGACTCCGCCCGCGATCCACCGCTACCCGGCGAGCATGGCGGGGCGCGTGCAGGTCCTCTGCCGCGCTCTGGTCGACGACTGGGACGGCGACGCCGCGGCGGTCTGGACGCGCGACGAGCCCGACGGCCGCACGGTCCTCGCGCGTCTGAAGGCGCTGCCCGGCTTCGGCGAGCAGAAGGCGCGGATCTTCCTCGCCCTGCTCGGCAAGCAGCGCGGATTCTCGGGGGAGGGCTGGCGCTCGGCCGCGGGCGCCTACGGAGAGGAGGGCGCCTTCCGCTCGGTCGCCGACATCGTCTCTCCGGAGTCGCTGACGAAGGTCCGCGCCACCAAGCAGGCCGCGAAGGCCGCCGCCAAGGCGGAGAAGTAGGGCCGGGGGCGGCGGCCGGATGGATCGAGCGCTCGACGACGGTCCCGGTCGCCGTCTCCGCAGTCGCAGGCCGAGCAGCCCGACCCGATGATCCCCGCCGCCACCGCCCGGCTGCGCTTCCGCGAGATGACCGCCGAGGACCTCCCCGACATGGCGGACCTGCTCGGCGACCCGGTCGTGATGCGGTACTACCCCGCGCCGAAGGACCGCGAGCAGGCAGCCGCCTGGATCGAGTGGAACCGGCGCAACTACCGCGAGCACGGCTTCGGGCTGTGGATCGTCGAGACCCTCGACGGCGAGTTCGTCGGCGACTGCGGGTTGACCTGGCAGCGCGTCGACGGCGGGATCGAGCTCGAGGTCGGCTACCACGTGCGGGCCGGTCTGCACGGCCGCGGCTACGCAACCGAGGCGGCTGCGGCCTGCCGCGACTTCGCGCTCGCCCACCGCCTCGCGGGACGACTCGTGGCGCTCGTGCACCCGGACAACGCCGCCTCGAGGCGCGTCGCCGAGAAGACCGGCTTCCGCGTGATCGCCGAGGACCGCGACGGCGGCGGACTCGTCCGCACCGTGCTCGGGATGCCGCTCGTCGGGCCCGGGCGCCGGCCTCGGGAACGCTGACCGAACGCCTCCGACGGCTCCGGACCATCGCGCGCGGAGCAGGCCCTGAGCTGGAGCAGATCCTGAGCTAGATCCGGTCCTCCAGCGCCGCGATCAGCGCCGCGCGGTCCTCACGGAGGATCGAGGCCCCGCCCCCCGGCACGGTCCGCACCTCGACGCCGCGGCCGGCGAGGACGCCGCCCAGCGAGCCGTGGCCCAGCGGGTCCTCCGGCATCACGGCGAGCGTCGGCACGGGGAACGTCTCGGGGGCCTCGGCCGCACCCCGTGCCGTCAGCCCGCCGGCGGAGTCCTGCTCCCAGAGCGCGTGGGCCGACACGTCGAGCTCGATCTGCTCGTCCGTCCAGATCGGGTGGCGGTGGCGGAGGGAGTCGGCGTCGCCCTTCTCGACGTGCGCGACCGAGCCGCCGCGGTGGAGCGCGCTCGTCAGTCCCCGGGCGTCCGAGAACGCGGGGTCGAGCAGGACGAGCCGGTCGGCGCCGTACTCGGGGGCGAGCCGGGCGGCGACGACGGCGCCGAGGCCGTGGCCGATGACGAGGTCGGGGGTCTGCAGCACCGAGGCGCGGACGTCCGACGCCCAGCGCTCCGGCGAGTACACGGGCGATGCCGGCGAGCCGCCGTGACCGGCGAGATCGGGGGCCACCACGCGGTAGCCGTGCTCGTGCAGCGTCGGGACCAGGGCGTACCAGATCCGGGAGTCGGAGCCGAGGCCGTGGAGGAGGAGCGCCGTCCGCTCGCCCGTTCCGCCGTAGTCGCGGACGAACAGCGCCAGCGGCTCGGCCGGCGCGGCGGCCAGCGCCTTCCGCTCGGCGCGGGTCGGCTCGAGCACGAGGGTGTTGCCGAACGCCTGCGGTGCCGGCCCGAACGCATCGCGCGCGCTGTGGATCACCTTGCGGCCGAGCATCGCGTTGCCGACGCCGCCCAGTGCCGCTCCGATCCCGAACGGCATCGCCCGGCCGACCAGGCCCGCGCCCTGTTGGGCGAGGAAGTGCTTGGCGAAGGACTTCTTCGCGCGGTCCGCCAGCTCGCCCACGAGGAAGGACGGCAGGCCCTTCGTGACCACCGAGCCCCAGTACTGGTTGAGGCCGCTGCCCCCGCCGACGGCCTGCCCGGCCACCTGGCGCACCATCTCGCTGCCGGAGGAGCCCATCATCAGCGTGAGCACGAGGGCCCGCGCGCGGTCCGGGTCCTCGAGCGGGATCCCGTGCACCTCCGTCACCGACTGCGCGAAGAGCGCGCTCGCCTCCAGGAACCCTGCGGCTCCCGCGCCGGAGAGAGCCACCGAGGCGGCCGTGCCGATGCCGGGGACGACGGCGGTCGCCCCGATCGCCGCGCCTCCCGCGGCCACGCTCGAGAGGTACTGCCGCTCGAGCGACGTGATGATCTGCTCCGGAGTCGCCCCGGGACGCCGGCGCCGCAGCAGGCGGATGTTCGCCAGCACGGCCGGGCGCTGCACCGCGAGGAGCCGGTCGAGCAGCTTCGCCAGCTGAGCGTTCTCGGAGCCGTCGGCCTGCTCCACCTCGCCGGCCCTCTCCACGGCGCGCTCGCGCTTGCGGTCCTTCTGGGCCATGTCGTGCACTCCTGCGTCCTCGGGCGCCGCGTGCGGGAGGGGTCAGTCGTCGGAGACGGTGCCCTGGACGGGCGGGCCCTCGGCCGGCGCCGTGCTGCTCCGCGGTGTCGGCGCGTAGTCCTCAGCGTAACGCGCGAGCACCTCCTCGATCGGCGCGTCCAGCACCAGGCGGCCCTTGTCCAGGTAGAGGCCGCGCGTGCAGAAGCGGCGGAGGTCGCGCTCGTTGTGCGAGACGAAGAAGAGGGTGCGGCCGGAGGCGAGCAGCTCCTCGATCCGCGCGTAGCACTTCTCGCGGAACGCCCTGTCGCCGACCGCGAGCACCTCGTCCACCAGGATGATCGGCTCCTCGAGCCGCGACACGACGGAGAAGGCGATGCGCACCTTCATCCCGCTCGAGAGGTGCTTGTAGGGGGTGTCGAGGAAGTCGCCGATCTCGGCGAACTCGATGATCGAGTCGAAGCGCGCGTCGACCTCGCGCTTGGACATCCCGTGGAGACCCGCGGTCAGGTAGACGTTCTCGCGGACGCTCAGGTCGGCCACGAAGCCGCCGGTGATCTCGATGAGCGGAGCGACGCCCCCGCGCACCTCCACCGCGCCCTCGTCCGGCAGCACGACGCCGGCGACGAGCTTGAGCAGCGTCGACTTGCCCTGACCGTTCCGGCCGACGACACCGATCGCCTCGCCCGCCCGCACCTGCACGTCGAGCCCGCGCAGCGCCCAGAACTCGCCGGGCCGCGAGCGGCGGGAGCGGCCGGCGAAGAGGTCCTTGAAGGAGCGGCGGCCCCGCCGGTTGCGGCGGAAGCGGATCCCGAGGCCGCGGCACTCGATGACCACCGGGGCGTCGGCCATCACAGCTCCTTCAGCACCGCGCGCTCGGAGCGGCGGAAGACGACGAGGCCCAGCGCCAGCACGAGCACCGAGATGCCCGCGGAGGCGAGGATGAGCGGGACGTCGAGCTCGCTCTCGAAGAACGCGGAGCGGTAGAGGGCGAAGATCCCGCTGAGCGGGTTGAGCGCCGCGAGCGGCCGGATCTGCTCCGGCAGGTTGGCCGTGGAGTAGATGATCGGCGACGCGTAGAAGAGGAACCGGAGCACGAGCTTCACGGCCCGCTCCAGATCGCGGAAGAACACCACGAGCGGGGCCACCAGCAGACCCACGCCGAGCGTGAGCACCGCCTGCAGCAGGATCGCCACGGGGAACAGCAGCGCCGCCCAGGTCAGGTGCGCGCCGGCGATCACGGCGAAGAGCACCAGCACCGGCAGGCTCGCCACGAACTCGATGCCCTTCGAGAGCACGATCCGCCCGACCCAGATGGTCCGCGGGATCGACGTCGACCGCACCAGCTTCGCCTCGCGGAGGAACGCGCGGGTCGCGTCGGAGGTCGCCTGGTTGAACCACATCCACGGCAGCAGGCCTGCGAGCAGGAAGACGATGTACGGGTCCTCGCCGACGGTCCGCTGGAAGACGACGGTGAAGACGAAGAAGTAGATGCCCGACATCACGAGCGGGTCGAGAACCGACCAGACGTAGCCGAGCGCGCTCGTGGCGTACCGGACGGTGAGGTCGCGCCTGGTGAGCAGCCAGAGGGAGTGGCGGTAGCGCCAGGCCCGGGAGCGCCGGTGGCGCAGGGCCGTCTCGGTCGCGAGGGTGTCGGCCGTGCTCACTGCGCGACTCCTCCCGTCGGCTCCGCTCGAGCCGGGGGAGGAGCCGGGAGCGTCAGACGAAGAGGTTCGCGCGCTCGAGGTCCTCGGCGAAGTCCACCTCGACGGCGTAGAGGTCGGAGATGTCCATCGGCTCGACGAGCAGGCGGTCCTGCTCGATCGCCAACTCTATGCCACGCTCGAAGTAGTCCTGGGCGTCGACCCGGGCGAGCTGGCGCACCAGCGCGGCCTTGTCGGAGGCGGACACGTAGTTGATCCCGACCGCCTCGCCGAGGCCGCCGCGCACCGTCTTGGAGAGCTCCTGGATGAAGCCCTCGGCGCTCGTCGTGTACTTGACCTCCTCGTCCGACACCTTCGAGGTGTTGACGGTGACGAAGGAGACGTCCTTCGCGATCAGCGCGGCCGCCCGGTCGAGGATGCGCGGGTCGAAGACGACGTCGCCGTTCATCCACAGCACGCCGCCCTGCCCGCTCGCCTGCAGCGCGCGGAGGAGGCTCTTGGAGGTGTTGGTCTGGTCGTACTGCTCGTTGTAGACGAACGTCGCCGAGGGGAAGGCCTCGATGATGTGCTCGAGCTTGTAGCCGACGACGATGCTCACCGGGACCTTCGTGCCGAAGGCGTGGTGGATGTTGTCGAACTGCTGCTGCATGATCGTGCGCCCGTCGCTGAGCGGCGTGAGCGGCTTGGGGAGGGAGCGGCCGAGCCGGCTGCCCATCCCTGCGGCGAGGATGACGACGGTGGCGGGGCTGCTGCTCGTCGAACCTGTGTGCATCATCGTGTGTTCTCCTCGAATTAACCGCTGCGTCTCGATCTGATCGACTCCTCGGGTAGAGACCTAGTGTACAGTTCACGCCCCCCGGGGCCAGGGTGGTTGACCTCTCGCCGTGTCGCCGGGTGTCGGCGCGGGCGCCGGGGGCCTGCGGGCGAGTTGGTACCGTAGCCGGATGACGTCCGTGACGAACGCCGAGCCCGCTGAGGGTGCCGCGGATCCGGACGGCGCCTCGCCCGTCGTCTTCGAGCTGCACCAGCTGACCCGGACCTTCGGGAGGACGGTGGCGGTCGACCGCATCGACCTGGCCGTCCGCGCGGGGACCTTCTACGGGATCATCGGCCCGAACGGCGCGGGCAAGACCACCACGCTCTCGATGATGACGGGCCTCCTGCGACCCGACACCGGCCGCGTCCTCGTGCACGGCGTCGACGTCTGGAAGGACCCGTCGGCCGCGAAGCCGCTGATCGGGGTCCTGCCCGACCGCCTCCGGCTGTTCGACCGGCTCACCGGCGCCCAGTTCCTCGCCTACTCCGCCGCGCTGCGCGGCATCGACCTCGCCACGGCGAAGCAGCGCACGGTCGAGCTGGCCGAGGCGCTCGGCCTCTCCGACGCGCTGGAGCGCCTGATCTCGGACTACTCCGCGGGGATGGCGAAGAAGGTCGCCCTCGCGGCGGCGATGATCCACGCCCCGCGCGTGCTGGTCCTCGACGAGCCGTTCGAGTCGGTGGACCCGGTCTCCTCGGCCGCCGTGATCACCGTGCTGCGCCGCTTCGTCGAGGGCGGCGGCACCGTCGTCCTCTCCAGCCACGGGCTCGACTTCATCGAGCGCGTCTGCGACGACGTGGCCGTGATCGTCGGCGGGCGCGTGCTCGCCTCCGGGACGGTCGCGGAGGTCGCCGGCACCGCGACGCTGGAGGAGCGCTTCCTCGAGCTCGCGGGCGGCAAGCAGATCGCCGAGGGGCTGCAGTGGCTGCACGACTTCTCCGGCTGAGGATCGACGTCCTCCTGGGCGCGTTCCGCTCCGGGCCCGCGCGCTCGGCCGGCGCCGTCCTGGGCGTGCTCGTGGTCGTCGCGGTGACGGCCCTGCTGATCGGGGCGATCGGCGCTCTGCGCTCCTCGGACGCGGCGGCGGGCGCTCTCGTGACCGCCGGCGGACTCGTCTCCGTCGGCTTCCTGGTGCTGCCCTTCCTGCTCGGCCCGCTCGACCCGATGGATCCGCGCGCGTTCCGCCTCTTCGGCCTTCCGCCGCTCCGCCTCGCCGGGGCGCTCGCCCTGGCCGGCCTCGTCTCGGTCCCCACGCTCGCCCTGCTGGTGGTCGGGCTCGCGAGCGCGCCGCTCGTCCCGGGCGCAGGCGCCTTCGCCGTGGTCGGCCCGCTCCTCGCGGTGGCGACGGCCTCGCTGTTCGCGCGGATCGGCCTCGCCGCCTCCGCCGCCCTCGTCCCCTCCCGGACCGCCCGCGAGCTGCTGGCCGTCCTCGGCCTGGTGCTGATGCTGGGCGGTCCCGCAGCCCTCGGCGCCGCCGCGCTGGTCGACACGGGGGACACCCCGGTGCTCGAGCGCTGGGGCGCGGCGATGGGGGCCACTCCGTTCGGCGCGGCGTGGATGATCGCCCCGGCCGCCCGGACCGGCGACGCGCTCGGCCCGCTCCTGCTGGCCCTGGCGACGCTCGTCGCGGCGGGCGCGCTCTGGTGGCTCGTCGTCCGCCTGCTGACGGAGCGCCCCGAGCGCACGCACCGGCCGCCGCGCGGCCTCCGGCTGGGCTGGTTCGACGTCCTCGGCTCGACTCGGACCGGCGCGATCGCGGCGCGCAGCATCACCTACTGGCTCCGGGATCCGCGCTACCAGGCGTCGCTCGTCGCCGTGCCGGTGCTGCCGGTCGCGGCCCTGCTGCTGCTCGCGGTCGTCGGCGTCCCCTTCCCACTGCTCTCGCTGCTCCCGGTCCCGCTGATCGCGCTGTTCCTCGGCTGGTTCCTCCACAACGACGTCGCCTACGACGGCTCGGCGTTCTGGCTCCACGTGGCCGCGGGCGTCCGCGGCTGGTCGGACCGGCTCGGCCGCGCCTTCCCGACCCTCCTGCTCGGCGTGCCGGTCGTCGTGCTCGGCTCGCTGATCAGCAGCGCGACCTCGGGGCTCCCCGATGCGCTGCCCGTCGTGCTCGCGGTGAACACCTGCCTCCTGCTCGTCCCCGCCGGCGTCGCCAGCGCCGTCTCGGCACGGCTCGCCTATCCGGCTCCGCGCCCGGGCGACAGCGCGTTCACGCAGCCCCAGGCCCCCGGAGCCAGTGGCGCCGGTCCGCAGTCCCTCGCGTTCGGCCTGGGGCTGCTCCTCTCGGCTCCGGCCGTGGTGCTCGGCGTCCGGGCCCTGTTCGTCGACCCGGAGGCGGCGGGCGACGCCGTGCTCGTCGGCTTCGGCAGCGCCGTGGTCGTCTTCGCCCTCGGCGTGCTCCTCGGCGGCCGGCTGTTCGAGCGCCGCGCGACCGAGCTGGTCGCGTTCACCAGCCGCTACTAGCGCCGCCCGATCCGGAGCGCACGGCCGCGGGCCCGGGCTCCGCGCGTAGGATCGTCGGCATGATTCCGCGCGTCCAGAACAGCAGCACCGACCCCCTCGAGGGAGGCGGAGGAACCGCCACGCTCGACCGCGAGCTCGAGGAGCTCCTCAACCAGGAGTCCATCGAGCCGGGCGACCACGAGCGCTTCTCCCACTACGTGCCGAAGGACAAGATCCTCGAGAGCGCCATCACCGGCAAGCCGGTCCGCGCGCTCTGCGGCAAGAAGTGGCTCCCGGGCCGCGACCCGGAGAAGTTCCCGGTGTGCCCGGCCTGCAAGGAGATCTACGCGAAGATGAAGTGAGCGCCCGCCCGCTCACTCGTAGCGGGTCGGGATGACGGGCTCGCCGCGGCCGAGCCGGAGCGCGTCGATCGGCAGCTCGAGGACCGCGTTGGCGTGGTGCGCGCGGGCTGCCGCCACTCCCTCGATGCCGAGGTGCTCGGGACGGATCGTCCCGTCCTCGATCAGGGGGACGAGCAGCGCCCGCTCGCTCTCGCCGACGGCGCCCTCGGGGCCGGCGCCCACGTGCACGACCTCGGCCTCGGCGATCCCGTCATCGGAGAGCAGACGGCCGGCGGCCTTCCGTCCGCCGATCGACGCCTTCGAGACCGACTTCTTCGCCACCGCGACCCACTCGCCCGCGTCGTCCTCGTGCGCGACCAGCTTGTAGACCATGCCCGCCGTCGGGTGGCCCGAGCCCGTCGCCACCGAGGTGCCGACGCCGTAGGAGTCGACCGGTGAGGCCGCGAGCGCGGCGATCCCGTACTCGTCGAGGTCGTTGGTGACGGTGATGCGCGTGCCGGTCGCGCCGAGCGCGTCCAGCTGCTGCCGGACGGCGGCCACCTGCTGGGGGAGGTCGCCGGAGTCGATGCGCACAGCGCCGAGGCCGGTGCCGGCGACGCGGACCGCCAGGTCGACGGCGGCTGTCACGTCGTAGGTGTCCACGAGGAGGGTCGTGCCGGGGCCGAGCGCGGCGACCTGCGCGCGGAACGCCTCCTCCTCCGAGTCGTGGAGGAGGGTGAAGGAGTGCGCGGAGGTGCCCATCGTGGGCACGCCGAAGCTGCGGCCCGCCTCCAGGTTCGAGGAGGCGCCGAATCCGGCGATGTAGGCGGCGCGAGCGGCCGCGACGGCGGACCGCTCACCGGCGCGGCGCGAGCCCATCTCGGCGAGCGGTCGCCCGTCGGCGGCCGAGACCATCCGCGCGGCGGCGCTCGCCACGGCGCTGTCGTGGTTGAGGACGCTGAGCACCAGGGTCTCCAGCAGCACGCCGTCGGCGAAGGGCGCCTCGACGATGAGCACGGGGGAGCCCGGGAGGTAGACCTCGCCCTCGCGGTAGCCCCAGACGTCGCCCCGGAAGCGGTAGTCGGCGAGCCAGTCCAGCGTGCGGGAGTCGACCACGCGGTTCTCGCGGAGCCAGGACAGCTCGTCGTCGCCGAAGCGGAAGCGCGAGATCAGCTCGAGGAGCCGGCCGGTGCCCGCGAGCACGCCGTAGCGGCGTCCGGGCGGGAGGCTCCGGGCGAACACCTCGAACATGCAGCGGCGGTCGGCGGTGCCGCTGCCGAGGGCGCCCTCGACCATCGTGAGCTCGTACCGGTCGGTGAGGAAGGCCGTGGAGTCCATCCGCTCAGTGTTCCACGGCCGCCCCCGCGCGGCCCAGGCGCGGATGCCGGGGCTTGCGCACGCCGCCGGGCCCGGGAACGGCGTGCGGCCGGGACCGGGCCGCAGGGCGCGGGTAGGCTGTTCCTCCGTGACGGACGCACCGCTGGGCATCTTCGACTCCGGAGTCGGCGGGCTCACCGTCGCCCGCTCCGTGATCGACCAGCTGCAGAACGAGTCGATCGTCTACCTCGGCGACACCGCGCACTCGCCCTACGGCCCCAAGCCGCTCGCCGACGTCCGCGCCTACGCCCTCGACACCCTCGACACCCTGGTCGACCAGGGCGCCAAGCTGCTCGTCATCGCCTGCAACACCGCCTCGGCCGCGATGATGCGCGACGCCCGCGAGCGCTACACGCTCGGCCGCGGCATACCGGTGATCGAGGTCATCCAGCCCGCCGTCCGCAGCGCTGTCCGCGACACCCGCAACCGCCGCGTCGGGGTGATCGGCACGGTCGGGACGATCCGCTCCCGCGCCTACGACGACGCCTTCGTCGCCGCGCCGGACCTGCAGCTGTTCACCGCCGCCTGCCCGCGCTTCGTCGAGTTCGTCGAGGCGGGGGTCACCTGGAGCGACGAGCTGCTCGCGGTGGCGGAGGAGTACCTCGCGCCGCTCAAGGCCGCGGGGATCGACACGCTCGTCCTCGGCTGCACGCACTACCCGCTGCTGCGCGGTGCCATCGCGTACGTGATGGGGCCGGACGTCCGCCTCGTCTCGAGCGCCGAGGAGACCGCGCTCGACGTCTACCGGACCCTCGTGGCGCACGGCCTGCAGCGCACCTCCGCCGCGCCTCCGACCTACCGGTGGGAGGAGACGGGCTCGAGCGACTTCGTCCGCCTCGCCCGCCGCTTCCTCGGTCCGGAGGTCTCGAGCGTCGACCTCGTCGAGACCGGCACCATCAACCTGCGCGAGCTCGACCGGGCCGCGCTCCCGCACGATCGAGGGAGACCCGAGTGACCGACAGCACCGCATCGAAGGCCGCGCGCAAGGACGGGCGGGCGCCCGACGAGCTGCGCACCGTGACGATCGAGCGCGGCTGGAGCTCCCAGGCGGAGGGCTCCGCGCTCGTCTCGTTCGGGAACACCAGGGTGCTCTGCACCGCCTCCTTCACGAACGGCGTGCCGCGCTGGCTGCAGGGCAAGGGCAAGGGCTGGGTCACCGCCGAGTACGCGATGCTGCCCCGATCCACCAACTCCCGCATGGACCGCGAGTCGGTCAAGGGGAAGGTCGGCGGGCGCACGCACGAGATCTCGCGGCTGATCGGCCGGAGCCTGCGCGCGGTGGTCGACACGAAGGCGCTCGGCGAGAACACCCTCGTCATCGACTGCGACGTCCTCCAGGCCGACGGTGGCACCCGCACCGCGGCGATCACCGGCGCCTACGTGGCGATGGCCGACGCGATCGAGTGGGCGCGCGGCAAGAAGTACGTGGGGCAGAAGGCGCAGCCGCTGATCGACAGCCTCTCGGCGGTGTCCGTCGGCATCATCGACGGCGTGCCGATGCTCGACCTGGCCTACGTCGAGGACGTGCGCGCCGAGACCGACATGAACGTCGTCGTCACCGGACGCGGCCTGTTCGTCGAGGTGCAGGGCACCGCCGAGGGGGCCCCGTTCGACCGCCGCGAGCTCGACGCCCTGCTCGACCTCGCGGTCGCTGGTGCCTCCGACCTCGCCCGCATCCAGGCCGAAGCGCTCGCCGCGGAGCCCGGAGCGTGAGCCTGGACCTCGTCCTCGCCACGCACAACGCGGGCAAGGTGGAGGAGTTCCGCGCCATGCTGGCCGGCGCGCTCCCCGGAGTCGGCGTCCGCGCCTACGACGGACCCGAGCCCGTCGAGGACGGCGTGAGCTTCGCCGAGAACGCGCTGATCAAGGCGCGCGCGGCGGCGGCGCACACCGGCCTCGTGGCGCTCGCGGACGACTCCGGGATCTGCGTCGACGTCCTCGGCGGCGCGCCGGGCATCTTCTCGGCCCGCTGGTCGGGACGCGCGCACGACGCGACGGCCAACCTCGAGCTCCTCCTGGCGCAGCTGCACGACGTGAAGGCGGAGCACCGCGGTGCGCACTTCAGCTGCACCATCGCCCTCGTGGTACCGGACTCCGTGCTCCCCGGCGGGCAGGAGACCGTGGTCGAGGGCCGTTGGGACGGCGCGATCGCGACGGCGCCGCGGGGTGGGAACGGCCACGGCTACGACCCGGTGTTCGTCCCCGAGGCCGGGGCACTCACGGCGGCCGAGCTCGCTCCCGAGCAGAAGAACGCCCGGAGCCACCGCGCCCGCGCCTTCACCGCGCTGCGCGCCGAGCTCGCCGCTCTGTCCGCCCGGCTCTGACCCCGGCGGGATGCCGCTCCGGTGCACGCCTGTCGGCGTGCCGCGTGCCGGAGTGGCGTCCCCCGGAGGCGGAGGTCAGGACTTCGGGTGCTTGTCGTCCAGGGTGTCGGCGTCGAGCACGTAGGCGGCCGACTCGGTCGCGTCGGTCTCGGGGTCGGCGGCGAGCTTCGCCTTGCGCTGCTGCTGGAAGAAGTGGAACAGCGTCGGCACCAGCGCGAGCACGACCGCGCCGATCAGGATCACGTCGATGTAGTGCGAGACGAAGTCGGCGACCGGCGGGATGAAGGCGAGCAGCCATCCGATCAGGGTGACCCCGCTGCCCCAGATCAGGGCGCCGATGAGGTTGTAGAGGCTGTACTTGCGGTAGTTCATGTGAGCCACGCCGGCCGCGATCGGCGCGAAGGTGCGGACGATCGGCACGAAGCGCGCGAGGATCACGGCGAGGCCGCCGAAGCGCTCGAAGAACGCGTTGGTCCGCTTCACGTTCTCGATGCTGAAGAAGCCGGACTCCTTGCGCTCGAAGATGCGCGGGCCGGCCTTGTGCCCGATCAGGTAGCCGACCTCGCCGCCGACGAAGGCCGAGAACCCGACGGCCAGGCAGATGAGCCAGATCGGGACGCCGAGGCCGCCGTTCGACGCGTTCTCGTGCGCCAGCAGGCCCGTGATGATCAGCAGCGTGTCGCCCGGGAAGAGGAAGCCGATCAGCAGTCCGGTCTCGGCGAACACGATGAGGCAGACCACGAGCACGCCCCAGGGGCCGAACGAGGTCAGGATCGTCTCCGGATCGAGCCAGGGGACGAGGGCGGCGTGGTTCAACGGATCTCCAGTCGACGGGGGCCGGTGGCCGGTCGGCGGTCACGCGAGCGCGCTCAGCGTACCGGCCGATCCCGTGCGGAAGGAGGGACTCGAACCCTCACGCCTCTCGGCACAGGAACCTAAATCCTGCGTGTCTGCCATTCCACCACTCCCGCGTGCGGGCTCCAGTGTAGAGAGGAGGGCCCCGCGCCTCAGCCGCGGGAGGCCGCCCGGGGGAGGTACCGCGGGATCCAGCGGGCGAGCGCCCCCGCTCCGCCCAGACCGAGCACCCCCATCACGACGGCGGCGAAGGGGAGGGAGACCAGGGCGGTGAGTGCCGACACGACGATCGGGGCGGCGGCGTTGCCCGCGTCACCGGTGAAGCGGAACGCGCCGAGGAACGGGGCCGGATCGGCCGGGGGCGCGAGATCGGCGCCGATGGTCATCAGGATGCCGGAGCCGATGCCGTTCGCGGCCGCGAGCACGCAGGCCACGGCGACGAACCAGGGCACCGGATCGAGGGCGAGCACCGAGGCGGCGAGGGCGAGGTGGCCGAGCCCGAGGCCGATCATCGAGGGGATCGCGGTGGCGCCCCGGCCGAAGCGGTCCATCAGCTGGCCGCCGGCGTAGAAGAGGGCGAAGTCGAGCGCGCCGGCGATGCCGATGATGATCGCGGTGTCGGTCTCGGCGAGCCCGATGCTCACCGCCCAGAGGGGGAGGATCAGCGTCCGGCTCGCCCGCAGCGCCCCGATCACGGCGGCGCCGGTCCCCATCCGAGCGAGGACCCCGCGGTGCTCGCGCAGCGTCCCGAGCAGCGACTGCGGCGACTCCGGGACGGTCGCCGACGCCTCCGCGGCGACCACGTCCTCCGGAGCGGCGCGGTCGGCCGCGGCCTGCGCCCGCCGCAGCACCGTCGCGGGGTCGGGCACGAGCAGCAGGACCACGACCGCCGCCACGCAGCAGACGATGTGCACCCAGAAGACGGACTCGACGGAGCCGGTGAGGTGCACCACCCCGGCCGCCAGGAACGGGCCGATCAGCCAGCCGGCGCGGAAGGCCCCGGCGAGGGCGCTGAGCGCGCGGGCGCGGTGCGTGATCGGGACGAACGACGTCATGAACGCGTGGCGCGCCAGCGCGAAGACCGCGGTCGCGAGGCCGATCACGAAGACGCCGATCGTCAGCCCGACCCACGACGTCGAGAGCAGGCACACCACGAGCCCGAGGATCGACGCGGCCGAGGCTCCGAGCATGGCGCCGCGCTCGCCGATCCGCGAGACGATCCAGCCGCTGGGGATGTCGCCCGCCAGCTCGCCGATCATGATCATCCCGGCCACGAGCCCCGCCAGCGCCAGCGTCGCGCCGAGGTCGCCCGCCGCGGCCGGCAGGAGGGGGATGATCGCCCCCTCGCCGATGGAGAAGAGGAGCGTGGGGAGGAAGGTGGACAGCAGCAGCGGCCCGACGGGGAAGGGGCGCGGAGCGGTGCTGGTCACCGTCCCCAGGGTACGCCCGGGCCGGAGGGCGGCCCCCGGCCCCCGGTAGTCTGGACCCACCATGCTGGACAACGACTTCACCGAGCAGATCACTGCTCTCCGCTCCACCTTCGCCGACATCCGCGCCGTGATCGACGTGGACGGCCTCCGCTCGAAGATCGCCGAGCTCAGCGAGCAGGCCGGCGCCCCCGACCTGTGGGACGACACGGCCAACGCGCAGAAGGTGACCAGCGCCCTCAGCCACCGCCAGTCCGAGCTGGCGCGGATCACCGCGATCGACCGGCGCCTGGACGATCTCGAGGTGCTCGTCGAGATGGCGAACGAGGCCGAGGACGCCGAGTCCGAGCAGGAGGCGATCGCCGAGCTCTCCTCCCTCCAGAAGGTCATGGGCGAGCTCGAGGTGCAGACCCTGCTCGACGGCGAGTACGACGACCGCCCCGCCGTGGTCACCATCCGCGCGGGAGCGGGCGGCGTCGACGCCTCCGACTTCGCCGAGATGCTCATGCGCATGTACCTCCGCTGGGCCGAGAAGCACAAGTACGCGGCGACCGTCATGGACGCCAGCTATGCGGAGGAGGCGGGCATCAAGTCGGCCACCTTCCAGATCGACGCCCCCTACGCCTTCGGCACGCTCTCGGTCGAGGCCGGCACCCACCGCCTCGTGCGGATGAGCCCCTTCGGCGCCGCGGGCAAGCGCCAGACCTCCTTCGCCGCGGTCGAGGTCATCCCGCTGATGGAGGAGGCCGGGGCGATCGAGATCCCGGACAACGACATCCGCGTGGACGTCTTCCGCTCCTCCGGCCCCGGCGGCCAGTCGGTGAACACCACCGACTCCGCGGTGCGCCTCACCCACCTGCCCACCGGCACCGTCGTGTCGATGCAGAACGAGAAGAGCCAGATCCAGAACCGCGCCGCGGCGATGCGCGTGCTCCAGTCGCGGCTCCTGCTGCTGCAGAAGGAGCAGGAGGCGGCCACCAAGAAGGAGCTCGCCGGCACGATCACCGCGAGCTGGGGCGACCAGATGCGCAGCTACGTCCTCGCTCCGTACCAGATGGTGAAGGACCTGCGCACCGACCACGAGGTCGGCAACCCCTCGCACGTGTTCGACGGCGATCTGGACGGCTTCATCGCCGCCGGGATCCGCTGGCGGAAGTCCTCCTAGCGCGGCGCGGGCGCGTCCCCACCGACGCGCCGCGCGCCCCCTCGGCGGACTCTTCGGGATCGTCGCTTACCCTCGTACCGACATGATTCGCTTCGACAACGTCTCCAAGCAGTATCGGGGCGGCACGAGACCCGCCCTCAACGCCATCGATCTCGAGATCCTCCGGGGCGAGTTCGTCTTCCTCGTCGGCGCCTCCGGCTCCGGCAAGTCGAGCTGCCTCCGCCTGATCCTCAAGGAGGAGCGCCCCTCCTCCGGGTCGATCCACGTGCTCGGGCAGAACCTCGGCAAGATCTCGAGCCGCAAGGTCCCGTACTTCCGCCGCAACATGGGCGTCGTGTTCCAGGACTTCCGGCTGCTGCCGAACAAGTCGGTCTTCGACAACGTCGCGTTCAGCCTCCAGGTGATCGGCAAGTCGAAGGGCTACATCCAGGAGGCCGTCCCGGACACGCTCAAGATGGTGGGCCTCGCGGGCAAGGCGTCGCGCCTGCCCCACGAGCTCTCCGGCGGCGAGCAGCAGCGCGTCGCGATCGCCCGCGCCGTCGTCAACAAGCCGGCCGTCCTGCTGGCCGACGAGCCCACGGGCAACCTCGACCCGACCACGAGCGCCGGCATCATGGCGCTGCTCGAGCGGATCAACGCGGGCGGCACGACCGTGATCATGGCGACCCACGAGGCCGGCATCGTCGACCAGATGAAGCGCCGCGTCATCGAGCTCTCGGCCGGCAGCATCGTCCGCGACGAGAGCCAGGGCGGCTACGGCCAGACCGAGAGCATCACCGTCGTCCACGACGGCGTCGTGGTCGTGGCGGCGGACGACCACGCGGTCGCCGAGCAGCCCGCGCCCCCGGCGATCATCGACAGCGAGCTCGCGCCCGCCGAGGTCCCCGAGATCGACCTGCGCCAGGAGGCCCCGGCCCCGCCGCCCGAGCCGGCCCGCCTCTCGCAGACCGCCGCCCAGCCCCGCGTCCCCGAGGGCCGCCGCTCCGCCGCCGTCGAGCCGGAGCGCGAGCCGGAGCCGGCCGCCGAGCCCGCCGCCGCCCCGCGCGTCGTCGAGCTGCAGAGCCAGACCGGTCCGATCTTCCTCCCCGCCGACACCGGCGCCCTGCCCGAGGAGTCGCTCGCCGCGCGCCTCGGCCTCCGCGCCCACGCGGGCGAGGGCGACGAGACCGGCGACGACCAGCAGAACGTAGGACCCGTCAAGTGAGATTCGCACTGATCTGGTCGGAGGTCGCCAGCGGCCTCCGGCGCAACGTCTCCATGGTCGTCTCGGTGATCCTGGTGACCTTCATCTCCCTCACCTTCGTCGGCACGGCGATCCTGCTCCAGATGCAGATCGGCCAGATGAAGAACTTCTGGTACGACAAGGCGCAGGTCGCGGTGTACATGTGCACCGCCACCTCCGGCGGCTCGAACTGCAGCGGCTCCGACGCCACCGCCGAGCAGATCGACGCGGTGCAGGGCCAGCTCGAGGGCGCCACGCTCGCGCCGTACATCGACCGCTCCTACTTCGAGGACCACGACCAGGCCTACGCGAACTTCCAGGAGCAGTTCGCGGGCAACCCGGTCGCCGAGTACGTCACTCCCGACCTGCTCAACCAGACCTTCTGGATCAACCTGAAGGACCCGACCCAGTCGGACGTCATCGTGGAGAGCCTGTCGAGCGTCTCGGGAGTCGAGAGCGTCACCGACCAGCGGCAGTACCTCGACCAGATCTTCTCGATCCTCAACGCGGCGAGCTACACGGCCATCGGCATCGCCGTCCTGATGCTCGTCGCGGCCGTGCTGCTCATCGCCACCACGATCCGCCTCTCGGCGTTCTCGCGGAGACGGGAGCTGGGCATCATGCGGCTCGTGGGGGCCTCGAACAGGTTCATCCAGACCCCGTTCATCCTCGAGGGGGTCTTCGCCGCGCTGGTCGGCTCGATCCTCGCGGGAGTCGCGGTGGTCGCCATCGTGCAGGTCTTCGTGCAGGGGTTCCTGGCGTACCGGATCCCGCTGACCTCCTTCGTGGGACTCGACGACGCTCTGATCGTCGTGCCGATCCTGATCGTGGTCGGCATCGTCCTGGCCGCCGTCTCGGCGAACGTCGCGATCGCGCGGTACCTGCGGGTCTGATCCCGGACCGGACGTATACTGGTGGGCTGTCCCGTTCGGGGCGGCCCACCAGTGCATCGCCCCGACGATGCCCGCCCCCTTCATCCGCTCGCGACCCGAGGAGCAGCCGTGCCCAGAGAACAGGGACAGAAGGTCGTCGCGACCAACCGTAAGGCGCGCCACGACTACCTCATCGAGGACACCTACGAGGCGGGCCTCGTGCTCACCGGCACCGAGGTGAAGTCCCTCCGGGCCGGCCGAGCCTCGCTGGTCGACGGCTACGCGTTCGTCGACGGGGGCGAGGCGTGGCTCGACGCCGTCCACATCAACGAGTGGGCGCAGGGCACCTGGACGAACCACCCGCCGCGCCGCAAGCGCAAGCTGCTGCTGCACAAGGCGCAGATCCTCAAGATCCACAACAAGGTGAAGGAGGGCGGGTACACGCTGATCCCGCTCTCGCTGTACTTCAGCGACGGCAAGGCCAAGGTCGAGCTTGCCGTGGCCAAGGGCAAGAAGGACTACGACAAGCGCCAGGTCCTCCGAGAGCGCCAGGACCGCCGCGAGGCGGACCGTGCGATGTCGACCCGCCGCCGCCTCGGCGAGTAGGCCCCGACGGGCGATGTCCGACGGGTGCCGCGCAAGCCTCTTCTTCGCGCCCCGTGCTTTGGGAGACTGGGGCGCGTGACCTCCCCCGAGAACAGCGCCCCCGCCGCCCTGAGCGCCGCCGACGAGAAGACGCGGTGGCGCGCTTTCGCGGTGAGCGTCGGAGTCGCGGCCATCACGATCCTCGACCTCTCGAAGGTCAACGTCGGCCTGCCGTCGATCGAGCGCTCGCTGGGAGCGGATGCGAGCCAGCTGCAGCTGATCGTCGCGGGCTACGCGCTCGCCTTCGGACTGGCGCTCGTGCCCGCCGGCCGGCTGGGCGACATCCGCTCGCGCCGCCTGCTGTTCCTCATCGGGCTGACCGCGTTCACGGTGACGAGCCTGCTCTGCGCGCTCGCGCCGTCGATCGAGCTGCTCGTCGTCGCGCGCTTCCTGCAGGGCGTCGCCGCGGGCATCCAGATGCCCCAGGTTCTCGGCCTGGTGCAGCAGATGTTCACCGGCGCCGAGCGGGCCCGGGCCTTCGGGGTCTTCGGCGCGACCATCGGCCTGTCGACCGCCTTCGGCCCGACCCTCGGCGGCCTCCTGATCGCGATCGGCGGCGAGCAGGACGGCTGGCGCCTGCTGTTCTGGATGAACATCCCGCTGGGCGTCGCCGCGCTGGTCTTCGCCTGGAAGCTCATCCCGAAGAAGCGCTCGCGGCCCGAGGGAGACCGGTCCCTCGACCCGGTCGGCCTGCTCCTGCTGGCGGTCGCGATCTTCGCGTTCATGCTGCCGTTCCTGCTGACCACGGGCTCCTCCTCGGACTCGCCCTACCGCTGGTTCTGGCTGGTCCTCGCCGCGGCCGCCGCCGCCGTCTTCGTGCGCTGGGAGGCGCACTACGCCGCGTCGGGGCGGACGCCCGTCATCGACTTCCGCATCTTCCGGACGAGCTCCTACCGCAACGGCATCCTGGTCGCGACCTCCTACTTCGCCGCGATCCCGGCGACCTTCCTCCTCACCACGCTCTTCCTCCAGCAGGGGCTCGGCCTCGAGCCGGTGTTCGCCGGCATGGTGAGCATCCCGTTCGCGCTGACCTCGGCGGTGACCGCCTGGTACGGCGGCAAGCTCGTGCAGCGCTACGGCCGCGCACTGGTGGTGCTCGGCATCGTGCTCGTGGTCATCGGCTTCACGCTCGTGCTGCTCGCCGCCGAGCTCCTCCCGGCCGAGACCGCGGCCTACGGCATGGGTGCCGCGATGCTCGTCGCCGGGGCCGGCGGCGGCTTCGTCGTGTCGCCGAACCAGACGCTCACCCTCGCCGAGATCCCGCCGGCGCAGGGCGGCGTGGCGGGCTCCGTGGGCCAGCTCGGCCAGCGCGTGGGCACCGCGGTCGGCACCGCCTGCGCCTCCGCCGTCTTCTTCGCGACGCTGGCGAGCGAGCAGGGGATGGCGGAGGGGCTGGACCGCTACCACGACGCCTTCCGCAACGGCTACTTCGTCACCCTCGGGCTGATCGCGCTCGCGCTCGTGCTGGGTCTGCTCGATCTGCGCCGCCGCCGGGTGACCGCCCGCGGAGCTGAGGTAGACTAGGTCTCGTAACTCCACAGTGTGCGACGAACGACCCACTCCAGCGGCCTCCGGGCCGTCGAGTGCTCGCGGGGATGATCGGTTTCGACATTGCCTGCGAAACTGCGAGAAGCGGGTCGAGGATCCAGGGTCATCTCGTCAACGATCCCTGGAAAACACAGGTGCCGAACAGAAGCGCACCGACTTCGCTCTCGCTGCCTAAGCCAGAGTAGATAGTCCGTCAGCCCGTGGGTGCGTCCTCGCCCCGGATCCTGGCGTCATCTAGAGGACTTGCTGCGTCGTTACGCCTGAGGGCGACGCGGGACTTGCACTCGGGCTGGGCCCGTCGACCGATGCGCCGATGGTAACGGTCGGGGCCGAGCAGAACGCTCTCATCGGCTACACCCGTAGAAGGCGCAGAATCACAGCGATGGACGGGGGTTCGATTCCCCCCATCTCCACCACCGGTCGTCGTCGCACACTGGGAGCTCCGCTCCGCCGCCCTCACGACGGTCGCACGTCGAGCTGTCTGATCCGCCCGTAGAGGGTGAGCATCGCCAGCCGGTCGTCGTCGTCGTGCGCCGGGCCGGCGAGAGCCTGCGGCGGGGCCCAGTCCCGGTAGAGCACGCCGGGCGCCAGCACGGCGACGGCGGTGCCGGCCGGGTAGTGGGCGCTGCGGTCCACCGGCAGCTCGGCGAACGCGTCGGGCAGGAGCCGGTGCAGTGCCTCCAGCAGAGGACGGAGCCGTGCTGCTCGCGCCTCGTGCACGGAGAGGGTCACGGCGTTCATCGCGGCGAGCGCGGCCACCAGGTGCTCGGCGGCGGCGTCGTCGTCGCACCGCTCGGTGACCAGCAGCGAGACCACCCCGCGCGGCTTCAGCCAGCCGAGCGTGGCGGCCTCGGCGTCGCCGTCCACCGAGACGACGCGGTCGGAGGCGTGGGCGTAGTCGTGCAGGAGCCGCGACCAGACGTCGCCCGGGCCGGGCCCGTCGACCCGCGCGACCGCCTCCGCCGCGGCGAGCAGGGAGCTCTGCCGGTGGAGCCTCGGGAACAGGCTGTCCGCCGGTCCCCAGTGCTGCTCGGCCGTGCGCGAGCGCTCGGGGGGTTCCTGATCGTGCCGGTCCTGCATGTCGACTCCTGAGCCGCCGGTCTCCGCGCCCCCTCGCGCCTGCCGGTCGTCCCTTCACCCTGCGCTCCGCCGGAGCGCGTGTCAATGAGCCGAACGGGGGTCGATCGGAGCCGTGGTCAGCGAGCGGAGCCGACGAGGCTGCCGGTGGTGGAGTCGTCGGCCGGATCGAGGACCGCGCAGACGATCGTGCGGTCCCCGTGGCGCCAGCCGACCTCGGAGGGGACGAGCGAGCGGTACTCGAGGGCGGAGTCGCCGTAGGCGATCCCCATCACGGCGCCGAACTCCGGCTCGCAGCCCGCCTCGGCCTGGGCGAGCAGCGTGTTGCGGCTGGTGTAGCGGTCTCCGGGCTGCGCGAACGTGTGGAAGACCTCCAGTTCGTGCTCCTCGGCGCAGGGAACGACGTCCACGTCGGCGATGCGGTCGTCGCCCGGGTCGGCCAGGCAGTCGCCGCGCCGCAACGAGAACACGTCGGTGACGCCGGCGGTCGCCACCGTGCCGCCCTCGTCACGCACGGCCTCCGGGCCGTCCGGCCCGACGACGGAGGAGCAGCCCGAGAGGAGCAGGAGGAGCGCCGCCGAGGCGAGCGCGGCCGTCCGGCTCCTCATCGCGGCGCCACGATCGCGAGCACCTCGTCGTGCAGCAGGCCGTTGGTGGCGACGGCGCTGCCGTGCCACGGCCCGTCCTCCCCGTCGGCGGAGGTGAAGCGGCCGCCCGCCTCCTGCACGATCGGCACCAGGGCCGCCAGGTCGTAGGGCTTCACGTCGAACTCGCCCGCACCGTCGAGGAGACCCTCGGCGACGAGCATGTAGGGCCACGCGTCCCCGTACGCCCGGTCGCGCCAGACGGCGCCGGCGAGCTCGAGCAGCTGCGGGAGACGGCCCGCGCCCTCCCACTGCTGAATGCTGTTGTAGCTGAAGGTCGCCGAGGCGAGCGTGTCGATCCCCGAGACGCGCAGCGGTCGCGGCTCGGCCCCGGCCTCCAGCTCGACGGCCCAGGCGCCGGAGCCCTCGGCCGCCCACCAGCGCGTGCCGAGAGCGGGAGCGGAGACGACTCCGACGACGGGGACGCCGTCGACCGCGAGCGCGATCAGGGTCGCCCAGATCGGGACGCCGCGGAGGAAGTGGGCGGTGCCGTCGATCGGGTCGAGGATCCACTGCCGCGAGGCCTCGCCCGAGGTGCCGAACTCCTCGCCGAGGATCGCGTCGTCCGGACGCTCGGCGGCGAGCAGCGCGCGGATCGCCTCCTCGACGGCGCGGTCGGCGTCGGTGACCGGGGTGCGGTCGAGCTTCGTGTCCACGACGAGGTCGAGCGCGCCGAACCGCTCCCGCGAGATCGCATCGGCCGCGTCCGCCAGGCGGAGGGCGAGTCGGAGGTCGTCGTCGAAGCTCTGGTCACTGCTCTGCGGGATCACGCGACCACGATACCGGTGGGTCCCGCGGAGCCTCCGATCGCTGCCGCGGGCGGTCCGTCGCACTCGATTTGACGAGACGGGGGGAGACGCTGGTAATGTGATCCCTCGGTTCGGCACGCACGATCAGCCGGCCGGAACGCACCTCTAGCTCAATCGGCAGAGCAACTGACTCTTAATCAGTGGGTTCTCGGTTCAAGTCCGAGGGGGTGCACCACCAGCCCCGCACCTCCTCGTGAGGTGCGGGGCTTCGTCGTTCCCGGTCCGTGTCCGTTCCCGACCTCCTCGGAGCGCCCGCGGGGGGAGCGCCGGCCCGTGCTCACTCGCTGGAGGGTGCGGCGGTCGACGGGTCGAGCAGCGGCAGGACTCCGCGGAAGCCGACGCTCGTGGAGCCGATCCCGATGTCGAGCGCGTCCGAGGCCCGGGCCTGATCGGCGGCGGCGGCGGCGGCGGTCAGGCTCAGGGTGATGCCCGTCCGGGTGAAGGCCCGGGCGACGGTGCTCCAGGCGGGGTCGACGTCTCCGTCCGCCGACGCCAACAGGCGCCTGAGCATCCGCACGGTGTCCGGCGCAGAATGCGGACCGACCCCCGTTCGCGTGGCAGGATCTCCGTTCGCTTCCGTTTCCCCTCCAGAAAGGACCGATGTGCCCGAAGACGTCCTCCCCGTGATCGGCTCGATCGCGCTCGCCGTGGTGATCGCGGTCGTGATCGCCGTGGTCGCGACCGCCGTCGTCGCCCTCGTGCTGCGCTCGGTCGGCAAGCGCAAGACCTGGGCGCGCCTGCTGATCCGGCGTCTGCGCATCCCGTTCCGCGTGCTGCTGATGACCATCGCGGTCTGGGCCGCGCTCGCCGCCACCGTGTCGGGCGACCCCTGGCCGGGTCTCGTGCAGCGGGTGTTCCAGATCGCCACGATCGGCGCGGCGGCGTGGGTGATCGGATCCCTGTTCGTGTTCCTCGAGGACCTGGGCGCCGAGCGCTACCGGACCGACACGGCCGACAACCGCCGGGCACGCCGCCTCCGCACGCAGATGACGATCATCCGGAGGGTCGCCGTGGCGGCCGTCGTGGTCATCGCGATCGGCGCCTCGCTGCTGACCTTCCCCGAGGCCCGCACGGCCGGTGCGAGCCTCCTGGCCTCGGCCGGCGTGCTCTCGATCGTGGCGGGCCTGGCCGCGCAGTCGAGCCTCACGAACATCTTCGCCGGGATGCAGCTCGCCTTCAGCGACGCCATCCGCCTGGACGACGTGGTGATCGTCGAGACCGAGTGGGGGCGGATCGAGGAGATCACGCTGACCTACGTCGTCGTCCACCTCTGGGACGACCGCCGCCTGGTGCTGCCCACGAACTACTTCACGACCCAGCCGTTCCAGAACTGGACCCGCACCGGGTCCGAGCTGCTCGGCGCCGTCGAGCTCGACCTGGACTGGCGGGTCAGCCCCGAGCAGATGCGCGAGGAGCTGCACCGCATGCTCGAGGAGACCGACCTCTGGGACCGGCGCACCAGCGTGCTGCAGGTGACCGACGCGACGGGCGGCTTCGTCCGGATCCGGGTGCTCGTCACCGCGAAGGACGCGCCGACGCTCTTCGACCTGCGCTGCTACGTGCGCGAGCGGCTCGTCTCGTGGCTGCACGAGAACGACCCCGTCGCCCTGCCGCGTCAGCGCGTCGAGATGGAGCGGGAGCCCGCTCCCGCCGCGACCCCGCGCCGGCACGGGTCCTCCGCCCCGGACAACCTGTTCTCGGGCGACGAGCGCTCGAACGAGCGGGGGGCGATGTTCACGGGTCTCATCGACCTGCGGGACACCCCGAAGCGGGAGCTGCCGCCGCGGGACTGACTCCTGCGAGGACGCCGCTCGCACGGCCGCACCCGGGGTGCGCGCGGCGAGCGGCGTCCCGCAGGGCGGTCAGCGGTTCACGGAGCTCATGTCGGCGTAGCGGTCGCCGACGGGGGCCTCGAGCGAGCCGAGGACGTCGAGCTGCTCCGCGGTCAGCACGAGGGCGTCCGCGGCGGCGTTCTCCTCGATGCGCGAGACGCGCTTGGTGCCCGGGATCGGAGCGATGTCCTCGCCCTGGGCGAGCAGCCAGGCGAGCGCCACCTGCGCGGCGGTCGCGTCCGCCTCTGCCGCCACACGGTCGACGGCCTCCACGATGCGGAGGTTCGCCTCCAGCGCTCCGTCGGCGAAGCGGGGGTTGTCGCGGCGGAAGTCGTCGCTGCCCAGCTCGGCGACCGAGCGGATGCTGCCCGTGAGGAAGCCGCGGCCCAGCGGCGAGTACGGGACGAAGCCGATGCCGAGCTCGCGGAGGACCGGCAGCACCTCCGCCTCGGGGTCGCGGGTCCAGAGCGAGTACTCGGACTGCACAGCGGTGACCGGGTGCACGGCGTGAGCGCGCCGGATCGTCGCGGGCGCCGCCTCCGAGAGGCCGTAGCCGCGGAGCTTGCCCTCCTGGATCAGCTCCGCGAAGGCCCCGGCGGTCTCCTCGACCGGGACGCCCGGGTCCATGCGGTGCTGGTAGTAGAGGTCGATGCGGTCGGTCCCGAGGCGCGCGAGCGAGCCCTCGACGGCGAGCCGCAGGTTCTCCGGGGAGCCGTCGAGTCCGCGGCCCCCGTCGCCGCGGTGGCGGATCATGCCGAACTTGCTCGCCAGCACGACCTCGTCGCGGCGGCCTGCCAGCGCGCGGCCGAGCAGCTCCTCGTTGGTGTACGGGCCGTAGATCTCGGCGGTGTCGAGGAACGTGACGCCGAGATCGAGGGCGCGGTGCACGGTGCGGATCGACTCCGCGTCGTCGGTGCCGGCGCCGGTGTAGAACGCCGACATGCCCATCGCGCCGAGACCGAGGCGCGAGACCTCGAGGGCGGCGACGTCGGATCCGAGGGTGATCGTCTTCATCAGTGGGTGGTCCTCTCCTGGTACGCCGCGATCTTGATGTCGATCGCGGCGAGGCTGGCGTGTGTCCGGGCGAGCTGCGCCTCGACCTCCTCGCGGTGCGTCCGGAGCAGCGCGAGGCGCTCCGGCTCCGTAGCGGGCCCGATCCGGAGGAGCCGGGCGTACTCGCGGATCCGCGCGATCGGCATCCCGGTCGCGCGGAGCTTGGTGAGGAAGTCGACCCAGCCGACGTCGGCCGGCCGGTAGCGGCGGTGCTGCGACGAGGCGCGCTCGACCGGGTCGAGCATGAGACCGGCGCGCTCGTAGTAGCGCAGGGTGTGCACGGTGAGACCGGTGACGGCGGCGACCTGCGAGATCGACAGCGCCTCCGGCTCGGCCGGGGCGGCGGTGGCGGTGGACATGGCGTCAACCTACGACTTCGAGTGCGCTCGAGGTCAAGCGGGAGCGGGCGACTCAGCCGACCTCGCGGCTGAAGCCCAGGAGGGCCTCGGCGATGCGCGCGTCCGCCTCCTCGTGGCTGATGGTCGCCTCGCCGTCGCCCGCCTGCGGCCCGTACCAGCCGAAGTCGGCGTGGTTGGCGCCGTCGATCTCGACGAGGTCGGCGGAGGAGGGCAGCCGGACGCTCGCGTCGGCGACCTTCTCCGGCGTGCTGAGCCCGTCCTCCGATCCGCTGACGCTGAGGACGGGGAGCCCGGAGCCCGAGAGGTCGTTCGCGCAGTAGCTGCCGAGCAGCACCAGGCCCGCCACCGCCGGGTCCTCGGCCCACTGGCAGGCCTTCACGCCGCCGAGGGAGTGGCCGCCGACGAGCCAGCGGTCGACGCCCTCGGCCTGGCTGGTGAAGGTCTCGAGCGAGCGGAGATCGAAGAAGGCCAGGTGCAGGATCGGCCGCGTGATCACGACGGTCGCCCCGGCCTCGACCAGCGGAGCCAGGGTCGCCTCGTAGGAGGAGGCGTCGACCTTCGCTCCGGGGATGAAGACCAGGCCCGTGCCGGCCAGCTCACCGGTCGAGGTCGGCGTCATCACGAGCGCGTCGTCCGTGCGCTCGACCGCGATCGCCGGATCGGCGCGCACGCGGGCGAGGGCGTCCTCGTCGGGGCCGCTGACGATCGAGCTCCAGGTGAGGAAGCCGAGGACCGCGACTCCGAGGACTCCGCCGATGCTCGCGAGAACGACGCGGCGGCGCCTCATCGGGCTGCCGCGATCGCGTCGGCCGCCTGCACCAGGGCGAGGTGGGAGAGGGCCTGGGGAGTGTTCCCCGCGTGCCGGCGGCCCTCGACGTCGTACTCCTCCGAGAGGAGGCCCACGTCGTTGCAGAGCCCGACGAGCCGGTCCATCAGGGTCCGCGCGTCGTCGATCCGGCCGGAGTCGGCGTACTGCCGGACGAGCCAGAAGGAGCAGGCGAGGAACGGGTGCTCGCCGCCGGCGAGGCCGTCGACCGAGGACTCGGTCCGGTAGCGGTGCAGCAGGCCGTCCTGCAGGAGCACGCGCTCCAGCTCGGCGACGGTGCCCAGCATCCGCGGGTCGTCGGCGGGGACGAAGCCGACCATCGGCAGCACGAGGAGCGACGCGTCGACCTCGGGTGAGCCGTAGGACTGCACGAAGTGGCCGCGCTCGGCGTCGAAGCCCTGGGCCTCGATCTCGGCGCGCACCTCGTCGCGGAGGCGCTCCCAGGTCTCGACCGGACCGGGCAGGCCGTTCTCGCGCACGGCGCGGACACCCCGATCGAGCGCGGCCCAGATCATGACCCGCGAGTGCGTGAAGTGGCGCGGCTCGCCCCGGATCTCCCAGATGCCGTTGTCCGGCCGCTGCCAGTTGGTCTCGACGAAGCCCAGGAGCGCGCGCTGGAGCGGCCAGGAGAACTCCGTCTCGTCCACTCCGGCCACGCGGGCCTCGTGCAGAGCGACCATCACCTCGCCGATCACGTCCGCCTGGTACTGGTCGACGGCGGCGTTCCCGATCCGCACGGGGGAGGCGCCGTCGTAGCCGGGCAGGCTCGGCATCTCCCGCTCGGGCAGGTCGCGCTCGCCGGCGAGGCCGTACATGATCTGCACGTCCTCCGGCGCGCCCGCGACCGCGCGGAGCAGCCAGGCCCGCCACTTCTGCGCCTCCTGCTCGAACCCGTGCGCGAGCAGGGCCTGCAGGGTGAGCGAGGCGTCGCGGAGCCAGACGTAGCGGTAGTCCCAGTTGCGGGCGCCGCCGAACTGCTCCGGGAGCGAGGTGGTCGCCGCCGCGACGATGCCGCCGGTCTCGTCGTCGGTCAGGGCGCGGAGGGTCAGCAGCGAGCGGACGACGGCGTCGCGGTGCGGCCCGTCGTAGTCGATCGCCGACGCCCACTCGGACCACCAGGAGAGCGTGCGCTCCAGCGCGCGGTCGACGTCGAGGCGCTTCGGCGCCCGCTGGTGCGAGGGGAACCACGCCATCGAGAGGTCGACGACCGCGTCCGCGTCGACGTCGAACTCCGCCGCGTGGGCGTGGTCGACGGCCTTCAGCCGCACTCCGCGCACCACGACCGCGTCGGGCCCGGCGACGGCGACGAGCAGCGGATCCTCGTCCGTCCCCTCCTGCCGCACCCACGGCATGGTGCGGGCGTAGTCGAAGCGGATGCGCAGCTCCTGCCGCATCCGGACGGTCCCCGACACTCCGCGCACCCGGCGCACCAGCTCGGCGCGCTCGTCGCGCAGCGGCATCACGTCGACCACCTCGACGACGCCGGTGGGAGTCGTCCACCGGGTGACCAGCGCGAGCGTGTCGCCGAGGTAGTGGCGCTCGCTCGTCGCCTCCCCGTCCACCGGCCGGAGCAACCAGCGCCCCTGGTCGTCGCCGCCGAGGAGGGCGCCGAAGACGGAGGCGGAGTCGAAGCGCGGCAGGCACAGCCAGTCG
Organism: Rathayibacter sp. AY1E2; assembly: GCF_002932325.1. Taxonomy (NCBI): domain Bacteria; kingdom Bacillati; phylum Actinomycetota; class Actinomycetes; order Micrococcales; family Microbacteriaceae; genus Rathayibacter; species Rathayibacter sp. AY1E2. The sequence continues at coordinate 65,655 of NZ_PSVO01000007.1, forward strand.
ATCCCCCCGTCGCGGGAGACGAGAGCGGCCGTGCGGCAGTCGGAGAGGACGGCGTAGTCCTCGATCGGGGAGACCATGCGGCGATCCTCTCAGGTGCGGCTGTGGCCTCCCAGTCAAGGCGGAGCGGGGCTCTTCAGCACCGCCGTAGGGTGAGCCGCATGGCACAGACCGTCTCGACCCTGCTCATCCTCGGAGCGACGGGGGACCTGTCCTCGCGGCTCCTCCTCCCCGCCGTCGGCCAGCTGCTGACCCGCGAGACCGACCGACGGGTCCACCTCGTCGGCGCGGGACGCGAGGACTGGACCCAGGAGCACTGGCACGAGGTGCTGACCGCCTCCTTCGCCACCGTCGAGGCGCAGGGCGGGGGCGTGGACGCGCTCACCTCCGGCACGCGCTACCAGCAGGTCGACGTCACCGATCCGGAGGCGCTCGCCGCACTGCTCGCGAGCTGCGACGGTCCGGTGGCGGTCTACTTCGCCCTTCCGCCGGCGATCGCGGCGAAGGCCTGCGAGGCGCTCGCCGCCCACGACCTGCCGGAGGGCACCGTGCTGGCGCTGGAGAAGCCGTTCGGGACCGACGAGGCGAGCGCACACGCCCTCAACCAGCGCCTCGCCGCGCTGGTCCCCGAGGACCGCATCCACCGCGTCGACCACTTCCTCGGCCGCGCGACCGTGATGAACGTGCTCGGCCTGCGCTTCGCGAACCGGATCCTCGAGCCGCTGTGGTCGGCCGAGCACATCGAGAGCGTCGAGATCGTCTACGACGAGCAGCTGGCACTGGAGGGGCGGGCGAGCTACTACGACGGCGCGGGCGCGCTGACCGACATGATCCAGAGCCACCTGCTGCAGGTCCTCGCGGTGATCGCGATGGAGCCGCCGTCCTCTCTCGACGCGGCCGACCTCCGGGACGCGAAGTCGATCGTCCTGCGCGCCACCCGCCTGCACGGCGACGACCCCTCCGCGAGCTCGCGCCGCGCCCGCTACACGGCGGGGACGATCGACGGACGCCAGCTGCCCGCCTACGCGGACGAGAAGGGCGTGGACCCCGCTCGCCGGACCGAGACGCTGGCCGAGCTGGTCGTCGAGATCGACACCTGGCGCTGGGCAGGCGTGCCGTTCACCCTCCGCTCCGGCAAGGCGCTCGGGGAGCGGCGGCGCGAAGTGGTCATCCGCTTCAAGCCGGTGCCGCACCTGCCCCGCGGCTTCGTGGGCACCGAGGCGCCGTCCGTGCTGCGGCTGTTCCTCGCGCCCGACCAGATGTCGCTCGAGCTGAACATCAACGGCCCCGGCGACCCGTACACGCTCGAGCGCGCCTCGCTGGAGGCGACCTTCGGCGCGGGCGAGCTGCTGGCGTACGGCGAGGTCATCTCGGGGATCCTCGACGACGACCCGTCGCTCTCGGTCCGCGGGGACGCCGCCGAGGAGTGCTGGCGCATCGTGCAGCCCGCGATCGACGCGTGGCACGCGGATCGGGTGCCGCTCGACGAGTACCCGGCGGGCAGCGGGGGCCCCGGGAGCTGGCCGACGCTCTGACGGGCGGCCGGGGGAGGGTCGGCTACGGGGATCTCGGGACGGCGGCGGTGCCGCCTCCTCGATCAGTGGGAAGGGCGACGTCGCTCGTCGGGTCGGCCGGAGGGCGAGCCCGCCGGCCGACCGCTCGGGTCAGGAGCGGGTCGGGACGGCGACGTCGGAGGGGGCCGGCTCCGCCCAGACGGCGATCGGCTTCGGCTCCCAGGTGAGGGCGGCCGGCTCCACCGGGGGAGTGGAGGCGCGCATCGCAGGGATCGCCTCGGTGACCGGGGACGACGTCCGCTCGGCGCCGGCGCGGAGCTGCTCCTCCTGGATGGCGGCGGAGAGCTCGTGGGCGAGGGAGCGCGCGAGCATCCCGTGGAAGATCGGGTCGCGGTCGTCGTGGCTGCGGCGCGTGACGACCCAGGCGCCCTCGGATCCGACGAAGGCCGCGAGGCGCTCGTGGACGACGGCGAAGAGCTCGTCCTGCGTGAGGACGGGGGCCGACTCGACGACCTCGGGGGCCGGCTTGCGACGCCTCAGACGAAACCTCATGACGAACCCCGTTTCCCGTGCCGGCAGCGACTGGGAACAGTGTCGCCGCCACCGGGTCGGGAGACCGGCTGACACGCCGCCCCGCGGGCAGGCGGCGCGTCAGGAGGGCCTAGCGGTCGCGATTCTTGCCGCGCTCCTCCTTGACGATCTCCTTCGAGTCGTAGGACACGGAGCCCAGGGCGACGGTGACCGAGATGGCCCAGCTGACCCACTGGAGGGCCAGGCGCCAGTCGCGCGGGCCCTTGCGCGTGGTCTGCAGGATCGACCAGCCGCCGACGATCGCGCTGATGACGCTGGAGTTGAGGATGAACTTGCGCATGCGTGTGCCTCCCGTGTTCACCCCGACGCTAGCGGGTGCGAAAGCTCTCAGAGGAACGCTTGACAGCACCGAGGGGTTGTCCCGCTACGGTGGACCGCCGCCGGGACCCGAATCCTCGAGCCGGGGCACGCCGAGGAGAACGGGAACGACATGCGCACGGCTGTGATCGGGGCGGTGCTGCTCGTCGTCGGGGCGGTGGCCGTCGTCACGGGGGTCCTCCCGATGGACGCGCTGGGCGAGCTGGTCGAGCGGACGGCGCCGATCCTCGGCTTCGTGGTCGCGGTGACCGTGGTCGCCGAGCTGGCCTCCGAGGCCGGCGTCTTCACCGTGGTCGCCGAGCGCTCCGCCGAGTGGGGCCGCGGGCGGACCGCGGTGCTCTGGCTGCTGGTGGTGGCGATGGCCGTCGTCAGCACGGTGTTCCTCTCGCTCGACACGACCGCCGTGCTCCTGACCCCGGTCGTGGTCCTGCTCGCGGCGCACGTGCGCGTCCCGCCCCTGCCGTTCGCGATGGCCACGGTCTGGCTGGCGAACTGCGCCTCCCTCCTCCTCCCCGTCTCGAACCTCACCAACCTGCTCGCGCAGCGGCGCCTGGGGGTCGAGGGCCCCTTCGCCTTCGCCGCGCTGACCGCGGTGCCCGCGCTCGTCGCGGCCGTCGTGCCCGTGCTGATCCTCGCGATCCGCTACCGGCGCGAGCTGGCCGGGCGCTACACCCCGGGGGAGCGGACGCCGGTGGAGGACCGGGTGCTGCTGGTCGGCGCGGGGATCGTCGTGGCGCTGCTCCTGCCGGCGCTCGTCTCGGGCCTCGAGGTGTGGATCCCGGCGACGGTCGCCGCGGTCGCGCTGATCGTCCTCTTCGCGGTGCGCCGTCCCGCGGCGCTCACGCCCGCCCTCCTGCCGTGGCAGCTCGTCGTGTTCGCGTCGGGCCTCTTCGTGGCGATGGAGGCGGCGCACCAGCTCGGGCTGGGCGCGGCGCTCGCCGTGGTCGCGGGGGAGGGGAGCGGGACGCTCGACCTGCTGCGCCTCGCCGGCTCCGGCGCGGTCGCCTCCAACCTGGTCGACAACCTGCCCGCCTACCTCGCCCTCGAGCCCGTCGCGGCGGATCCGCTCCGACTGGTCGCCCTGCTGATCGGCGTGAACGCCGGACCGCTGCTCACCCCGTGGGCCTCGCTCGCCACCCTGCTCTGGCACCAGAGGCTGACCGCGCTGGGCGTGCACGTCTCGTGGCGCCAGTACGCGCTCCTCGGACTCGTCGCGGTCGTCCCGACGGTGGGCGGAGCGACGCTCGCCCTCGCCCTCGTGCAGGGCTGACCCGCCGTCCCCCGTGCGGGGCCGGCTGATAGCCTCGACGGGCACGACGACGGCTCGACCGACGAAAAGGGACCACCATTCCTCCGCACTCCGCCTCCGCCTCCTCCGCCGCTGACAGGACCGACGCCGGGACCTCGGGAGGGACCGAGCGCAACGCGTTCGTGGTCGTCTCGAACCGCCTCCCCGTGGACCGCGTCGTGGCCGAGGACGGCACCGCCTCCTGGAAGACCTCGCCCGGCGGGCTGGTCACCGCGCTCGAGCCCGTGATGCGCGCGAACGAGGGCGCCTGGGTCGGCTGGCCCGGCGTGGCCGACGAGGAGGTCGCCCCGTTCGTCGACAACGGCGTGCAGATCGTCCCCGTCGCCCTCAGCGCGCAGGAGCTCGAGGACTACTACGAGGGCTTCTCGAACGACACGCTCTGGCCGCTGTACCACGACGTGATCGCGCCCCCGACCTACCACCGCGACTGGTGGGACGCCTACGTGCGGGTCAACCAGCGCTTCGCCGAGGCGGCCGCGGCCGTGACGGAGGAGGACGGCGTGGTCTGGGTGCAGGACTACCAGCTCCAGCTCGTGCCGAAGATGCTGCGGGAGCTCCGGCCCGACGTCACGATCGGCTTCTTCAACCACATCCCGTTCCCGCCCTACGGGATCTTCGCGCAGCTCCCGTGGCGCCGGCAGATCGTCGAGGGCCTGCTCGGCGCCGACGTGATCGGCTTCCAGCGCCAGGGCGACGCGGGCAGCTTCCTGCGCGCGGTCCGGCGCCTGCTGGGCTACGACACCCGCAGCACGGTCGTCGAGGTCCCGGTCGAGGAGGAGGCCGTCGGCGGCACCCGCCGCGTCAACCGCTCGCGGCGCGGGGCGAGCGTGCGCCCGGTCGTCGCCCGGCACTTCCCGATCTCGATCGACTCCGCGTCGTTCGAGGCGATGGCGCGCACCCCCGAGATCCAGGCCCGCGCCGCCGAGATCCGCGCCGAGCTGGGCAACCCCGCGACGATCATGCTCGGCGTCGACCGGCTCGACTACACCAAGGGGATCGGCCACCGCCTGAAGGCCTTCGGCGAGCTCCTGGCGGACGGCCGCCTCACCTCCGAGGACGCGGTGCTGGTGCAGGTCGCGAGCCCGAGCCGCGAGCGCGTGGACACCTACCGGCAGCTGCGCGACGACATCGAGCTGCAGGTCGGCCGGATCAACGGCGACTACAGCACGCTCGGGCACCCGGCGATCAGCTACCTCCACCACGGCTACCCGCGCGAGGAGATGGTGGCGCTCTACCTCGCCGCCGACGTCATGCTCGTGACGGCGCTGCGCGACGGGATGAACCTCGTCGCGAAGGAGTACGTCGCCTCCCGCTTCGACAACGACGGCGTGCTCGTGCTGAGCGAGTTCGCCGGAGCGGCCGACGAGCTCAAGCAGGCCGTGCAGGTGAACCCGCACGACATCTCGGGGCTGAAGGACGCGATGGAGGCCTCGGCGCGGATGCCGCGCGTCGAGCGCACCCGGCGCATGCGCGCGCTCCGTCGCCGCGTGCTCGAGAACGACGTGGCGCGCTGGTCCGAGTCGTTCCTCTCCGCTCTCGCGGAGCACGCGGCCGGCCAGCAGCTCGACGTGCGGCCCGCCGCCCGCGGGCAGGAGGCGCCGCACGGCCAGGAGGCCGAGCACCGCGACGACGCGGCCCACGGACAGGCGGCCGAGCTCGAGCGGGAGGCCGCCGACGACCGCGAGCTCGACGGCGGCGCGCGATGAGCGAGGGAGTGCCCGAGCGGCTCGCGGCGGCGCTGCGGGAGCTCGCCGCGACCGACCGGCTCCTGGTGGCCCTCGACTTCGACGGCACCCTCGCACCCGAGGTCGACGACCCCGCCCGCGCGCGGGCGCTCCCCGAGGCGCGCGAGGCCGTGCTGCGGCTCCTCGCCCTCCCCGGCACCCGGGTCGCGCTGGTCTCCGGCCGGGCGCTCGGGAGCCTGGAGGAGGTCTCGCAGCTGCCGGACGAGGCGCTGCTGGTCGGCTCCCACGGCATCGAGATCCGCCTCGACCCCGAGGAGGACGCGGTCCGGCTCGACGACGACGAGCTCGAGAAGGTGGGAGTGCTCGAGGACGTCCTGAAGGGGATCGCCCGCGGGATCGACAACGTCTGGATCGAGGACAAGCCCGCCGGCTTCGCCCTGCACACCCGCCTCGCGACCGAGCGCCACAGCCGCGTCGCCCACGTCGTCGCCCTCTCCGAGGCGCGCGCCGAGGTGCAGGGGGTCACCGTCCGCGAGGGCAAGAACGTCCTGGAGTTCTCGGTCCGCTCGACCACCAAGGGCGAGGCCGTGCAGCACCTCCGCCGCTACACCGGCGCGACCGCCGTGCTCTACGCGGGCGACGACGTGACGGACGAGGACGCCTTCGCGGTCCTCGGCTCCGGCGACGTCGGCATCAAGAGCGGCGAGGGCACCACCGCGGCCTCCTACCGGGTCCGCGGCCCCGAGCAGGTCGCGCACGCGCTCCGGCTGCTGGCCGACCTGCGCGCGGAGTAGCAGCTCCCTTCCGGCCGTCAGCGCCGGCCGCCCTCGCGGTGCGGCTCCGTCGACCCGCTGCGGACGGCCGTCCGCCGACGCGGGGAGCGGCCGTTCGCGACGAGTCGGAGATCCGCGGGGACGTCCGCATCCGGTGCCGCTGCCGGAGGCCGGGGCCGGGACGGGTGCGCGGGCCGGTCCGGGTCCGCCCGGCGAGCAGGGGCACTGCGCGCGAGGCGGTAGCCTCATCGCATGCCGGAAATCGATTGGAAGCCCCGCTCGCGCACCGTCACGGACGGCATCGAGGCCACGACGTCGCGCGGGATGCTGCGGGCGGTCGGGATGGGCGATGACGACTGGGAGAAGCCCCAGATCGGCATCGCGTCCTCGTGGAACGAGATCACCCCCTGCAACCTCTCGCTCGAGCGCCTCGCGCGCTCCGCGAAGGAGGGCGTGCACTCCGGCGGCGGCTACCCGCTCCAGTTCGGCACCATCTCCGTCTCGGACGGCATCTCGATGGGCCACGAGGGCATGCACTTCTCGCTCGTCTCCCGCGAGGTCATCGCCGACTCCGTCGAGACCGTGATGATGGCCGAGCGCCTGGACGGCACCGTCATGCTGGCCGGCTGCGACAAGTCGCTGCCCGGCATGCTGATGGCCGCGGCCCGCCTCGACCTCGCCGCCGTGTTCGTCTACGCCGGCTCGATCGCCCCGGGCTGGGTCAAGCTCTCGGACGGCACCGAGAAGGACATCACGATCATCGACTCCTTCGAGGCCGTCGGCGGCGTCAAGGCCGGGATCATGTCCGAGGAGGACGCCAAGCGCATCGAGTGCGCCTTCGCCCCGGGCGAGGGCTCCTGCGGCGGCATGTACACCGCCAACACCATGGCCAGCGTCGCCGAGGCGCTCGGCATGAGCCTGCCCGGCTCCGCCTCGCCCGCCGCCGCCGACCGCCGCCGCGACTACTTCGCCCGCAAGTCCGGCGAGGCCGTCGTCGAGCTGCTGCGCAACGGCACCACGGCCCGCGACATCCTCACCAAGGAGGCGTTCGAGAACGCGATCGCGGTGGCGATGGCCTTCGGCGGGTCGACCAACGTCATCCTGCACCTGCTCGCGATCGCCAACGAGGCCGAGGTCGACCTGACGATCGACGACTTCAACCGCATCGGCGACACGATCCCGCACATCGGCGACCTCAAGCCCTTCGGCAAGTACGTCATGAACGACGTCGACCGCCACGGCGGCGTCCCGGCCGTGATGAAGGCGCTCCTGGACGCCGGGCTGCTCCACGGCGACTGCCTGACGGTCACCGGGAGAACGGTCGCCGAGAACCTCGCCGCGATGGACATCGCGCCGCTGGACGGCGAGGTCATCCGCACCCTCGACAACCCGATCCACGCGACCGGCGGGCTCACCATCCTCAAGGGCTCGCTCGCCCCCGAGGGCGCGGTCGTCAAGACCGCCGGCTTCGACGCCTCCGTCTTCGAGGGTCCGGCCCGCGTGTTCGAGCGCGAGCGCGCCGCGATGGACGCCCTGACCGAGGGCCGGATCGAGAAGGGCGACGTGGTGGTCATCCGCTACGAGGGCCCCAAGGGCGGCCCCGGCATGCGCGAGATGCTCGCCATCACCGCCGCCATCAAGGGGGCCGGGCTCGGAAAAGATGTACTACTGTTGACGGACGGACGATTCTCAGGCGGCACAACCGGCCTGTGCATCGGCCACATAGCTCCCGAATCGGTGGACGCAGGTCCCATCGCATTCGTTCGCGACGGAGACCCGATTCGGGTCGACATCGCCGCTCGCTCGATCGACCTACTCGTCGACGAGTCCGAGCTCGCCGCCCGCCGAGAAGGCTGGGCCCCTCTCCCTCCGCGCTACACCCGCGGTGTCCTCGCCAAGTACGCCAAGCTCGTCCGCTCGGCAGCCGAGGGCGCCGTCACCGGGTGACCCGGCCCGCTCCGGCCGGCCGCGCACTCGCGTTCCCGGGCACTCGCCTCCGGCTCTGCCCGCCGCCGCACCACCTCCTGAAGGAATCGACACCCGCATGACTCCGGATCCGTCCGCCGTGCAGCCCGCACCGACGCCCCAGCCACCCCGACCCGCCCACGCTCCCGGTACCGCCCCCGCGGCCGAGGTCCTCACCGGAGCGCAGGCGGTCGTCCGCTCGCTCGAGATGCTCGGGATCGAGGACGTCTTCGGCCTGCCCGGCGGCGCGATCCTCCCGGTCTACGACCCGCTGATGGACTCCTCGAAGGTCCGGCACATCCTGGTCCGCCACGAGCAGGGCGCCGGCCACGCCGCCGAGGGCTACGCCTCGGCGACCGGGAAGCTCGGCGTCTGCATCGCGACCTCGGGCCCCGGAGCGACCAACCTGGTCACCGCGATCGCGGACGCCTACATGGACTCGGTCCCGATGCTCGCGATCACCGGCCAGGTGTTCTCGACGCTCATGGGGACCGACGCGTTCCAGGAGGCGGACATCGTCGGCATCACGATGCCGATCACGAAGCACTCCATCCTCGTGACGCGCCCCGAGGACATCCCCTCGGCCCTCGCCTCCGCCGCGCTGATCGCCACCACCGGCCGCCCCGGCCCCGTGCTGGTCGACATCACGAAGGACGCGCAGCAGGACCAGGCGCCGTTCCTCTGGCCGCCGAAGATCGACCTGCCCGGATACCGGCCGGTCACGAAGGCCCACGGCAAGCAGATCCAGGCCGCGGCCCAGCTGCTGGTCGAGTCGAGGAAGCCGGTGCTCTACGTGGGCGGCGGCATCATCCGCGCCCGCGCGGCCGCCGAGCTGAAGGCGTTCGCCGAGGCCTGCGGCGCTCCCGTGGTGACCACGCTGATGGCGCGCGGAGCGTTCCCGGACTCGCACGAGCAGCACCTGGGCATGCCCGGCATGCACGGCACCGTCCCCGCGGTGCTCGCGCTGCAGGAGGCGGACCTGATCCTCGCGCTGGGCTCGCGCTTCGACGACCGCGTGACCGGCAAGGCGGCGCTCTTCGCGCCCCACGCCAAGGTCGTGCACGTCGACATCGATCCGGCCGAGATCTCCAAGATCCGCACCGCCGACGTGCCGATCGTGGGCGACCTGAAGGACGTCCTCCCGGACCTCACCGACGCGTTCGCCAAGGCCTCGTCCGACGGCCGCGCCGACACCTCCGAGTGGTGGAGCTACCTCAAGGGCCTGCAGACGGAGTTCCCGCTCGGCTACACCGAGCCGAACGACGGCCTGCTCTCGCCGCAGTACGTCATCAAGCGCATCGGCGAGATCACCGGCCCCGAGGGCGTCTTCGCCTCCGGCGTCGGCCAGCACCAGATGTGGGCGGCGCAGTTCATCAAGTACGAGCGCCCCAACTCGTGGCTGAACTCCGGCGGCGCCGGCACCATGGGCTACTCCGTGCCCGCGGCGATGGGCGCCAAGGTCGGCGAGCCCGAGCGCACCGTATGGGCGATCGACGGCGACGGCTGCTTCCAGATGACCAATCAGGAGCTCGCCACCTGCACGATCAACGACATCCCGATCAAGGTCGCGGTGATCAACAACTCCTCGCTCGGCATGGTGCGCCAATGGCAGACCCTGTTCTACGAGGGCCGCTACTCCAACACCGACCTCAACACGGGTCACGACACCGTCCGGGTGCCCGACTTCGTGAAGCTCGCCGACGCCTACGGCGCGCTCGGCATCCGCGTCACGAAGCCGGAGGAGATCGACGACGCCATCCGCCTCGCCATCGCCACCAACGACCGGCCCGTGGTGATCGACTTCGTCGTCAGCCGCGACTCCATGGTCTGGCCGATGGTCCCGCAGGGCGTCTCCAACAGCTACGTCCAGTACGCCCGAGACCACAGCCCGACCTGGGACGACGAGGAGTAGACCCGCATGACGCACCACGTTCTCTCCCTGCTCGTCGAGGACAAGCCGGGACTGCTCACCCGTGTGGCCGGGCTGTTCGCCCGCCGCGGCTTCAACATCGAGTCGCTGGCGGTCGGTCCGACCGAGCTGGCCGGGCTCTCGCGCATCACGGTCGCCGTGGACGTCGAGGACCTGCCGCTCGAGCAGGTCACGAAGCAGCTCAACAAGCTCGTCAACGTGATCAAGATCGTCGAGCTCGACACCGACCAGTCAGTCCAGCGCGAGCACCTGCTCGTCAAGGTCCGCGTCGACAACGTCACGCGCTCGCAGGTGCTCGAGGCCGTCACGCTCTTCCGCGCCCGCGTGGTCGACGTCGCGACGGACGCCCTGGTGATCGAGGTCACCGGCGACACCGGCAAGACAAACGCGTTCCTGCGGGTGATCGAGCCCTACGGCATCAAGGAGATCGCGCAGTCGGGCCTGCTCGCCATCGGGCGCGGCTCCAAGTCGATCACCGAGCGCGTCTTCAAGAACTGACCGCGAACTCTCCACTACAGAAAAGGACTCACCACGTGACCGAGCTCATCTACGACGCCGACGCCGACCTCTCCATCATCCAGTCCAAGAAGGTCGCGATCGTCGGCTACGGCTCGCAGGGCCACGCGCACGCGCAGAACCTCCGCGACTCCGGCGTCCAGGTCGTCATCGCGCTGAAGGAGGGGTCGAAGTCGACCGCCAAGGCCGAGGACGACGGCTTCGAGGTCAAGAGCGTCGCCGACGCCGCGGCCTGGGCCGACCTGATCATGATCCTCGCGCCGGACCAGCACCAGCGCGCGATCTACAGCGAGCAGATCGCGTCCGCGCTGACCGAGGGCAAGACCCTCGCCTTCGCGCACGGCTTCAACATCCGCTTCGGCTACATCGAGGCGCCCGCGGGCGTCGACGTCATCCTCATCGCGCCGAAGGCCCCCGGCCACACCGTGCGCCGCGAGTTCGTCGCCGGCCGCGGCATCCCGGACATCATCGCTGTCGAGAACGACGCGACCGGCACCGCCTGGGAGACCGCGAAGTCCTACGCGAAGGCCATCGGCGGCACCCGCGCCGGCGTCATCAAGACCACCTTCACCGAGGAGACCGAGACCGACCTGTTCGGCGAGCAGGCCGTGCTCTGCGGCGGCACCTCGCAGCTCGTCCAGTACGGCTTCGAGACCCTCGTCGAGGCCGGCTACCAGCCCGAGATCGCCTACTTCGAGGTGCTGCACGAGCTCAAGCTCATCGTCGACCTCATGTGGGAGGGCGGCATCGCCAAGCAGCGCTGGAGCGTCTCCGACACCGCCGAGTACGGCGACTACGTCTCCGGCCCGCGCGTCATCGACCCGCGCGTGAAGGAGAACATGAAGGCCGTCCTCGGCGACATCCAGAGCGGTGCCTTCGCGAAGCGCTTCATCGGCGACCAGGACGCGGGCGGACCCGAGTTCCAGGAGCTGCGCGCCAAGGGCGAGAAGCACCCGATCGAGGAGACCGGCCGCGAGCTGCGCAAGCTCTTCGCCTGGAAGCAGACCGACGAGGACTACACCGACGGCAGCGTCGCGCGCTAGCCGCACCGCGTCGATCGGGGGAGCCCCGGTCCGACGAGGGACCCGTCCACCGGGAGCCCCCCGCCGGGCCGGGGCTCCTCCGCGTCCGGGGCGCGACTACCGCTCGAGCTCGCGGACGAGACGGCGGAGACCGCCCTTCGGCGGGACGAGGACGGGGTCCGGCCACCGGGGCGAGAGGTGGTCGCCGAGCGTCACCCGGCGCAGCTTGCGGCCGACGAGGGGGAGGACCCAGTCGGCGGCCCAGCGGCGCTGCTCGCGCAGCCGCGCGCGGAGGCGGAGCGGCTCGGGGGCGTCCCAGGGCCCGGTCGAGATCGTGTGATGCACGCCGAGCGTGTCGAGCACTCGGCCGGCCAGGACGCGGTGGCCGCGCTTGGAGAGGTGCATCCGGTCGGGCGACCAGAGCACGGGGGAGTGGAACTCCCGCATCGCCCAGTAGTCGACGAGGATCGCGCCCCGCTCGCGGGCGATCCGGCGGACGGCGCTGTTGTAGAGGTGGTTGCGGCGCAGGAACATCCGCGGGGCGGGCAGTCCCGGGATGTCGACGCCGGTGAAGAGCACGAGTGAGGCGCCGGTGGTCGCGAGCGCGTCGACGAGCGCCTCGTAGCGGGTGATCAGATCGACGGTGTCGGTGCCGAGGTCGAGGATGTCGTTGCCGCCGGCGTACAGCGTGATCAGCGTGGGGCGGAGCGCGAGGGCGGGCGCGAGCTGGTCCTCGGTGATCTGGGCGAGGCGCTTCGAGCGGACGGCGAGGTTCGCGTACTCCCAGCCCGGCTCGGCCTTCGCCAGGCGCTCGGCGACGCGGTCGGCCCAGCCGCGCACCCCGTTCGGCAGGCGCGGGTGCGGGTCGCCGACCCCCTCCGTGAAGGAGTCGCCGAGGGCGACGAAGCGGCGGCGGCGGTCGTCCATCCGCTCAGCCTCGCCCCCGGGGGAGGACGCGGGGTGTCCGCCGGGTGTCGGGGAGGCGGCGGCGGGCTCCGAGCCTCCTGCGAGGTGCGCGCGGCTAGGGTGTTGCGGTGATCGATGGTGGACCGGGCCGCTCCCCGGAGGACGACGACGCGGCGACCCCGCCGGCGGACCGCGGGCCGGACGCCGGCCCGGAGGACGACGCGGACGACGAGGCCCTGGAGTGGGCGGGCGAGGGCGCGGACCCGACGCTCGCCGCGGGGACGGCGCGTGTGCGCCGGACGCCCCGCACGGTCGCGGGGGCGGGCCCGGCGGACGACGGCTCGGACGACGACGACTCCGAGGTCGAGGACCCCGCCGACGAGGCCGCGTCCTCGTCCGCTCTGCTGATCGCCGCGGGCATCGCGGCCGGCCTCTACCTCCTGTACGCCATCGCCTGGGCGATCACGGCGACGCGGCAGTCGCCGGTCGCCGCGGCCGGCTTCGCGGGCGATGCGCTCGGCGGCGCCCTCTACTCGCTCGGGCTCTGGCTGGCGGTCCTGGCGCCGCCGGTGTGGTTCGCCGTGGTGCTCCTCGCCACCCGCGACTCCCGGGTGCGCACCCGCGTGCTCTGGCTGGTCGCCGGACTCGTCCTCCTCGCTCCGCTGCCGTTCCTCAAGGGGGCCTGATGACCGACTCGACCCGGGCCACCCTCGGCGGGACCGGCCGGCGCGACCGGCCCGGCCGGCGCCTGGCCGCCTCCGTCCTCGTCGCCGTGGTGTTCGCGCTCTTCTTCGCCTGGGACGTCTGGGAGGCGGTCGGCAACCTGATCGGCCTGCGCAGCTACGCGGCCTCCCTCGGCACCGACCTGAATCCGACGGGCTGGGCGGTGCTCCTGCTCGGCCTGGTGCTGCCGGTCGCCTGCTTCGTCGCCGCCGTCCTGCTCGGCCGCCGCCGGGGGCTCCCGGCGCGCGTCGGACTGCTCGCGGCGGCCCTCTGCCTCTCGGCGGCGCTCTCGCTCGACGTGCAGCTCGTCCTCGGCGTCGAGAGCCTGGTCTCGCTGAGCTGACCGGCGGCGTCACACGGCGCGGGGCGCGCGCACCCCTCCGCTACAGTGACGGGGGGCTGCCGACGCCCCCGCCTCGGTGCCCGCTCCGTCCCCTCTCCGAAGGAAGCGCCTCTCGTGACAAAGCCGGTCGTCCTGATCGCCGAAGAACTCTCGCCCGCCACCGTGGACGCGCTCGGTCCCGACTTCGAGATCCGCTCCGTGGACGGCACCGACCGCCCGGCGCTGCTCGAGGCCCTCGCCACGGCGCACGCGATCCTCGTGCGCTCCGCGACGCAGGTCGACGCGGAGGCGATCGCCGCGGCCCCCTCGCTCCAGGTGATCGCCCGCGCCGGTGTGGGTCTGGACAACGTCGACATCACCGCCGCGACCGCCGCGGGCGTCATGGTCGTGAACGCGCCGACCTCGAACATCATCTCGGCCGCCGAGCTCACCGTCGGCCACATCCTGAGCCTCGCCCGCCACATCCCCGCCGCGCACAGCGCGCTCGCGCAGGGCCTCTGGAAGCGCTCGAAGTACACGGGCGTCGAGCTCTACGAGAAGACCGTCGGCATCATCGGCCTCGGCCGCATCGGCGCGCTGATCACCGCGCGCCTGCAGGCCTTCGGCGTGAACGTCGTCGCCTACGACCCCTACGTGACCAGCGCCCGCGCGCAGCAGCTCGGCGTCACGCTCCTCTCCCTGGAGGAGCTGCTGGCCGAGAGCGACTTCATCACCATCCACATGCCGAGGACCCCCGAGACGACGGGCATGATCTCGGACGATCAGCTGGCGCTGATGAAGCCGTCGGCGTTCATCGTGAACGTGGCCCGCGGCGGCCTCATCGACGAGGACGCGCTGCACCGCGCGCTCGTCGCGAAGACCATCGCCGGCGCCGGACTCGACGTGTTCGTGAAGGAGCCGCCGACCGGATCGCCGCTGCTCGCCCTCGAGAACGTGGTCGTCACTCCGCACCTCGGGGCCTCGACCGACGAGGCGCAGGAGAAAGCCGGCGTCTCGGTCGCCCGCTCGGTGCGCCTGGCGCTCTCGGGTGAGCTCGTGCCGGACGCCGTGAACGTCGCCGGCGGCGTGATCGACGAGTACGTGCGCCCCGGCATCCCGCTGGTCGAGAAGCTCGGCCAGGTCTTCTCGGGCCTCGCGGACTCGCCGGTCACCTCCATCGACGTCGAGGTGCGCGGCGAGCTCGCCGGCTACGACGTGAAGGTCCTCAAGCTGGCGGCTCTCAAGGGCGTGTTCACCAACGTGGTCTCGGAGACGGTGTCCTACGTCAACGCGCCGGTGCTCGCGGAGCAGCGCGGCATCGAGGTGCGCCTGATCACGGAGCCGGTCTCGGACGAGTACCGCAACGTGATCACGCTGCGCGGCGCGCTCTCGGACGGCTCGCAGATCTCGGTCTCGGGCACGCTGACCGGCACCAAGCAGGTCGAGAAGATCGTGGCGATCAACGGCTACGACGTCGAGGTCCCCCTCGCGAAGCACCTCGTCGTCATGAGCTACGTCGACCGCCCCGGGATCGTCGCGGTCTACGGCCGCGAGTTCGGCGACGCCGCGGTCAACATCGCGGGCATGCAGATCGCGCGCACCGAGGCGGGCGGCAAGGCGCTCTCGGTCATCACCATCGACTCGCCCGCCCCGGACGGCCTGCTCGAGAAGGTCCGCGTCGCGATCGACGCCGACCTCATGCAGGAGATCGACATCACCGAGCAGTGAGCACGCGGAGATTCGCTCAGGTCGACGTCTTCGGCGCCGCGCCGTTCCGGGGCAACCCGGTGGCGGTCGTCGTCGACGGCGACGGCGTGGGCGACGCCGCGATGGCGGAGTTCGCACGCTGGACGAACCTCTCCGAGACGACCTTCCTCCTCCGCCCGAGCGACCCCGCGGCCGACTACCGGCTGCGGATCTTCACGCCGGGCGGGGAGCTGCCCTTCGCCGGGCACCCGACCCTCGGGAGCGCGCACGCCTGGCTCGCGGCCGGAGGGACGGCCCGCGCGGCGGGGGAGCTCGTGCAGGAGTGCGCCGCGGGCCTCGTCCGACTGCGGGTGACGGAGGAGGGCATCGCCTTCGCCGCCCCGCCCCGCCGGCGGACCGGGCCGGTCGACGAGGCGACGCTCGAGCGGGTGGCCGCGGCTCTGCGGATCCCGCGCGCGGAGATCCTCGACCACGAGTGGGTCGACAACGGTCCCGGCTGGCTGGCCGTGCGGCTCGCGTCGGCGGAGCAGGTCCTCGCGCTGCGGCCGGACCAGGCTCTCCTCGCCGGGCTCCCCGTCGGCGTCGTGGGCGAGCATCCGGCGGGAGGCGAGTGCGCGGTCGAGGTGCGGGCGT
The DNA here is from genome assembly GCF_002932325.1 of Rathayibacter sp. AY1E2. Taxonomy (NCBI): domain Bacteria; kingdom Bacillati; phylum Actinomycetota; class Actinomycetes; order Micrococcales; family Microbacteriaceae; genus Rathayibacter; species Rathayibacter sp. AY1E2. Next base: position 81,566 of record NZ_PSVO01000007.1, read on the forward strand.
TCATCCCCGACGCCGGTGTGTCCGAGGACCCGGTGACGGGGAGCCTCAACGCGGGGATCGCCCAGTGGCTGATCGGCAGCGGCGTGCTGCCCGAGCGCTACACGGCCGCTCAGGGGGCGGCGCTGGGCCGAGCCGGGCGCGTGCGCGTCGAGAGCACGGACGGCGCGATCTGGATCGGCGGCGCGACGGTGACCCTGATCGACGGCGTCGTCGAGCTGTAGCGGGTCCGCCGGGGCGGCGCGGTTCAGCTCCCGAGGAGGCGCTGGACGACCGCGAGGACGTCCTCGGCCTCGCCGCGCGACTGCGAGCCCGTGGGGAGCAGGGCGGAGTTGTAGTAGAGCCCGTCGCTCATCAGGACGATCGCCCGGGCGACGAGCGGGTCGCCCACGGCGTCGGCGACCACCTCGTTCCAGCTGTCGTGGATCCGCGCGAGGCCCCCGCTGGCGCGCTCGTCGTGCCCCTGCGCGATGCGCGACACGGCGAGGATCGTGCGGTCGAAGGCCGAGTCGGCGGCGAAGGAGGTGCGCAGCAGGTAGGCGACCACGCCCTCGGGAGCAGCGAGGCTCTGCTCGACGTCCGCCTCCCGCCGCGCGTCGAGGCGCTGCAGGAGCCCGTCGACGAGGGCGTCCTTCGAGGGGAAGTGGTAGAGCAGCCCGCCCTTGGAGACTCCGGCCTCGCGGGCGACGGCGTCGAGGGTCGCGGCGCGCTCGCCCTGCTCGATGAGGAGCTGCTCGAACGCGTCGAGGACGCGGTCGCGGGCGGGGGCAGGAGGCACGGCGACCATCCTACGGCGGATCAGTGGTGACTGTACCGGCTGGACGGTATACTCTCTCCGTTCTCCTCTGAAAGGTCGTTCCCGTGTCCGCGCGCACCGCTCCCGTCTCCACCCACGACACCGCCGGCGCCGCCGACAGGGTCGGGCGACGCGCCTGGGTGGCGCTCGCGGTGCTGATGCTCCCGGTGCTGCTGGTCTCGGTCGACAACACGGTGCTGAACTTCGCGCTCCCCTCGATCGCCGAGGATCTGGGCCCCTCCGGCACCGAGCTGCTGTGGATCGTCGACGCCTACCCGCTGGTGCTCGCGGGCCTGCTGGTGGCGATGGGCAGCCTCGGCGACCGCGTCGGGCGGCGGCGCCTCCTGCTGGTCGGCGCGGTCGGCTTCGCCGCCGTCTCGGTCGTGGCCGCGTTCGCTCCCACCGCCGCGGCGCTCATCGGCGCCCGCGCGGCACTGGGCTTCTTCGGCGCGATGCTGATGCCCTCGACACTTTCGCTCCTGCGCAGCGTCTTCCCCGACCGCGACCAGCGCCGCCTCGCGATCGCGATCTGGGCGACCGGCTTCGCCGTGGGCTCGGGCATCGGCCCGCTGGTCGGCGGCGTGCTGCTCGAGCACTTCCCCTGGGGGTCGGTGTTCCTGCTCGCGGTGCCCGTGCTGCTCCCGCTGGTCGTCCTGGTGCCGATCCTGGTGCCGGAGTCGCGCGACCCGCAGCCCGGCCCGGTCGACGTGGTCAGCATCCTGCTGTCGCTGGCGACCATGGCGCCGGTCGTCTACGCGGTGAAGTCCTTCGCCGAGCACGGGATCGACGCGGTCGGCGTCGCGGCGCTCGTCGTGGGCGTCGTCTCGGGAGCTCTGTTCGTCCGCCGCCAGCAGCGCCGGGCCTCGCCGATGCTCGATCTCTCGCTCTTCCGCCGCGGCTCGTTCAGTGCGGCGATCGTGGTCAACCTCCTCAGCGTCACCGCGCTGGTCGGCGGGCTCTTCTTCCTCTCGCAGCACCTGCAGCTCGTGGTCGGGCTCTCGCCCCTGGAGGCGGGCCTCGTGCTCGTGCCGGGCCTCGCCGTGATGATCCTGGCCGGGCTCGGCGTGGTGCCGATCGCCCGCCGCGTCGCTCCGCGCCTCGTCGTCCCGGCCGGACTGCTGGTCTCGGCCGTCGGGTACATCCTGCTGGCCCTCGGCAGCGGGGCGCCGGGAGGAGCGTCCGCGCTCACCGTCGCCGTCGCCTTCGCGTTCCTCGGCCTGGGCATCGGTGCGGCCGAGACGGTGTCGAACGAGCTGATCCTGGCCAACGCGCCCGCCGACAAGGCCGGTGCGGCCTCCGCCGTCTCCGAGACCGCCTACGAGCTCGGTGCCGTCCTCGGCACCGCGACGCTCGGCACGGTCCTCACCGCCGTGTACCGCGGGGGAGTCGTGCTGCCCGAGGGCCTCGACGCCGCGCAGGCGCAGCGGGCCGGGGAGACCCTCGGCGGCGCCGTCTCGGTCGCCGGCGAGCTGCCCGCCGACTCCGCCGCGAGCCTCGTCGCGTCGGCGAGCGCGGCGTTCGACTCGGGCGTCGGCTGGTCGGCCTGGCTCGGCGTCGTCCTCGTGCTGGCCGCCGCCGCGGTCGGCGCCTGGCGCCTCCGCCGGAGCTGACGCTCCTCCTCTCCTCCCGAGGGAGGCCGCCCGGGACGCGCAGCGACTCCCAGGCGGCCCCTCGCCCGCCCGGCGGAGCGCGTGCCCCGGACCGCGGCGCGGGCGGGCCGCGAGTACGCTGGGGGGACTCCGACCCCGTACGCCTGAGGACCGCCATGCCCCGCACCGTGAAGCTCGCCGTCATCCCCGGAGACGGGATCGGGCCCGAGGTGACCGCCGAGGCCGTCAAGGTCCTCGACGCCGTCACCGCCGACTCCGACCTGGTGCTCGAGACGACCACCTTCTCGCTCGGCGCCGCCCGCTACCTCGAGACCGGCGACGTCCTCACCGACGAGGACCTCGCGGCGATCGCGGGACACGACGCGATCCTCCTGGGCGCCGTCGGCGGAGCACCGGGCGACCCGCGCCTCCGGGACGCGAACATCGAGCGCGGACTGCTGCTGCGGCTGCGCTTCGAGCTCGACCACTACGTCAACCTGCGGCCCACCCGTCTCTACGCGGGCGTCCCCTCGCCGCTCGCGGCTCCCGGCGAGGTCGACTTCGTGGTCGTCCGCGAGGGCACGGAGGGGCCCTACGTCGGCACCGGCGGCTCGATCCGGCAGGGCACCCCGCACGAGGTCGCCAACGAGGTGTCGGTCAACACCGCCTACGGGGTCGAGCGCGTCGTCCGACACGCGTTCGAGCTCGCCCGCACGCGTCGCTCCCGGCTGACGCTCGTCCACAAGACGAACGTCCTCGTCTTCTCCGGCTCGCTCTGGAAGCGGATCGTCGACGAGGTGGGGGCCGCCTTCGAGGACGTGGACGTCGACTACCTCCACGTGGACGCCGCCACGATCTTCCTCGTGACCGACCCTGCTAGGTTCGACGTCATCGTCACCGACAACCTCTTCGGCGACATCCTGACCGATCTGGCCGGCGCGATCAGCGGCGGCATCGGACTCGCGGCCTCGGGCAACATCAACCCCGACGGCGCGTTCCCCAGCATGTTCGAGCCGGTCCACGGATCCGCGCCCGACATCGCCGGACGGCAGCTCGCCGACCCGACCGCCGCGATCCTCTCGGCGGCGATGCTGCTGGACCACCTCGGCCGGAGCGACGAGGCCGCCCGCGTCACCGCGGCCGTGACCGCCGACATCGAGTCGCGCGACGGCACCCCGCGCTCCACGGCCGCGATCGGCGACTCCGTCGTCGCCCGCCTCCGCTGATCCCCCGCAGAAGGACACCACCACGATGAGCACCGACTCCGCCCCCGCCGACCTCGCCTTCGAGGTGACCGCCGCCCCCGCGCCCCGCTCCGCCGAGGAGCGCGCCCGGATCCTCGCGAACCCCGGCTTCGGCATGCACTTCACCGACCACATGGTCGGCCTCCGCTGGACCCGCGCGGACGGCTGGCACAGCGCCCGCGTCGAGCCCTACGGCCCGCTCGCGCTCGACCCCGCCGCCGCCGTCCTGCACTACGCGCAGGAGATCTTCGAGGGGATGAAGGCCTACCGCCACGAGGACGGCTCCGTCTGGACCTTCCGCCCGGAGGCGAACGCGCGCCGCCTGCAGCGCTCGGCCCGCCGTCTCGCGCTGCCGGAGCTCCCGACGGACCTCTTCGTCGAGTCGCTGCGGCAGCTGATCGCGGTCGACGGCGACTGGGTCCCCTCGGAACCGGAGACCAGCCTCTACCTGCGCCCGTTCATGTTCGCGCAGGAGGCGTTCCTCGGCGTGCGCGCGGCCGAGGACGTCGGCTACTACGTGATCGCCAGCCCCGCCGGCGCCTACTTCTCGGGCGGGGTCGCCCCTGTGTCGATCTGGCTCTCCACCTCCTACGCCCGGGCGGGCAAGGGCGGCACGGGAGCGGCGAAGACGGGTGGCAACTACGCCTCCTCCCTCCTTCCACAGCAGGAGGCCTACAGCCACGGCTGCGCGCAGGTCCTCTTCCTCGACTCGCAGGAGTCGCAGTGGATCGAAGAGCTCGGCGGCATGAACGTGGTGCTGGTGAAGAAGGACGGCACGCTGGTCACCCCGGAATCGGACTCCATCCTCGAGGGCATCACGCGCGACAGCGTCCTGCAGCTCGCCGAGGACCGCGGCCACCGCGTCGAGCGGCGCCGCGTGAGCATCGACGAGTGGCGCGACGGGGTGGCCTCCGGCGACGTGGCCGAGGTGTTCGCCTGCGGGACCGCCGCCGTGATCACCCCGATCGCCGAGCTCAAGGGCGAGGGCTTCTCCGTCGGCCGCGAGGGCGCGCCCGCCGGGGAGCTCACGATGTCGCTCCGCGAGGAGCTGACCGGCATCCAGTACGGACGCCGCGAGGACACGCACGGATGGATGACGAGGCTGGACGCATGAAGATCGCACGATTCGCCACGCAGCGCGACGGGGACAACGGGGGAGCGATCCACTTCGGGATCGTGGACGAGGACGACCTGGTCGTGCTCGCCGGCGACCCGATGTTCGCCGGGTTCGACACCACGGGGGAGCGCATCCCGATCGCGGAGGCGAAGCTCCTCGCGCCGGTGATCCCGCGCTCCAAGATCGTCGGCATCGGCAGGAACTACGCCGACCACGCGGCCGAGATGGGCGGCGACGCCCCGGCGGAGCCGCTGGTGTTCCTCAAGCCGAACACGTCGGTCATCGGCCCGGACGAGGCGATCGTCCTCCCCGAGGACAGCCAGCAGGTCGAGTTCGAGGGCGAGCTGGCGATCGTGATCGGCGCCGTGGCCCGCAACGTCCGTGCGGAGGACTACGAGGACGTGGTCTTCGGGTACACGATCGCCAACGACGTCACCGCACGCGACCTCCAGCGCTCCGACGGCCAGTGGGCGCGGGCGAAGGGCTACGACACCTTCTGCCCGCTCGGCCCGGTCATCGAGACCGAGTTCGTCTGGAACGAGAGCGCGATCGAGACGCGCGTCAACGGGCGCGTGCAGCAGTCGGGCAGCACCGGCGACATGATCCACGGGGTGCCCGAGCTCGTGGCCTACGTCTCGCGCATCTTCACGCTGCTCCCCGGGGACGTGATCCTCACCGGGACGCCCGCCGGCGTCGGGCCGATCGCGAACGGGGACGCCGTCGCGGTGGACGTCGAGGGCATCGGCACGCTGTTCAACCCGGTGGTCGTCCGGCGCTGAGCCCGGGCCCTCCTCCGCGGAGGGACGAGCGCCTCCGGCCCGCGCGGATCCTCGGATCCGGCGGGCCGGACACGTCCGAGCGGGACGTCAGTCGGCGCTCGCCGGGTCGCTGCCGACCGCGCCCTCGGTCTCGTCCGGCAGGTCGGCGTCGCCGGAGACGGTGTCCCCTCCGCTGTCGCCGTCGGTCACGGCGTCCGTGACACCGCGGTCGATCGCGGTGCCCCCGGGAGCGGCCCCCGCGGCGGAGGCGTCGGCCGCGTCCTCGCCGGGCAGCACCGTCTGCGCGCCGCCGGTGTTCGGAACGGCGTCGCCGCCGGATCCGGGAAGGTCCTCGTTCACGTTCTGGTCGGCCATGTCGGCTCCTCTCGTCGGGGCTCCAGCCCAGCACGCGACGGGCCCCTCCGCAGGACGTTGACAGCGCGGGGACGAGGGGGCAGAGGCGGGCCGCGAGGCCGGGCGACGCGCCTTCACCGTGCTCCCCGGCGCTGTCAAGCGGACTGCCTACGGGGCCGTCTGGTCGTAGCGTCGAGCTATGAACTCCTCCCGCACCGACTCCGTCAGCCGCATCGCCCGGGAGGACTTCGGCTGGTCGTCGCTGCTCCCTGGTCAGCGCGAGGCGATCGAGTCGGCGGCCTCCGGGCGCGACACGCTGCTGGTGCTGGCGACGGGCGGCGGCAAGTCCGCGGTCTACCAGATCGCCGGAGCCGAGCGCGGCGGCGTCGTCCTGGTCGTCTCCCCGCTCGTCGCCCTGCAGGCCGACCAGCTCGCCGCGATCGAGGCGGCTCCGGCGGCCCCGCCCGCCGTCGCGATCAACTCCTCCCAGGGCGCCGCGGCCGTCGCCCGCGCCTGGGACCGGATCGACGAGGGCGGCCCGCTCTACGTGCTCCTGGCGCCCGAGCAGCTCGCCAAGCCCGAGAACGTGGCGCGTCTGGCGGCCGCGGGAGTGTCGCTCCTGGTCGTCGACGAGGCGCACTGCGTCTCCTCCTGGGGCCACGACTTCCGCCCCGACTACCTCCGCCTGGCCGATGTGCGCGGCGAGCTCGGCGAACCGCCGGTGCTCGCGATGACCGCCACCGCCTCCGGGCCGGTGCGCGACGAGATCATCGAGCGCCTCCGGATGACCGACCCCGAGATCCAGGTGCACGGCGTCGACCGTCCGGAGATCCGGCTGGTGGTGCACCGCCACGAGAGCGAGAACGAGAAGCGCGCCGCCGTGGTCGAGGAGGCGCGCAGCTGGACGGCTCCGGGCCTGGTCTACGTCGCCACCCGCAAGGAGACGGAGGCCTACGCGGCCGACATCGCGGCGGAGGGGCGCCGGGTCGCGGCGTACCACGCCGGACTCAAGGTGTCCGAGCGCAAGGTCGTGCACGAGCAGTGGCGCGCCGGCGAGCTCGACGTCGTCGTCGCGACCTCGGCCTTCGGGATGGGCATCGACCGGGCCGACGTCCGCTTCGTGCTGCACGCGACGACCACCGAGTCGCTCGACGCGTACTACCAGGAGATCGGCCGCGCGGGCCGCGACGGCGAGCCGGCGACGGGCGCGCTGCACTACCGCGCCGAGGACCTGGGTCTCCGCCGCTTCTTCGCCAAGCGCTCGGTCGACAAGGCCGCGCTGCGCGTGATCTGGGCGGCCGTCTCGGAGCAGCCGGGGCTCGACTCCGCGGCTCTCGCGAAGGAGCTGGGGAAGCCGGCCCGCACGATCGCCCGGATCGTCAACGATCTCGCGGACGCGGGGCTGGTGGAGACCGGGTCCGGTCTGCGCGCGACGCGCGAGGCCTCGGGCGACGAGGCCGTGCACGCGGTGAAGGAGGCTCTGGCCTCCCGCGAGCGGATCGCGGAGTCGCGCCTGTCGATGATGCGCGCGTACGCGGAGACCAGCCAGTGCCGCCGCCGGGTCCTGCTGGACTACTTCGGCGTGGAGTCGGCCGAGTGGTGCGGCAACTGCGACGGCTGCGAGCGGCACGAGGCGAGCGGCGAGACCGTCGAGGCGCCCGTGGACGCCCCTCTGAGCGTCGACGAGTCGGTGGAGCACCGCGAGTGGGGCGCCGGCACCGTGATGAGCGTGGAGGCCGACCGGGCGACGATCTTCTTCGAGTCCGAGGGCTACAAGGTGCTGTCGTTCCAGGCGCTCGAGTCCGGCGTCCTGCGCGAGCGCGAGCACGCCTCCGCCTGACCCCGGCTCTCCGCGCCGGCCGATCGTCGCTCGCGGGACGCCGCTCCGGTACGGCAGGCACGGCGTGCCGTGCACCGGAGCGGCGTCCCGCGGAGGGTGGTCAGACCTTCGAGACGGCCGAGCTCACGTCGGTGGGCTTCTCGTAGTCGCCGTCCGGGATCGCACGGAGGGCCTCGAGGACGTCGCCGTCCGCGCCCTCCTTCTCGGCGGTCTCGACGATCGTGTCCTTCGAGGCGGGGTAGTCGATGCCCGAGAGGTACTTCTGGATCTGGATCGGGTTGGGTGCGTCCATCGTGCTGTCCTTTCGTCGCCTTGCTGAGTGTTACGAGTGCTCTTCGGCGAAGAGCCGGTCGAAGGCGTCGACGCGCCGGTCGGTGACCGTCGTGGGCGTCTCGAGGTGCACGGCGCCGCTGGGCACCAGGCCCGCGCCGCCGAAGCGCTCCATGACGCGCCACTGCGCGGCGACGTCCTCACCGCTGTGCTCCGGGGGCAGCTGCTCCCAGAAGTCGAAGCCGCCGACGGCCAGGAGGGCGTCGCGGCGGTAGAGGACGCACGCGCCCAGCCAGGCGACCCGGTACGCGCGCCAGGCGCCCTCCGGGACGTCGAGGCGGGCGGCGACGTGCGTGAGATTGGCCGCGTTGTGCAGCGGCCAGCGCTCGAACTCCGGGGTTCCGCGCCGCACCCGCTCGGGCTCCACGCGCTCCTCCCAGGTCTCGAACGACTCGGTCTCGTGCGGGCGCACGTCCTCGAGGTAGGACAGGCCCTGCACCGCGGAGCCGACGAAGCCGCAGTCGAGGCGCTCGAGGGCCTCGTGCAGCCGCGAGAGCGTGCCCGGCTCGAGCCACACGTCGTCGTCGAGGAAGAGGACGGCCGGGGCGGTGGCGAGGGAGAGGAGGTAGTGCCTCTGCTCCGCGAGCCCGCGCCGGGGCAGGTGCCGGCGCACCACCGGAGCCCGGCCCTGCGCCTCCAGCACGCGCAGCATCGCGAGGATCGTCGGGTCGCTCTCGGCGACCGCGTCGTCGGACTGGTCGCTGACGATCACGCGGAAGGGCGGGTCGTCCTGGGCGGCGAGTCCGGCGAGCGTGGCGGCGAGCTCGGCACGGCGGCCGACCGTCGGCACCAGCACGTCGATCTGCGGCTGCCGGGGAGCCTCGGGGACCCCCCAGCGCCCGGACCACCGGCGGCTGGTCACGGCGCGGCCGATCGGATGCGCTGGACCATCTCGGTCGTGGAGTGCTCCGAGACGTAGCCGACCGTGGTGACGACGCCCCCGTAGGAGCGGACGACGGCCGCCTCCGCGAGCATGTCGGGGTTGTAGTCCCCGCCCTTCACGTAGACGTCGGGCTGCACGCGCTCGAGCAGCGGGATGGGGGTGTCTCCGCCGAAGAGCGTCACGTAGTCGACGCAGCCCAGCTCGGCGATCACGCCCGCGCGGTCGCCCTCCGGGTTGATCGGCCGTCCCTCGCCCTTCAGCCGCCGGACGGAGTCGTCGTCGTTCACCGCGACCACGAGCACGTCGCCGAGCTCGCGGGCCTGGCGGAGGTAGGCGGTGTGGCCGCGGTGCAGGACGTCGAAGCAGCCGTTGGTGAACACCACGCGGCGACCGCGGCGCGACTGCTCCGCGAGGACCTCGACGAGGGCGTCCTCGCCGAGCACGACGGCGCCGGGAGCGGCGAGGGAGGCGAGCAGGTCGTCGCCCGAGCAGACGGAGGTACCGGGGCGCTGCACGACCACGTCGGCGGCGGCCTGCGCCAGATCGACGGCGGTGGCCAGGGAGCGGCCGGCGGCGAGGGCGAGGGTGGCGGTCGCGGCGAAGGTGTCTCCGGCGCCGGACGCCTGCTTCTCCTCCGCGGGCTGAGCGAAGGTGCGGCTGACCGTGCCGTCGGCGTCGAGGGCGGCGGAGCCGTCCCGGTCGAGGGTGACCACGACGTGCCGGGCGCCCGAGCGGGCGCGCAGGTCGTCCGCCGCGTCGCGCACGGCGGCGGCCCGCTCCGTCCCGCGGCCGAGGGAGCCGCCGAGCAGCCGTTCCGCCTCCTTGGCGTTCGGAGTGACGAGGTCCGGCCGGGCGAAGGCCCAGTCGGCGAGCTCGTGCGCGTCGACCACGAGGAGGCCGGGGCGCCCGACGGCGAGCAGGCGCTCGACGGCCTCGCGGAGGATCCCCGAGCCGTAGTCGCAGACCAGGACGGCGTCGGCGCCCGCGGCGGCCTCGGCGGCGGCACCGGCGAGCAGGGCCAGCTCGTCGTCGGCCGGGCGGTGCGGGCCGGAGTCGACGCGCAGCATCACGCTGTCGCCGCCGACCACGCGGGTCTTGATCGTCGTCGCGGCGCCGGTGCGGACGACCCGGGAGGTGTCCAGGCCGGCCCGCTCTAGCGCGCGCACGAGCCGGTCGCCCTCGGAGTCGCGACCGGCCACGCCGACCGTGCGGACGACGGCGCCCAGCGCGCGCAGGTTGGCGGCGGTGTTGGCGGCCCCGCCCGCGACGTCGACGACGTCCTCGAGCCGCAGGACCGGCGCGGGCGCCTCCCGCGTGACGCGCTCCGCCTCGCCGAGCCACCAGGAGTCGAGGATGAGGTCCCCGATCACGGCGACGACCGGCGGGCGCTCGTGGACGTGCGCCAGGAGGGCGCTCGCCCGCTGGAGCGCCGAGCCCTCGAGGCTCATCGCGCGCCTCCCGGCAGAACGGGCAGGCCGAAGTGCACGACCGTGGTGGTGGTCATCTCGTCGAGCAGCTCCGGGCCGTAGCCGAAGCCGGAGCCGGACGCTCCGCGGGGCTGGGCGCTGCCGCCCGGCGCTCCTCCGAAGACGCCGTTGACCTTGACGGTGCCGACCGGCAGCGTCGCCGCGGCGCGGTGCGCGTGCTCCATGTCGGCGGTGAGGATCGCGGCGGCCAGGCCGTAGGGGCTCGCGGCGGCCAGGTCCAGGCCCTCGTCGAAGGAGTCGACGACGCGGATCGGCGCGACGGGCCCGAAGGTCTCCTCCGTCATCACCAGCATCGACTCGGTGCAGTCGGCCAGGACCGTCGCGGGGTAGAAGGTGCCGTCCCCGGGAGTGCCGCCGGTGAGGGCGCGCGCGCCGCTGCCGAGCGCCTCCGTGACGTGCTCGTGGACGGCGTCGCGCATGCGGGCGTCGACGAGGCGGGGGAGCGGGCCCGCGCTCCAGCGATCGGCCTCGGCGACGAGCGCCGCCGTGAACGCCTCGGCGATGTCGCGGTGCACGTAGATCCGCTCGACGGAGGTGCAGATCTGGCCGGCGTTGGCGAAGGCGCCCAGCGCGGCCTGCTCGGCGGCCCAGACCGGGTCGACGTCGCGGTCGACGACGAGCGCGTCGTTGCCGCCGTTCTCGAGGATCACGTGCGCGCCGGTGACGGCGGCGACCCGGGCGAGCGCGCGGCCGGTGGCGGTCGAGCCGACGTGGGCGAGGACGTCGACGCCCTCGGTGCGCGCCAGCTCGTCGCCGACCGCCCCGTCGCCCTCGACCAGGGTCAGCACGCCCTCGGGCAGCGCCTCGGCGAGGATGCTCGTGAAGAGGGCGCCCGTCCCCGGGCTGCGCTCGCTCGGCTTGTGCACGACGACGTCCCCGGAGACGATCGCGGCGCCCAGGAGGCCCGCGGCGACGGCGACCGGGTCGTTCCACGGAGTGAGGGCGAGAACGACACCGCGCGGGTGCGGCAGGGCGAGATCGACGTTGAGGGCCCCTCCGCGCAGGCTCCTCCCGCGGTGCAGCGGGCCGAGCTCGGCGTACTGGAGCAGCGTGTCGACACCGGCGCGCACGCCGCCCAGCGCGTCGCCGGCGGGCTTGCCCGTCTCCTGCGTGTTGAGGTCGGCGAGCTCCTGCTCGCGCTCGGCCACGCGGTGGGCGGCGGCACGGAGCAGGGCGCCGCGCTCGGCGGGCGCGGTGTCGTCCCACGCGGGGAACGCGGTCCGCGCGCGGCGGACGGCGTCGGCGGCGGTCGTGGCGGGGGTCGTGATGTCGATGGTCACGGTCACCTCTCGGTCGGGGGCGCCCGCGGAGTGGCGGACGCATCCGTCCGGTACCCGGGTGGTGCGCGCCTAGACACGCCGCCTCCGGAATCCGCCCCCGGATCGGAGACGGGCTCGCCCCCGATCCGGTTTCGGATCGGCCCCGGCGGGGAAGTGGAGGAGTGCACCGTCCCCGGAGCGGCGCCCGCGCGCCCTCCGCACCTGAGAGGAACCCGTCGTGGTCGCCATCGCCCCCCTCCGAGAGCCCTTCGCCGGAGTCGAGAGGATCGCCGTCCTGCGCGGCGGCGGACTCGGCGACCTGCTGTTCGCGCTGCCCGCCGTCGACGCCCTCGCGGCCGCCTACCCGGGAGCCGAGATCACCCTGCTCGGGACGCCCGCGCACCGGGTCCTGCTGACGGGCGTCGAGTCGCCGATCGCCGACGTCGAGATCCTGCCGGTGGCGCAGGGCGTTCGCGACGGAGAGGGGGAGGACCCCCGGGTCGTCGAGGACTTCACCGAGCGGATGCGCGCGCGCCGCTTCGACCTGGCCGTGCAGCTGCACGGCGGCGGGCGCTACTCCAACCCGTTCCTCCAGCGCCTCGGCGCGCGCCACACGATCGGGTCGCGCACCGACGACGCCGCGGAGCTCGAGCGCACGATCCCCTACGTCTACTACCAGCACGAGATGCTGCGGGCGCTCGAGATCGTCGGGCTGGCCGGGGCCGGAGCCGTCCGCCTGGAGCCCGTCCTGCCCGTCGACCCGGAGCGCCGCGACCGCCTGGCCGCAGTGCTGCCCGCGGGCGGCCCGCTCGTGCTGATCCATCCCGGAGCGACCGATGTCCGCCGCCGCTGGCCGAGCGCGTCGTTCGCCGAGGTGGCGACCGCTCTCCTCGACGACGGAGCGCGAGTGCTGGTGGTGGGAGACGCCTCCGACGTGCCCGCCGCCGATGAGATCGTCGCCGGAGCGCCGGGAGCGGTCTCCTGGGCGGGCGTCGTGGACCTCCCGGACCTGGCACCGCTGCTCTCGCTCGCCGACCTCGTGCTCGGCAACGACTCCGGCCCCCGCCATCTCGCCGCCGCGGTCGGTGCTCCGACGGTCGGCATCTTCTGGGTGGGCAACGCGATCAACGCGCAGCCCCTCGGACGGCAGCGCCACCGGGTGCAGCTGAGCTGGACCACCCGCTGCCCGGTCTGCGGCATCGATGTGACGCAGGTGGGCTGGACGGCTCCGCGCTGCGAGCACGAGCTCACCTTCGTCGACGACGTGCCGGTCGACCGCGTGCTCGAGGACGTCCGCGGAGTGCTCGCCTCCACCCGCTGAACCGCGAGATGCCACCTGTGGTGCTCGACATCGGCGTGTCGGCGTCACAGGTGGCATCTCGCAGCAGGGGGGATCCCGGGGTCCGCGTCAGCGGATCACGGCCAGGACGGCTCCTCCTCGTGCGTGATGACGAGCTCGCGGACCTCGCAGCCGCGCGGCTGGCCGAGGACGAACATGACGGCGTTCGCCACGTTCTCCGGGTCGTTCAGCAGCGCGTCCGGACCCGGCTTGTACTGCTCGTCGCGGTCGTCGAAGAAGCGCGTCTTCATGCCCGACGGGATCAGCGTGGTCACTCCGATCTCGCCCTTGGTCTCGGCCGCGAGCGCGCGGGTGAAGCCGAGCACGCCGAACTTCGAGGCGCAGTACGCGGTCGCGTCCGAGACGGCCTTGATCGCGAGCGAGGAGGCGACGGTGACGACGCGGCCGTGGGTCTCGGTGAGGAAGGGCAGCGCCGCCCGGACGACGGCCGCGGTACCGAGGAGGTTGACGGAGATGACGCGCTCCCACTCCTCCGGCTCCACGTCGACGAGGCGGCCGCAGCGGTCGATGCCGGCCGCGGTCACGACGGCGTCGAGCCCGCCGTGCTCGCGGGCGATCTCGACGACCGCCTTCTCGGCCTCGCGGGTCTTCGCGACGTCGACCTGGTAGGCGGCGACGCCCTCCTTCACCGACGAGACGTCGCGGTCGAGCACGATCGGGGTGCCGCCGGCGGCGGTGACCGCGGCGGCGACGGCCGCACCGAGCCCGGAGGCTCCTCCGGTGATCAGGACGCGGCCGATGGGGGTGGGAGTGGTGCTCATGGTTTCCTTCCGGGGGTGGTCTGCGGGCCTCGTGGGCCGCGGGTCAGCCGACGCGCGCGAGCGCGGCGGCGAGATGGGTGGTCGAGCGGCCCGGGTGGTACGGCACGGTCAGGACCCGGCCGCCCCACTCCCCCACCGTCGCCGTCTCGGGGAGGGACTCGGCGGAGTAGTCGCCGCCCTTCACCCAGACGTCGGGGCGGATGCGGCGCAGCGCCTCGTCCGGCGTGTCCTCGCCGAAGACCAGCACGGCGTCGACGCACTCGAGCGCGAGCAGCAGGTCGACGCGGTCGTCCTCGGGGATGATCGGCCGCGCCGCGCCCTTGAGGCGCCGGACGGAGTCGTCCGAGTTGAGGCAGACGATCAGGCAGTCGCCGAGAGCGCGTGCTGCGGAGAGGGTGCGGGCATGGCCGGCGTGGAGCAGGTCGAAGCAGCCGCCCGTCGCGACCACTGTTCCTCCTGCCGCGCGGACGGACTCGGCGACGCGCAGGGCGTCCACACCGCCGCCGTGGAGGGGTGCGGGGTCGGCGGGAGCGGAGAGGGAGGCGACCCCTCCCGCGAGGAGGTAGGCGCCGGCTGCGGCGACCGCCGCCTGCACCGCCTCCGACGTGCTCGCACCCTCGGCGAGGGCGACGGCGGCGGAGGCGGCGAACCGGTCGCCCGCGCCGCACGGGTCGGTGGGCGGCACGGCGACGGCCGGTGCGACGACCGGGACGCCGGCGCCGCGGGAGCGCAGCAGGGCGCCGGAGGATCCCATCGTCACGGTGACCGCACCGCAGCCCCAGCGCTCGAGGAGGGTGGTCGCGGCGGACTCGGCGCGCGTCACTCCGCGGCCGACGGCTCCCGAGAAGGCGGTGGCCTCGGCCAGGTTCGGGGTGGCGAGGGAGGTGGCGGCGACCGGCTGCGAGCCCCGCGGGTGCGGATCCCACACCAGCGGCACGGTGAGCGCGTCGAGCGCCGTGCGGAGCGACGGGTCCTCGGTCAGGCGGCGGCCGTAGTCGGCGACGATCACGGCGTCGGCATCGGCGAGCGCGGCGAGCATCGCGTCGGTGACGCCGGGGACGGGCGGCGTCTCGCAGCCGCGGTCGATCCGCACCACGGCCTGGCCGGAGGCGGCGACGCGGGTCTTCACCGGCGTCGGCGCTCCCGAGGGCCCGGCGACCAGGCGGACGCCGGACAGCTCGGCGCGCAGCTCCGCCACGTCCGGATCCGAGTCCTCGGCGAGCGCGGTCACCAGCGTCACCTCGTGCCCGTCGCGGGCGAGCATCCGGGCGACGAGTCCGGCACCGCCGGCGCGGGCACTGCGGGCCGACACGTCGACCACGGGGACGGGGGCGTCCGGGCTCAGCCGCTCGGCGGGTCCGGAGAGGTCGACGTCGAGCATCACGTCGCCGACGACGACGAGGCGCAGGCGGCTCACGAGGCGGCCGCCGTCCGTGCGCGGATCCGGTGCTCGAAGGCCCGGCAGAGCGCGTGCACGAGCACCAGCTGCGCCTCCTGCACGTTGGAGCCGTGGCCCTCGAGGGCGATCGCCTCGTCGCAGAGCTCGGTGAGCGGGTTCGGCCCCTCGCCGGTCAGCGCCCACGACCGGGCGCCCGCCGCACGGGCGGCCTCCGCGGCGTGGAGGAGGTTCGCGCTGCGTCCGCTGGTGGAGAGCAGCACCACGACGTCCCCTGTCCGGGCGTGCGCGGTGACCTGGCGCGAGAACACGTGGTCGAAGCCGTAGTCGTTGCCGATCGCGGTCAGGCTCGACGTCTCGGCGTGCAGCGAGATGGCGGAGAAGGGGACGCGGTCGCCGTCGAAGCGGCCGACGAGCTCGGCGGTGAGGTGCTGCGCCTCGGCCGCGGAGCCGCCGTTCCCCGCGGCGAGCAGGCGCGCGCCGGAGTGCAGGCGGTCGGCGAGCTCGACGCCCCAGGCGGCGATCCTTTCGGAGTGGCGCTCCAGCTGCGCGACCGCGTCGAGCGCGCGCGCCACGTGGTCGTCGACGAGGCGCCGGGCGGCGTCGGCCGGGGTGTCCAGAACGGTGTCGATGGTCGCGCTGTCGATGGTCATCGTCGCGGAGCCGCCTTCCGGGTGGTGGGGGATGAGGGTGCGCTCGTGGCGCCGGTGAGGAGCGACTCGTCGCCGAGGCCGGCGAGGGTCGTGACGTAGGCGCGCTCGGTGTCGGCGGCGACGCGGTCCCAGGAGTAGCGGGACTCGACGCGCTCGCGTCCGGCGGCCCCGTAGGCGCGGGCGCGGTCGGGGTCCTCCAGCAGCGAGCCGAGGGCGGCGGCCAGGGCGACCGGATCGCGCGGAGGCACGTGGACCCCGGTGACGTCCTCGACCACGGTGTCGATCAGGCCGCCCACGGAGGAGGCGACGACCGGCACGCCGCAGGCCATCGCCTCGAGCGGAGTGATGCCGAACGGCTCGTACCAGGGCGCGCAGACCACGACGTCGGCCGAGCGGAGCATCGCGGGCATCTCGGTCTGCGAGAGCTGGCCGACGAAGTCGACGCGGTCCGCGACGCCGAGGCTCTCGGCGACGCCGTGCAGCCGCTGGTACTCCGGGTCCGCGGTCAGCGCGTCGCCGGAGCCGGAGCCCCCGACGACGACGAGCTCGGCGTCGTGTCCGGCCGCGACCAGGTGCGCGAGCGCCTCGATCGCGATGCCCATGCCCTTGCGCGGCACCAGGCGTCCGATGGTCATCAGCCGCGAGCGCTCGCCGCGGGGCGCGACCGGGCCCTCGACCGAGAACCGGTCGATGTCGACTCCGCAGGGCACCACCGAGATGCGCGAGGTCGGCACGCCGAGCCCCTTGAGCTCGAAGGCCTCGTCCGAGCAGGTGGCGACGACGCCGTCGGCCTTCTGACCCACTCCGGGCTCGAGCCAGGCGCGCTCCTCGGGGCTGGTGTCGAGCGCGCCCTGCTGGCGGCGCTTGACCACGCCCAGCGCGTGGAAGGTGTGGAGGACGGGCACGCGCCGCCCGGTGGCGCGCTCCACCCGCTCGGAGGCGTCGAGCGCGGCGACCCCGGACATCCAGAAGTGGCTGTGCACGAGGTCCGGCCGCTCCTGCAGCCACTCCTCGGCGAGGTCGACGGAGAAGTCGCCCATGAAGGGCAGCAGCTCGTCCTTGGACACCCGGCGCGGCGGTCCGGCGTCGATGTGCACGACCTCGACTCCCGAGGTGAAGGGCACGCGCCGGGGGAGGGAGGGGTCGTCGCGGCGGGTGTAGACGACGACGCGGTGGCCGCGGCGGGCGAGCGCGTCGGCGAGCGCCGCCACGTGGACGTTCTGGCCGCCGGCGTCGACGCCGCCGAGGGTCGCCAGCGGGCTCGCGTGCTCCGAGACCATGGCGATCGTCAGCGCGGGCGCGGCGGAGAGGTGCTGCTTCATCGGGTGCTCCCTTCCAGAGCGGGCTCCGGCGACCGGCGTCCGGGGAGGTCGGCGAGGACCTCGTCCCAGTCGCGGTGGAACCGGGCGAGGCCGTAGCGCGCGAGCGCGGCCTCGCGGGCGACGGCGCCGGCGCGGGCGGCGCGGTCCGGGTCCTCGACGAGCGCCCGGGCCGAGGCGACGAGGGCGTCGAGGTCGTTCGAGACCGCTCCGGCCTCGGGCGGGACGGCGCGCCCCGCCTCCGTCACGTCGAGCGCGACGACGGGCATCCCGAGGTGCATCGCCTCCAGCAGCGCGAGGCCGAGGGAGGTCCAGCGGAACGGGTGCAGGTAGACCCGGCGGCGGGCCAGGGCCGCGTGCATCGCCTGCGTGCGGACGTCGCCGAGGACCGTCACGTCCTCCAGGCCCGGCAGCTCGGCGAGCCGGTCGGTCTTCATCCCGAAGACGTCCAGCGGAGCGACCGCGCCGAAGCGGGGGAGCAGGTCGGTCCCGGCGACCCGGCCCCGGCGGACGGGCTCGTTGACGACCACGCCGAAGTGCGGCAGCTCGCCGGTGTAGAGGGGACCCGGGTCGTGGATCCCGTGCTCGATCACCGTCGTCCGCGTCGATCCGGTGTCCCACATCAGGGCGTTGAAGTGGGTGACGTGGACGATCAGCAGGTCGTCGCGGTCGGCGAGCGGGTGGCGGTTGTCCGGCACGTCCCCGCGGGGGGTGTTGTGCTCCACGTAGACGGCGGGCACGTCGCGGCCGAGGCGTCGCCCGAGCAGGCGCTCGGCCTCGGCGAGCTCCTCGGGCCTCTGGAGGAGGACCGCGTCGACGTCGGCGTCGTGCAGCTCCTCGGGCGCGATCTCGACGGCGCTCGGCCAGTCGCGGCCGCCGGTGCCCAGGCCCCAGCCGTCGCGGGCCGGAGTCGTGGGGAGCAGGTAGGTGTGGGCGCCGCGGACGAAGGCGTCCGCCCAGCCGCCGTGCACGTGCCAGAGCAGGATCCTCATGCGATGGCCTCTCTCGGGGAAGTCGTGGGTCGGAGTCGGAGGGCGGCGGCGACCGCCTCCTCGGCGCTCACTCCCGCGAGGCAGGGATGGCCGGGGACGGGGCACACGCGGGCGCGCGAGCCGGCGCAGGGCGCCTCCTGGTCGCCGAGCAGCGCGACCGGGACGCCGTAGGGCGCCCAGCGCACGGCCGGGACGACCGGCGCGAAGAGGCTGACCACGGGGGTGCCGACCGCGGCGGCGAGGTGCGCGGGGCCGGTGTTGCCGCAGATCACGACCTCGGCGCCGGCCAGCACCTCGGCGGCGCCGGGGAAGTCCGTCGCCCCGCCGAGGTCGATGCCGCGGGAGCCCGCGACCTCGGCTGTGAGGGAGCGCTCGCCCGGGCCGCCGGTGACGACGACGGCGAGGCCCGCGTCCGCCAGCAGCTCGACGGCGCGGGCCGCGTTCGCCGCGGGCCAGGCGCGGGCGGGGACGGCTGCCCCGGGGTGCACGACCGCGTAGGGGCCGATCCCCTCGAGAGCGGCGGGCAGCACGCCCTCGCGGCGCACGCGGAGCCGTCCGTCGTCGCCGGCGGGCAGCGCGAAGCCGGCCGCCGCCGCGATCGCGAGCGCGCGCTCCGGCTCCGGCTGGTCCTCCTCGAGGGTCTCGCCCGGGACGAGGCGCACATCGAGCAGGGCGCCCGCGAAGTCGACCGAGGCGCCCGTGATGCGGGCGACACCGGCGAGGCGGAGCAGCAGGGCCAGCGGAAGCGGCGACTGGTGGAAGGAGGTGAGGATCACGGCCTCGTCCGGCGCGAACTCCTCGACGATCGCGCGCAGCTCGTCGACGAGCTCGGAGTCGACGGGGCGGGAGGCGTCGCCGATCCACGGGCACCACCAGGTGCGGACGGAGGAGGGACCCGGCAGCAGCGCGGCCGCGGGCGCTCCCTGCGGACCGCTCAGCAGCAGCACCTCGGCGTCGGCCGCGATCGCGCGGACGGCGGGTCCGCACAGCAGGACGTCTCCCGCGCTGTCCAGGCGGGCGACGAGCACGCGGCGCTTCACTCGGCGTCCTCGTCGGGCCGCATCGCGAGCAGCAGCTCGACCGCCTCGAGGAGCGTCGCCGCCTGCAGCGGAGCGGCGTCCACCTCCTCGGCGCGGGTGATCGGAGTCGGCACCAGCACTCCACGGGCGCCGGCCGCGGCGGCGGCGCCGACGTCGGCCCCGATGTCGCCGATCACGGCGAGGGAGCGGGCCGGCAGTCCCAGCTGCTCGGCGGCGCCGAGCACCATGCCGGGCCGGGGCTTCCGGCAGGAGCAGCCGTCCTCCGGGCCGTGGGGGCAGAGCATCCACACGTCGAAGCCGCCGAAGAGCTCGTCCACGCGCCGGTTCACCGCGTCGGCCTGGCCGCGGTCGATGATCCCGCGGGCGATCCCGGACTGGTTGGTGACCACGCCCACGGCCAGCCCCGCCTCGCGCGCCCGCTCGACCGCGGCGAGGGCGGTGGGCATCGGGGAGACCTGCGCCGGGTCGCCGTTGTAGGGCACGTCGACCACGAGCGTCGCATCGCGGTCGAAGAGGATCCCCCGCAGGCGCGGGGCCCTCGCGCGCTCGTCGGCGCTCCGGGAGGAGGAGTCGTTCACCTTCTCCTCGTACCCCTCGACCGGGGATGTAAACCCCCTTCCGGAGAAGTCGGTCCCTCCGGGCGCGTCGCTCGCATCTGCGGGCGGCGCGTCTGAGGTGCGCGCAGCGGGGTACGGGGACTCCGACAGGAAGGAGGCGCCGTGCGCGCTCTCACCGCCCCGGACGGGACTCCGGAGATCCTCGCGCTGCGCGCCCTCAAGCTCGGCGACCTGCTCGTCGCCGTCCCGGCGCTCAAGGCCCTGCGCCGCGGCTTCCCGGACCACCGGCTGATCATGGCGACCACGCCCTGGCTCGAGCCGATCGTCGACCTGGTCGAGGGACTGGACGCGCTCGTGCCCACCCTCCGCGGACTCGACGACCCGCTGCCGATGGCCGCCGGCCGGGTCGAGCTCGGCGTGAACCTCCACGGCAACGGCCCGGAGTCGCGGCTGCGGCTGCGCGAGATCGCGCCCGAGCGCACGCTCGAGTTCCGCGTCCCGGCGCTGGACCCGGGCGCGGGCCCGGAGGACCCGCGGCCGCTCTGGATCGACGGCGAGCTCGAGCGCGCCCGCTGGGCCCGCCTGGTGAACTCGATCGGTCTCGACGCCGACCCCGAGGACGTCGCGATCGCCGTCCCGGAGGAGCCCGCCTCGGCCCCCGGAGCCGCCGTCGTGCACATCGGGGCCTTCTACGGCTCGCGCGAGTGGCCGGAGGAGCGCTTCGCCGCGGTGGCCCGCTCCCTCGCCGCCGAGGGGCACCGCGTCGTCTACACCGGAGGCGCGAACGAGGCCGACCGCGCCCGCCGCGTCGCCGAGCTCGCCGGCACGGGCGAGGTGCTGGCGGGGGAGCTCGCGCTCAGCGGGTTCGCCGCGGTCGTCGCGGCCGCCGAGGTCGTGGTGACCGTCGACACCGGAGCCGCGCACCTCGCCTCCGCGTACGGCGTCCCCTCGGTCGTGATCTTCGGTCCGGCACCGCCCGAGGCCTGGGGCCCTCCGGCCTCGGGGCCGCACGTCGTGCTGACCGACGCCTCCCTCCGCCGCGGCGACGTCTTCTCCGCCGAGCCGGACCCGGCGCTGCTCGCGGTCCAGGTCGACGACGTCCTCGCCGCCCTCTCGTCGCTCCCGTCGCGTGCCGAGGCCCACCTCAGGCGGACTTCAGCCGCGTCGCCGGTCGGACCGGAGTGACCGTGGCCACGCGGGCCCGGGGAGCGCGCGGCTGATGGCTGCGCGAGGGGGCGCCGAGCCGGTCGGCGAGCTGCGCGAGGATCCGCCGCTGCAGGCGCGAGACCTGCATCTGCGTCGTCCCCAGCGCGTCGGCGATCTGCTGCTGGGTCCGCTCCTCGACGAAGCGCATCCGGAGGAGCTCGCGCTGGCCCTCCTCGAGCTCGGCGAGGGCCTCGGCGAGCCCGTGCCGCCGGTCGATCTCGAGCAGCCGGTCGTCCTCGCCGCCGAGGGTGTCGCCCAGGCCGACGCCCCCCTCGCCCACGGTCTCGTCGAGGGAGAGCGGATGCCCCGCGAGGCGCGCGTCGGCCACCTCCGTCGCGTCCACTCCGAGGCGGCGGGCGATCTCCTGGTCGGTGGGGTGCCGGCCGAGCTCCTGCGCGAGCTCGTCGGCGACGACGGCGGAGCGGCGGTGCAGCTCCTGCACGCCGCGCGGCGGCCGGATCATCCAGCCGAGGTCGCGGAGGTGGCGCTTGAGCTCGCCGGTGATCGTGGGGACGGCGAACGCGGCGAAGCTGTCGCCGCGCTCGGGAGTGAAGCGGCGGGCGGCCTTCACGAGGCCCACGTAGGCGACCTGGCGCAGATCCGCCCAGTCGCCTCCGCTCCGGGAGACCCGGCGGGCCATGGCCTCGGCCAGGCCCAGGTGGTCGAGCACGATGCGCTCGCGGATGCGCGCGCCCTCGGCGGCCTCCGCGCTCACCGCGGCCTGGAAGAGCGAGAGCGTGCGGGCGTCCTTCTCCTCCCGTGCCGCCTCGGTGAGGGCGCTCGGGCGGTCGGTGCGGGGGTCGAGATCGATCGTGCTCATCAGTGCTCCTTCCGGGCACGCTCGCGCGGAGGCCCGGCGCGGCCTGCGGTGCGGCGCTCGGGCCCTCTCGACGAGAGGCCCGAGGTCAGCGCACCACCGCTCCTGCTCGCTCGGGGAGTCCGTTGACTCGGAGCAGTGCTGTCCGGTAGAAGCAGTCGCCGCGAGGCGCGCACCGTGCCCGGGGCGGAGGCGCCACGGCCCCCCGCGATCCCGGGCGCCGCACCGGCTCCCGCCGGTAGGATCGGCCTCGTATGTCTGAGCTCACCCCGCCCCTGGAAAGCGCGCCGGACGCGCACCCGTTCACGACCGCGACCGGGAGCGACGTCCGCGTCCGCTTCTGCCCCTCGCCGACCGGGACCCCGCACGTCGGCCTCATCCGCACCGCCCTGTTCAACTGGGCGTACGCGCGCCACACCGGCGGCACGTTCGTCTTCCGCATCGAGGACACGGACGCCGCCCGCGACAGCGAGGAGAGCGTGGAGCAGATCCTCGACGCGCTGCGCTGGCTGAAGCTCGACTGGGACGAGGGCGTCGGAGTCGGCGGCCCGCACGGCCCGTACCGGCAGTCCGAGCGCACCGATGTCTACCTCGACGTGATCGCGCGCCTGACGGCCTCGGGGCACCTCTACGAGAGCTACTCCACGGCCGAGGAGATCGACGCGCGCAACGAGGCGGCCGGCCGCGCGAAGCAGCACGGGTACGACAACCACGACCGCGATCTCACCGAGGAGGAGCGCGCCGCCTTCCGCGCCGAGGGCCGCGCCCCGGCGCTGCGCCTGCGCGTGCCGGACGCCGACCTGTCCTTCGACGACCTGGTCCGCGGCCCGATCACGTTCCCCGCCGGCTCCTTCAGCGACTTCGTCGTGGTGCGCCCCAACGGCCAGCCGCTCTACACGCTGGTGAACCCGGTCGACGACGCGATCATGCAGATCACCCACGTGCTGCGCGGCGAGGACATCCTCCCCTCGACCGCCCGGCAGATCGCGCTGTACCACGCGCTGATCGACATCGGAGTGACGACCTTCGTCCCGCGCTTCGGGCACCTCCCGTACGTGATGGGCGACGGCAGCAAGAAGCTCTCCAAGCGCGACCCGTCCTCGAACCTCTTCCACCACCGCGACCGCGGCTTCATCCCGGAGGGCCTGGTCAACTACCTCGCCCTGCTCGGCTGGTCGCTCACGCACGACCGCGACGTCTTCTCGATCGACGAGATGGTCGCCGCCTTCGACGTCGCCGACGTGAACCCCAATCCGGCCCGCTTCGACCTCAAGAAGGCCGAGTCGATCAACGGCGACCACATCCGTCTCCTGGCCGTCGACGACTTCACCGAGCGGACGATCCCGTACCTCGTGGCGGCCGGAGTGCTCGCGGGCGAGCCGACCGCCGAGCAGCGCGCCGTGCTCGACGCCGCCGCACCCCTCGTGCAGGAGCGGATCGGCCTGCTCGGGGAGGCCCCCGGCATGCTCGGGTTCCTCTTCACCGCGTCCGACGCGCTCGAGTACGACGAGGACGCGCTGAAGGGCCTGCCCGCGAACGCCGGCGAGGTGCTCGCCGCCTCGATCGGCGCCCTCGAGCTCGTCCCCGCGTCCGAGTGGCTGACGGCCTCGATCCAGGAGGCGCTCGCCTCCGCGCTGATCGAGGGCCTCGGCCTCAAGCCCCGCATCGCCTACGGGCCGCTGCGCACGGCGGTCTCCGGACGCCGCGTCTCGCCGCCGCTGTTCGAGTCGATGGAGATCCTCGGCAAGCAGGAGTCGATCGCCCGCCTCGACCGCCTGGGCGCTCACCTCGGCACCTCCCGGCAGGCCTGACCGTGGCGGAGACGGTCGGCGGACGCTACGACGTCGTCGTGATCGGCGGGGGCCCCGCCGGGCTCTCGACCGCGCTCAACCTCGTCCGGGCGCGCCGCAGCGTGCTGCTGCTCGACAGCAACCGCCCGCGGAACGCCGCGACCCTGCACTCGCACGGGTTCCTCACCCGCGACGGCATCTCGCCGCTCGAGCTGCGCCGCCTCGGCCGCGAGGAGTTCGAGCGCTACGAGGCCGCCGAGGTGCACAACGCCCTCGTCACATCGGTCGAGCGCTCCGGCGGCGAGTTCGTGGTCGGCGCGCGCGGCGTGCGCGGCAGCGCGGACCGCTCCGTCGTCGCCACCGCCGTCGTGGTCGCCGCGGGGCTCCTCGAGACGCCGCCCGCGCTCCCGAGCCTGCGCGCCTACTACGGCACCGCCGTGCACAGCTGCATGGAGTGCGACGGCTACGAGAAGGCGGGGGAGGCGCTCGCCCTGATCGGCGAGACCGACGACCTCGCGGAGCGGGCCATGCTCCTCTCGCAGTGGTCGACCGACCTGATCGTCTTCACCAACGGCGTCGGGACGGTGAGCGACGCCGACGAGTCGCTGCTCGCCTCCATCGGCATCCGGGTCGACCGGCGCCCGGTCGCCGACCTCGCCGGGGAGCGCGCCGAGATGACCGGCGTCCGCCTCGTCGACGGCGACGTCGTGCCGCGCACCGGCGCGTTCGTCCGCCCCGTCTGGACGCCCGCGCTGGACTACCTGGACGCGGCCGGCCCCGACCGCGACGCCGACGGCTTCCTCCGCGTCGACGCCGGTGGCCGCACGTCCGTCCCCGGCCTCTACGCCGCCGGCGAGGTCACCCCTCCCGGCCCGCAGCAGCTGATCGTCGCCGCCGGATCGGGCGCCCAGGTCGCCTCCGCGATCAACCGCGACCTCGTCCGCGCCCGCCTCGGCGAGGCCGCCCCGGAGTCCGAGGGCAGCGTCGTCCGCGGCTCGATTTGAGCGGGATGCCCGCGTAGGGTACTGTCGTCTCTCGGCGCTCGGGTCTCGATCCGGTCGCCGCCTGGTCCCGGGTTCACCTCCGGATGACCATTGGGGTATGGTGTAATTGGCAACACGGCTGATTCTGGTTCAGTTGTTCTTGGTTCGAGTCCAGGTACCCCAGCACTGATCTCCTCCGCGGCAGTCCGCGCGACGCCCTCGTTCGGGGTGTCCTCGTCCGGGCCCGCCCCCTCGCGAACCGCTCTCGGCGGCGTCCGCAGTATCCCCCCTCCGGCCGACGCGGCCGTCCGAGGCGCTGTGACACGATGGAACCTGTACGTCTCTCAGGTACCCGCGTCGCGCGGGTCGGACGAAAGGTCGCCCGCCCATGGAACCGGATCTCCTCTGGATCGTCCTCGCCGGAGTCGCCGTCGGCGCACTCCTGCTGATCGCCCTCATCGGCTTCTTCCTCTTCCGCGCCTGGTACCAGGTGCCGCAGGCCGACGAGGCGATCGTGATCGTCGGGAAGAAGCAGAAGGGCGAGGACGGCCTCACCTCGAACATGACCGTCATCACCGGCGGCGGCGCGTTCGTGAACAAGCTGACCCAGCGGTCCGACCGCATCTCCCTGCGCTCCCGCCAGATCAAGATGGAGCCGGTCGCGCAGACCAAGAACGGCGTGACCATCCACCTCGCGGGCGTCGCCCTGGTCAAGATCGGGTCCACGGCCGACCAGGTCCGCGCCGCCGCCGAGCGCTTCGCGTCGCAGGACCAGTCCATAGACGTCTTCACGACCGAGCAGCTCGAGGGTGCCCTCCGCGGCGTCGTCGCGAAGCTCAGCGTCGAGGAGGTCATGCAGGACCGGCAGAAGCTGGGAGACGAGATCGCCGAGGGCATCAAGGGCGACCTGCTCGCCCAGGGCCTCGTCCTCGACTCCTTCGCCATCCAGGGCGTCACCGACCGCAACGGCTACATCGAGGCGCTCGGAGCGCAGGAGATCGAGCGCGTCCGCCGCGAGGCCGACGTCGCGCGGATCAACGCGGCCCGCGAGGTCAAGGCGCGCCAGCTGGCCACGGACGAGGCGAACCTGATCGAGCAGACCGCCTACGACAAGAACACCGCCGCCGCGAAGTCCGAGGTCGGCCGCGCCAACGCCGAGGCCGAGCAGGCCGAGAACCTGGCCCGCGCCGAGCGCGAGCAGGCCGTCCTCGTGCAGCGCGCCGAGAACCGGCAGGCCGAGCTCGACGCCGACGTCAAGCGCGTCGCGGACGCCGAGAAGTACCGCCGTCAGACCGAGGCCGACGCCGACGCCTACGGACGCGAGAAGAAGGCCGAGACGGACCGCCAGGTCGCGCAGCAGGTCTCGGACGCCGAGGCGTACGCCGTCCAGCGCCAGGCGGAGGCGCGCCAGGCGTCCGCCGCTGCCGAGGCCGCCGCCGTGAGCGCCCGCGCCGAGGCCGAGGCCCACGCACTGCGGGCCAAGGCGGGCGCCGAGGCCGAGGCGCTGCGCGCGAACGCGACCGCCGAGGCGGAGGCCATCCGCGCGAAGGGAGAGGCGAGCGCGGCGGCCATCGCGGCCGAGGCGGAGGCGCTCCGCGAGAACCAGGAGGCGATCCTGGGTCGCGAGCTCATCGGGCAGCTGCCCTCGCTCATGGCCGAGTTCGCGAAGGGCTACCAGAACGTCGGCTCGGTGACGCTGATCGGCGGCGACACCGCCGGCACCCACATCGCGCGCGAGCAGGCGGCGGGTCTCGCCGCGACGTTCGACAGCGTCAGGTCGGCGACCGGCGTCGACCTCGGCGCGATCCTCCAGGGCCAGGCCTTCGGCCGGGGGATGGCGACCGGCGGTACCGTCGTTCCGACCGGCGCGTCGGTGGCGACCGGATCGGGTGACGCCCCGCGTCCGTCCGGCACCGGCGACCCGACCGCCGTCGCCTCCACGAGCTGACCGCAGGGTCCCGCTGATTTCCGGCGGTTCCACCACCGCCGCCGTGCTCGTCGGTGGGCACCCGTCGGCGTCCGCCCTCGAGCACGGCGTGCGGCGTTCTGCGCGACCGGGTCGTGCCCCTGCCCGGCGTCGAGCGGCCCCGCTCAGACCAGCGGCTTGCGCATCTGCAGGGACGTCGTCTCGTAGCCGAGCGACTCGTACAGAGCCCGCGCGGCGGTGTTGAAGCCGAACACGTTCAGCGCGAGGGCGGAGCCGCCGCGGGAGCGGACGTGCGACTCCGCGAGCAGCATCGCCGCCCGGCCGAGGCCGCGGCCGCGCTCGGCGGCGTCGATCTGCACGTCCCAGACGTACCCGACGCCCTCGAGTCCGCTCGGGTGCGGGCCGAGCCAGAGCGACCCGACCGCGCGGCCGTCCTCGGAGACGAGGAGCACGTCGTGCCCGGCGGCGGGGGAGCCGCCAGGGACGTACTTCTCGTACGAGGCATCGGCGTTGCGCGTCGCGGCCGCCTCGTCGTCGCCCGCGCGCATCCGGTCCTCGATGTACGCCGAGCGCTGCACCCGCATCCAGATGGCGAGAGCGGCGGCGGGCATCGGCTCGAGCGTGACGGTCATAGCCTCACGATCCCACTCCTCACCGCCCCCCGCGATCGATCCGCCGCGGACGGCCCGCAGGGGATCCGCGGACGGGCCGCTCGCGACGGATCGCCGCCGGCCCGGATCAGTCCGGGGTCCGCTCCGCGTGCTTCCGCTTCCCCAGGCGGGTGGCGAGGAACAGCAGCGTCCCCACGACCACGTAGCCCGCTGTCGCCAGCCAGACCACGCCCGTCTGCTGCGTCAGCAGCACCACGCTCGCGATGGTCGCGAGCACCGGCACGACGCGCGGCACGGAGTAGTGGGCGTGGTCGACGCGGTCCTTCTTCAGCACCAGCACCGAGACGTTCGCCGCGATGAACACCAGCAGGAGCAGCAGCACCGTCGTCTCGGCGAGCGTGCCGACGTCGCCGATGAGGCTGAGCAGCATCGTCACTCCGCCGACGACCACGATCGACACCCACGGCGTGCGGCGGCCCGGGAGCACCTTGCCGAAGGCGCTCGGCAGCAGCCCGGAGGTGGCGAGCCCGAAGCCGACCCGCGACGCCATCACCATGAACAGCAGAGCGCCGTTCGCGATGGCGACGAGCGCGATCAGGCCGAACAGCCACGGCGGCACCGCCACTCCGCTCGCCGCGACAACGTCCAGCAGGGGACCGCTGGAGGCCGCGAGCTCGTCGTTCGGCAGCACGATCACGGCGCCGAGCGCGATCAGGAGGTAGACCACGGCGGCGGTGATCAGCGCACCGAAGAGGGCCCGCGGGTAGACCTTCGAGGGGTTCCGCACCTCCTCGGCCATGTTCGCCGCGGCCTCGAAGCCGAGGAACGAGAAGAAGGCGACGATCGAGGCGGCGAACGCCCCCTGCAGCGGAGCGACGTCGGGGTTGAACTCGAGCACGCGGGAGGCATCGCCGTCGCCGGAGCCGAAGAAGACCGCGGCGCAGACGATGACGATGACCAGTCCGCTCACCTCGATCACCGAAGCGACCAGGTTCGCGGTCAGCGACTCCTTCACCCCGCGCAGGTTCACCAGGGTGAGGATCGCGATGAAGACGATCGCGGTCGGGATCGGCGGCACGTCCAGCAGAGCCCTGAGGTAGTCGCCCGCGAACGCGTTCGCCAGGGAGGCCGCCGTCGTGATGCCGGAGGCCATCATCAGGAAGCCGATCAGGAACGAGAGGTACGGCTTCCCGAACGCGCGGTCCACGTAGCGCGCCGCCCCTCCGGCGTGCGGGTACTTGGTGATCAGCTCGGCGTACGTGCCCGCGGTGAGCAGGGCGACGACCAGCGCGATCAGCAGCGGCAGCCAGATCACGCCGCCCACGTCCTCCGCCATCGTGCCGACCAGGGTGTAGATGCCGGCGCCGAGCGTGTCGCCCACGATGAAGGCGAACAGCAGCGGTCCGGTGATCACCCGCTTGAGCGACGCCTTCCCGGGAGCGGTCTCGGCGGTGTCCGTCGTGTCGGTCATCCGGACACTCCACCGAAGCGAGGGGGCCGAGCGCAAGCCTCGCCGCCCGATCGCTGCGAGATTTCTCATGATCGCGACCCGTGTGGCAGGGGCCCGGGCGGCGAGGACTCCCACAGCGCGCTGATCCCGGGACTCGGGCGATCGGCCGCATCAGAGGGAGCGGACCCCCGGTGCGCACAGGGTGAACAGGGGGCGACCGCGCGTGCCGCCGCGCGCCCGCACTGGGTAGGCTGGAGCGCTTCGTCGTGAGTGGAGCGGTCGCGGAGGAATCATGGGCAAGAAGCGCAACCAGGGACGATCCGGAGGCGGTCAGGGCGGGTCCGGCGGTCAGGGCGGCGGCCGCACGGCCGAGACCGCGCTGATGGTGCGGTTCCGCAGCTGGTACCGCTCGCACCTCGCCGAGGTGGGCATGCAGCACGAGCACCTCGAGGCCGACGAGGCCGTCGAGGTGCTGACCGACCTCTTCGCGATGACCCGCGACCTGCGCCCGCGCGGCTCCTTCGCCCAGCCCGACGCCGAGCTGCTCGAGGCCGTCTTCGACCAGATCGAGGCCGACCTGTCGGGGGAGGAGAGCGAGGCCGACCTCGACGACACCCTCTTCACCGTCGCCGAGGTCGTCGAGCACTTCCTCGACTTCCTCACCGACGAGGACCTCTGGACCGGCACCGACGAGGAGCTGGACGAGTGCCAGGCCGTCCTCGACGAGGTCCTCGACCTCGCCGGCTCCTTCGTGGAGGCCGTGCTCGACGACCTCGCCGAGCTCGACGAGGTCCCGGCCGAGGAGCAGCTCTCCGCCGTGCGCGCCACCGCTCTCGTGCACGCCGCCGACGTCGTGGTCGAGCACCTCGCCGCCGACGACGGCGCGACCCTCACCGAGCGCGCCGCCCGCGAGATCGCGGTCGAGGCGGGCATCTCCTCCGCGGGATCCACCCCGAGCGACGACTCCGTCCGCATCCCGGTCTCGGCCTGGTGGGACGCGCTGGTCGGCTCCGCGGTGCTCGAGCAGGAGGGATCCGCCGCAGGTCTCGGCGAGGCCGCCGTGCTCTGGCGCAGCTCCGATGCCCACGAGGCCGCCGCCGAGCGCATCGCCTACGTCGCCCGCTTCCTCGAGCAGTGGATCCTCAGCGCCCAGACCGCGCTGGCGGCCGCCGACATCGAGGACGGCGCCTTCTCCCCGGAGGAGCGCGCGGTCACCACCACCGACGCCGTGCTGGTCCGCATCGCGGTCGCCTGCCAGGCCGAGATCCACCCGGGCCTGGTCGTCGGCGAGCTGGTCGACGAGCTGGCAGCCGACTCCGGAGTCTCGCTCGACGAGGCCCTCGACGAGCGCGAGCGCATGGTCGGCACGGCCGAGCGGATGCTCGACGACACCGCCGAGCTCGGGCTGCTGCTGCACTCGCCGGAATTCGGCTACGCGGTGCCGGAGGGCCTGGCGCCCGTCCTCGCCTCCGTCGTCCGCGCGACGGTCGTCCTCCTCGGCGAGCGCGAGGCCACCCGCCTCGAGATCCTCGACGAGGCGACCCAGGACACGGCGACGGCCTACGCGCTCCACGTCGCCCTGCTCGGGACCAAGCCCGTCGTCTGGCGGCGCCTCGAGCTCTCCTCCGAGTCGTCGCTGCGCGATCTGCACCTCGCGCTCCAGCTCTCGCTGGGCTGGACCGACGCGCAGCCGCACTACTTCAGCGTCGGCGTGCCCGACGAGGAGCAGGCTCCGATCGGCTCGCCGTCCGACGCGGAGGAGTTCGGCGCCGACCTCGTGGACGAGGCGGGCGTCGCGCTCGCCGAGGTGCTCGAGCAGGAGCAGGACGAGCTCTTCTACGTCTACGACCTCGAGGACGAGTGGCGCCACGTGATCCGCCTGGAGTCGATCGCGCCGCTGTCGTCGGCTCTGCCGCGCTGCACGGGCGCGCGCGGCGCGGCTCCGCTCGACGTGCCGGGAGGCCCCGCGGCCTGGGCCGACACGGTGCGGGCGGCGACGGACCCGTCCTCGGCCGACCACGCGGAGGCGCTCGAGGCTCTCGGCCTCGCCGCCGGAGCCTCGTTCGATCCGGCCGCGGTCGACGTCGACGGCATCAACCGCTCGCTCGGACTCCTGCGCTCCGCCGTCTGACGCCCCGCCGGAGGGCATCACCGGCGGAGGCCCCCGCTCCCGCTCACCGCGGGCGGCGGGGGCCTCCTCCGGTGCGGGGCGTCACGGGGTGAGCAGCAGCTTGCCGATGTGTCCGGAGGAGCGCATCACGTCGTGCGCCCGCTCGGCCTCGGCGAGCGGGACCACCTCGTCCACCACCGGGCGCACCGTCCCGGCGGCGACCAGCGGCCAGACCTCCGCGCGCACCTGCGCGACGATCGCGCGCCGCTCCTCCAGGGGCCGGGCGCGGAGGGTCGTGGCGTGCACCGCCCCGCGCTTGCGCATCAGCACCCCGAGGTCGAGCGAGCCCAGCGCACCGGACTGGTTGCCGATGAACACCACGCGCCCGCCCACGGCCAGCGCCTCCAGGTCTCGGGCCAGGTAGTCGCCGCCGACCGGGTCGAGGATCACGTCGACGCCGCGCCCGCCGGTCGCCTCGCGGATCCGCTCGACGAAGTCCTCCTCGTGGTAGTCGATCAGGACGTCGGCCCCGAGCGCGCGGCACGCCTCGAGCTTGCGGGGGCTGCCGGCCGTGACGGCGACGCGGGCGCCGAGGGCGGCGGCGATCTGGATGCCCGTGGTCCCGATCCCGCTCCCGCCGCCGTGGAGGAGGACGGTGTCGCCGGATCCGAGCCCGGCCACCATCACGAGGTTCGACCAGACGGTGGACGTCGTCTCCGGGAGGGCGGCGGCCGAGACGAGGCCGACGCCGTCCGGCACCGGCAGCACCAGGCCCGCGTCGACCGCGACGTACTCCGCGTAGCCGCCGCCGGAGAGCAGCGCGCAGACCTCGTCGCCCTCCGAGAACCCGGTCGCGTCCTCGCCGAGCGCGACGACCGTGCCGGACACCTCCATCCCGAGGATCTCGGAGGCGCCGGGCGGCGGCGGGTAGACCCCGCCGCGCTGGCCGAGGTCGGCGCGGTTGACGCCGGCGGCCGCCACGCGGACGAGGACCTCGACGGGTCCGGGGGAGGGCGTCGGCACCTCCTCCAGCACGAGTCGGGAGTCGGGGCCGGGGTTCTCGATGCGGATCGCCTGCATGAGGGGGATGCTACGCCGCGGGCCTCGGCGCTCGCGGTGCTCCCGTCCGGCGAGGGGCCGGCTCAGCGCTGCTCCGCCAGGAACGCCAGCACCGCGTCCTTGAAGCCCCGCGCGGGTACGGTGCTGGTGTGGTCGCGGCCGGGGACGCTCACGAACCGCGCCCCCGCCTCCGCCGCCAGCAGCTCTCCGCCGGGAGCGATCGGATCCGCGCCGCCGGTCACGAGCAGCGTCGGCAGGTGGGGATGCCGCCCGTGCTCCGGGTGCGCCCCGCCGCGGACGCCGTCGGCCACCGCCACCAGTGCCGCGAGGTCGTTGCCCTGCACGCCCTCCGCCATGCCGATGAAGGCGCGGGTGAAGCCGTCGTCGATCTCGCCGCCGGAGGCGACGCGGGCCCGGGCCGCCTCCGCGTCGAAGGAGCGGAGGGGCTCGCCCACGGTCAGCCCGCCGAGGCTCAGCGATGCGAGCCGCTCCGGGTGCTCGAGTCCCAGCACCCAGCTCATCCGGGCGCCGAGGGAGTAGCCGAGGACGTGGGGCGCGTCGAGGTCGTAGGAGTCGAGCACCCGCACCAGGTCGGCCACCATGGCGTCCACGCTGTAGGAGTCGGAGTGGTGCGGCTTCTCGCTCGCGCCGTGCCCGCGCTGGTCGAGCGCGACGACGCGGAACCCGGCCCGGTGCAGCGTCCGCAGCCAGCCCGACGTCTCCCAGTTGAGCACGGCGTGGGAGGCGAAGCCGTGCACGGCGAGGACGGTCGGGGCGCTCTCCTCGCCGACGGAGTAGGTGGCCAGCCGCACTCCGTCGTCGGCCACGACGTACACGGGCGGAGGGAAGGCGATCACTCCACCACCCTGCCCGCCGCCGCGACGTGGAGGGGGCACCGGGCCGCGGACACGCCGGGCGGAGTCCCGGGAGCGGGGAGCCGTGCGGACCGGGGTGCCCCGACGGTCAGCGCGGCGGACGGGTGGAGCGGGCGAAGGGCACGGCGATCCAGAGGCGCACGGTGCGTCCCCGGCCGGACCGGATCCCGAGGACGACGCACAGCACGAGGTTGAGCACGGCCAGCGCGAGGATCGCCGAGATCGTCGCGAGCGGCCAGTCGGCGCCGAGCGAGTCGCGCACCGACACCAGCGCGAGGTGCAGCGGGACCAGCATCAGCTGGAGTGCGAGGTAGGTGAGCTGCCAGTTGACGGCGACCAGGCCGTTCCGGTCGCTGAGGGTGCCGATCCGCCGCCGCGACCCCCACACCATCACGGTCGCCGTGAGGGAGATCACGGGGGAGATCACCACGAAGCCGGCGAGCGCCGACAGCCCGGCGAACCAGACGGCCCGGGCGCCCTTGCGGTCCCGGGTTCGGTGCCGCAGCTCGTCGTCGTCCATCGTCGCCGCCTCCTCGCGCCGGGACCAGTCTCGCACCCGCCCCCGCGTCGAGGCGGGGGATCGCCCCCGAGTTCCGGGGGTTCCCCGGATGGGGCGGGTCCGGGCTCGTCCGTAGCGTGGAGGCATCGCCGGAGCACACCGGCAGCACCGCCGGCCCGCCCGGCGGCACCGCATCCCGCCGGGCGACCGGCACCCGAGAAGGAGCACACCGTGACCACCGACGACCGCACCGCCCGCCTCTCCACCCCCGCCGACGAGCAGCCGACCGTGGACCTGGGCGCGACCGCCGTCCTCACCGAGGAGCGGCCGTCCGCCGGGGAGCGCCCCGCCGCCGAGGAGCCCGCCTCCTCGCAGCAGGCCCGCGCCCCCTACGGCACCCCCGCCGTCCCGCCCGCGGCGCTCGCCCCGGCGCCCTCGACCCCGTTCTCGCTCACGAGCCTGATCCTCGGCGTCACCTCCGTCTTCTTCGGACTGACCGTGATCGCTCCGGCCGCGGGCCTCGTCTTCGGCATCCTGGGGCTGCGGAGGGAGCCGACCGGCCGCACGCTCTCGATCTGGGGCATCGTGCTCAACTCCGTCATGCTCGGCCTCGTCCTGCTGTTCGCGATCGCCGTGCTCGTCGTGGTCGTGCTCGTGCCGCTCGCGGCCCTCGCGTCGGGCAGCGACTACCGCTGATCCGCCGCTTCCCGCGTCCCGCGCCTCCTGTCCGCTCCGGCGGCGGGAGGCGCGGTCGTTCCGCGCCCGCCGCGCGGTCGTTCCGCGCCCGCCGAGCGGACGCTCCGCGCCCGCGTCCGCCGCCGCCCCGCGGCCCGGCGATAGGCTGGCCGCGCAGTTCGCGAGCCCCCTGCACCCTCCGGGGCCGCACGACGACAGCAACGGAGCTGGACGTGACCCTCGCACCGAGCACCCTCCCCGACCGCGACCCGGAAGGCAGAGCCCTGGACGACACCGAGACCCCCGCCACGCGCACCGAGAGCGACTCCCTCGGCTCGATGGAGATCCCCGCCGAGGCCTACTGGGGCATCCACACGGCGCGGGCCCTCGACAACTTCCCGATCTCGAAGCGCCCCATCTCGATCTACCCCGATCTCGTCCGGTCCCTCGCCACGGTCAAGCTCGCGGCCGCCCGGGCGAACACCGAGCTCGGCAGCCTCGCCCCCGCCAAGGCCGAGCTGATCGAGACCGCGTGCCGCCGCATCATCGACGGCGAGTTCCACGACCAGTTCGTGGTCGGGGTGATCCAGGGCGGCGCCGGCACCTCGACGAACATGAACGCGAACGAGGTCGTCGCCAACGTCGCACTCGAGATCGGCGGCTTCGAGCGGGGCGACTACGCCCACCTGCACCCGCTCGACGACGTCAACCGCAGCCAGTCCACCAACGACGTCTACCCGACCGCGATCAAGATCGCGATGACCTGGTCGCTGCGCCGCCTGCTCGACGAGCTGGCGCTGCTGCGCGAGTCGTTCTCCCGCAAGGCGGTCGAGTTCGGCAGCGTCCTGAAGGTCGGCCGCACGCAGCTGCAGGACGCGGTGCCGATGACGCTCGGCCAGGAGTTCCACGGCTTCGCGACGACCCTCGGCGAGGACCACGCCCGTCTCTCCGAGACCATCTGGCTGCTCGCCGAGGTCAACATCGGAGCCACCGCGATCGGCACCGGCATCACCGCCGATCCGCGCTACGGCGCGGCCGCGGTCCGCCACCTCAACGAGATCACCGACCTCGACCTCGAGATGGCGCAGGACCTCGTCGAGGCGACGAGCGACACCGGCGTCTTCATGTCGTTCTCGAGCGCGCTCAAGCGCTCCGCGATCAAGCTGTCCAAGATCTGCAACGACCTGAGGCTCCTCTCCTCGGGCCCGCAGGCCGGCTTCGGTGAGATCAACCTGCCTCCGCGCCAGGCGGGATCCAGCATCATGCCCGGCAAGGTGAACCCGGTCATCCCCGAGGTGGTCAACCAGGTCGCCTACTCGGTGGCCGGGGCCGACGTCACGGTCACGATGGCGGCCGAGGCGGGTCAGCTCCAGCTCAACGCCTTCGAGCCGGTGATCGCGCACTCGCTGCTGCAGAGCATCACCTGGATGACGCAGGCCTGCAAGACGCTCCGCGAGAACTGCATCGACGGCATCACCGCGAACGTCGACCGGCTCGAGGCCATGGTCGCCTCCTCGGTCGGGGTCGTGACGGCGCTCACGCCGAGCATCGGCTACACCGCGTCCGCCGCCCTCGCGAAGGCCGCCCTCGCGACCGGCCGCAACATCGCCGACCTGGTGGTCGAGGCGGGGTTGATGTCGCGCGAAGAGGTCATGAGGCTCATCTCGCCGGCCCGACTCTCGGGCATCGAGGCGATGACCGCGGCGCTCCCGATCATCGACCCCGCGCCGGAGGCGTGACCGCGGCCGCGAGGCGCGCCCCGGCGTAGCTGCGCCAGGGCGCCCAGCGGCGCCCGGCCTCGGCCAGCCCGCGCTCGCCGGCGGGCAGGCCGAGCGCCGCAGCGCCCCGCCGGAGCACGGGATCCCCGGTGAGCAGGACGTCGGGATCTCCGGTCGCCCGCTGCGCCACCTCGGCCGCCGTGGCCGCGTCGATCCCGGGGACCACCAGCAGCTGCTCGGCGAGCTCCTCCCGGTCGGCGTCGAGCCGCAGGGCTCCCTCGGCGAGCAGCGTGCAGGTCCGCACCAGCACGTCGGCGGGTCCGGGGAGCACGTCGGCGGCGTGCTCGGCGATCACCGCGGGGGAGGGGAAGGCGCGTGCGATCGATCCGCTCGCCACGGACTCCGGGAGCGTCGCGCCGAGCGCCGCGACCAGCCGTGCGGCCTCCCGCCGGCCGAGCAGCGCGCGCACCAGCGTCTCGGCCGGGTCGACGGAGCAGGGCACGCGGACACCGGGGCGGGCGGCGACGCTCGGAGCGAGTGCGGGATCGGCCGCGAGGGCCTCGTCCACGGCGCGGGCGTCCGCGTCCAGGTCGAGCAGCCGCCTCACCCGGGCGACCAGCGGCCCGACGTCGGCGACGGAGACGAGCGTCGCGCTGCAGCGGACGCTCTCCCCGTCCGCCGCCAGCCGGATCAGCGCCGCGCCCCCGGGCAGGACGAGCGAGCGCGCGTAGCCGCCGGGGGACGCCTCCTCGATGCCCGGGAGCGCGGTGCCGCCGAGCACGTCGAGCACCCCGGGATCGAACGGAGCCCGCACTGCCAGCCGGAGCTCCAGCGTGGTCGCGCCGTCGTGGACGCTCGCCTCGGAGCGCGTGCCGCGGGCCGAGGCGCGCAGGGCCGTCGGGGTCCGCTCGTACACCTCCGCCAGGGTCGCGTTGAACTGCCGGATGCTCGTGAAGCCGGCGGCGAAGGCGACGTCGGACACGGGCAGGTCGGTGCTCGTGAGCAGGAGCCGGGCGGTCTGGGCGCGCTGGGCGCGAGCGAGGGCCAGCGGAGGCGCGCCCAGCTCCTCGCGCAGGATGCGGCCGAGGTGGCGCGCGCCGTAGCCGAGCCGGGCGGCCAGCCCCTCGACCCCCTCGCGGTCGACCACTCCGTCGGCGATCAAACGCATGGCGCGCGCCGCCGTGTCGTCGCGCAGGTTCCACTCGGGGGAGCCGGGGACGGCGTCCGGCAGGCAGCGCTTGCAGGCGCGGAGCCCCGCCTCGTGCGCGGCGGCGGCCGTCGGGTAGAAGCGCACGTTCGCGCGCCGCGGCGTGATGGCGGGGCAGCTCGGACGGCAGTAGATGCCGGTGGAGTGCACGCCGGTCAGGAACCGCCCGTCGAACCGGGAGTCGCGGGAGGCGACGGCGCGGTAGCGCTCCTCGAAGAGCGGATCGGAGTCGGGCACGCCTCGAGCCTCGCACGCGGCGACGTCGAGCAGGAGCGGGAATCGGACACGGGCGTCCGCACCCCGGCCCTCCTCCACGCGCCCGGCGCGTGTCAACCGCCGACAGCGCACCCCGCCCGTGCCCTACTGTCGGCCCCATGAGCGCCTATCCGCCGCCCGCACCGCCCGCCACCGCCCGCCCCTCCGTCGTGCCGACCGTGCTCGGCTCGATCGGCGTGGCGCTCCTCGGGATCCTGCTGCTGCTCGTGCTCGCCTACGTGGTTCTCGGACTCGGCGTCAGCGCCGCGGGGATCTGCGCGGTCATCGCCCTCGTCCCGCTGACCGTGGTTCTGCTGGGCGTCCGCTGGGTCGACCGGTGGGAGCCGGAGCCCGCGCTGGGCCTGTGGTTCGCGTTCCTCTGGGGCGCGGCCGGGTCCGTCGCGATCGCGCTCCTGGTCGACCTCGGCGTGCAGATCGCCGTCTACGCGTCCGGGCAGCAGCCGAGCGGATCCGACTTCGTCGGCGCCGTGATCCAGGCGCCGCTGGTCGAGGAGACGGCCAAGGGGATCGGCGTCCTCCTCGTCCTGCTGATCTGGCGCCGGACCTTCGACGGACCCGTCGACGGCATCGTCTACGCGGCCGTCGTCGCCTCCGGGTTCGCCTTCGTCGAGAACATCCTCTACTTCGGCAGCGCGCTGGTGGAGGGCGGTCTCGGCTCGCTCGCCGTGACCTTCTTCCTCCGCGGGGTGCTCTCGCCCTTCGCGCACGTGCTCTTCACCGCCTGCACGGGCGCGGCCCTCGGCTTCGCCTCGAACCGGCCCGCCGTCGCGCGGCTGCCCATCGCCCTGCTCGGGCTGGCGCTCGCCGCGTTCCTGCACGCGCTCTGGAACGGCTCGTCGTTCCTGGTGTCCGACTGGTTCGGCTTCTACGGCGTGGTCCAGGTGCCGCTGTTCGCGGTCGCCGTGGTCGTGGTGGTGCTGCTGCGCCGGCAGGAGCGGCGCGTGACGCTCCAGCGGCTCGACGACTACGCCGTCGCCGGCTGGCTCTCGCCGGCCGAGGTGCGGATGATCGGCACCGCGGAGGGGCGCCGCACCGCCGCCCGCTGGGCCCGGAGCGCGGGAGGGGACCGGCCGCGGGCGATGCGGGACTTCCTCCGCTCGGCGACGCGGCTCGCGCACCACCGGCAGCACCTCCTGCTCGGCCGCGGCGGACGCACCGGAGCGGTCGACGAGCAGGTCCTGCTCGACGAGCTCGTCGCCCACCGGGCGGTGCTCACCCGCTGAGCCGGGGCCGCCCCCGCTCAGCCCCGGCGCGCTAGGCGGAGGCGCTGCGCACGCGGCGCTCGCCGGCCGTCACGGGCACGCCGAGCCGGTTCTGCGCGGGCGGCAGCGGGCAGTTGTAGTGGGGCGAGAAGCCGCACGGCGGGATGTACGCCCGGTTGAAGTCCAGGAGCACCGGACCGGGGGTGCCCGCGTCGGCCTCGCCGCCGATCCGCTGCACGACGAGGAAGCGGCCGACGGGGTAGCTCGCGAGCTCCGGGTCGTCGCTGCGGTTGGTCGGATCGCCGAACGGGACGAGGAGCGTGCCGCCGTCGTCGAACGCCGCGACCGTGTACTCGCGGGCGCGCCCGTCGTCCACGAGCGAGAAGGTGATGTCGCCGGGCACGACGAGCTCGCGGGTGGCGCCGTTGTCGCGCAGGTGCTCGAACGGGACCGTGCGATCCTCGGCGACCGGCTCGAACCACGCCTCGAGCACCCAAGCGGCGTCGAACGGGAAGGTCTCGATGGCGTCGAAGGACCGGATGCCGTCGGAGGCCGCGTCCCAGACGCGGTAGCCGTACTCGGGCTCGCCGGTGTCGAGGTTCTCGCGGCGCATCCGCGTCAGGGTCGCCGAGGGGCCGTAGCCGGCCAGCGCCCGCTCGTCGTCGACGCTCTCGCCGGGCTCGAGCCAGCGCGTCTCGACGAGGGCGAGATCGCCCCGGGGTCCGGTGACGCGCTCGACGCGTCGGGCGAGCCACGACTCCCAGCCGGCGCGTGCCGACTCCGTGAGGTCGATCGAGGCGCGGGAGGGGGCGGTGACGCTGCTGCTCGGGGTGGCCATGGGGCGTGCAACGCGGGGCCGTCCGGTTCTCTTCCCGGTCGATGACCGGACGGAGGACGGGCACCCGCGAGAAAGAGCTCGACGCCCTGCGGCAGCGGCAGGGCCGGCTGCTCGGACGGGGCGTCGAGCTCTTCGTGAGAGAGAGGATGCTCCTCCGCGGCGCCGAGCGCAAGAGGCATCCGGATCCCGCTGTCAGCACGGCCCGCTTCGGATCGCTCGGTAGACTGGACCGCCTGTTTTCCCGCGGCCCCCGGAGCGCATCCCGCGCCTCCCGGCCCGCGGCGGCGGACCCTCGGAAGGCGGACGATGACGGACGGCAGCACTGTGCAGGCCACCGAGCTCTCTCGGGAGCGCGACTACGTGGCGGCGCTCTACGCCCGCCTCGACGAGCTGATCGCCCAGGCCCGCGAGGCTCTGGACACGGTCCGCATCGAGAGCGTCGGCGGCAACCACCAGAGCCGCTCCGAGCGCGACGCCTACGCGCGGCTCTACGAGGACCGCATCCGCTCGCTCACCGGCGCCGACGACCGGCTCGCCTTCGGCCGGCTGACGCTCGCGGACGCCGACGCCGAGCACCGCTACATCGGCCGGATCGGCCTGCGCGACGAGGAGCAGGACACGCTGCTGCTCGACTGGCGCGCCCCGCAGTCGGCCGCGTTCTACCAGGCCACCGCCGCCCGGCCGATGGGGACGCGCGCCCGGCGCCACCTCACCACTCGGGGCCGCGAGGTACTCCGCTTCGAGGACGAGGTCTTCGACGAGGAGCTGCTGCGCGAGGGCACCGTGCTGCAGGGCGAGGGCGCGCTCATGGCGGCCCTCGGTGCGCAGCGCACCGGCCGGATGCACGACATCGTCGCGACCATCCAGAGCGAGCAGGACCGCATCATCCGGTCCGAGCTGCGCGGCGTGCTCGTCGTGCAGGGCGGGCCGGGCACCGGCAAGACCGCGGTCGCCCTGCACCGGGCCGCCTACCTCCTGTACTCCTACCGAGACCGCATCGCCTCCTCCGGCGTGCTCGTGGTCGGCCCCTCGCGGTCCTTCCTCCGCTACATCGAGGCGGTGCTGCCCTCGCTCGGCGAGACGGGCGTCGTCCTCTCGACGCTCGGCCAGCTCTACCCGGGCCTCGACCTCGTCGAGGAGGACGTGCCCGCGGTCGCCCGCGTGAAGGGCTCGGCGCGGATGGCGGAGCTGCTCAAGCGCGCGGTCCGCTCCCGCCAGACCGTCCCGGCCGAGACCCAGGTGCTCGACGTCAACGGCGAGAAGCTCCGTCTGGAGCCGCAGGACGTGGAGCGCGCGATCACCCGGGCGCGCGACACCCGCAAGCCGCACAACGAGGCGCGCGTCTCCTTCGTCAAGACGCTGCTCTCGCAGCTCACCCGCCAGCTCGCCGATCAGCTGCGGAGCCACGGCAGCACGGTCGACGAGGCCGACGAGGCGGTGCTGCGCGAGGACGTGCGGACCGCCCACGACGTCCGCGTCGCTCTCAACACCGCGTGGATCCCGCTGACCCCCGAGAAGCTGCTGCAGGACCTCTACGCCCGTCCGAACTGGTTCGCGACGCTCACGCCGCGCTGGACCGCCGCGCAGCGCTCCCTCCTCCGCCGCGACCGCGACGCTGCGTTCACGGTCTCCGACGTGCCGCTGCTCGACGAGGCCGCGGAGCTGCTCGGCGCCTACGACGACCTCGCCGACGCCTCGAAGAAGGCCGAGAAGGAGCAGCGCAAGCGCGACGTCGAGAACGCGGAGGCGGCCATCCGCAACATGGGCGTCGACGGCCTCGTCAACGCCAAGGACCTCGCGGCCGGCTTCGCCGAGCGCTCGGTGCTCGGGACCACCGCCGAGCGGGCCGCGGCCGACCGCACCTGGACCTACGGGCACGTCGTGGTCGACGAGGCGCAGGAGCTCTCGCCGATGCAGTGGCGGGTGCTGCTGCGCCGCTGCCCGATGCGCTCGTTCACGATCGTGGGCGACGTCGCGCAGGCGTCCGGCGCCTCCGCCGCCTCGAGCTGGGACGCCGCGCTCCGCGACACCTTCGGCCGCCAGGGCCGGGGAGTGGAGGCGGCGCCGTGGCGCCTGGAGGAGCTGACGGTCAACTACCGCACGCCCGCGCAGATCGTCGCCTTCGCCGAGCGGACGGCGCGCGAGAACGGGCTGGAGATCACGCCGGGGGAGGCCGTGCGCTCCACCGAGTGGCCGGTGCGGACGATCCGCGACCGCGGCGACGCGAGCCTCTCGGAGCGCGTGCTGGCGGCCGTCGTCGAGGACCGGGCGATCGAGGCGGAGGGGACGCTCGCGGTCATCGCGCCCGACGACGACCTCGCCGCGATCGCCGAGCGCCTCGAGGAGCGGTTCGGCCGGGAGGTGGGCCGCGGAGCGACCGGGCTCGACCGCGCGATCGCCGTGCTGTCGACGAACGACGCCAAGGGGCTCGAGTTCGACTCCGTGATCATCGCCCGCCCTCGCCTCATCGCGCAGACCGGCGAGCGCGGCGCCGCATCGCTCTACGTCGCGATGACCCGGCCGACGCAGCGCCTCACGCTCGTGGAGTGAGTGCTCGCAGCCCGCTCCCAGACTCCGCTCCCGAGCGCCGTAGGATCGAGGTATGAGCAGCGAGAACCTGACCAAGCCCGAGGTCGACGCCCCTGAGGGCCCGGCCCCCGACACCCTCGTCGTCGAGGACATCGTCGTCGGCGACGGCGCCGAGGCGCAGCCCGGCTCGACCGTCGAGGTCCACTACCTCGGCGTCGAGTACGACACCGGCGAGGAGTTCGACTCCTCCTGGAGCCGCGACCAGTCGATCAACTTCCCCCTCAACAACCTCATCCGCGCCTGGCAGCAGGGCATCCCGGGGATGAAGGTCGGCGGCCGCCGCAAGCTGATCTGCCCGCCCGCGCTGGCGTACGGCCCGGCCGGTGGAGGGCACCCGCTCTCCGGCAAGACCCTGATCTTCGTGATCGACCTGCTCGGCACCGAGTAGCTCCGAGCACACGACGAAGGCGCAGCTCCTAGCGGGGCTGCGCCTTCTTCACGCGGTCGACCAGCTCGCGCCAGGCTCCGTCGAGCTCGGTCTCGCCGAGGCGGACGTGGTGCGTCTGCACGCGGATCTCGTAGACGAAGCGGTCGGCCCGGCCGGGGGACTCGCCGTCGGCGGCGTCCCAGGGGAGCGAGCCGAGCAGGTCGCGCCAGGCGCGCTCGTCGGGCTGCTGCTCGACGTCGACCCGCCACACCCGGCGGAGGCCGGCGACTCCGCCGCTGCGCGACACGATGACGTCCATGCGCGCGATGCTACCCGCCTCCGTCCTCGAGCGGACCGGCTCAGGCGGACAGCGTCACGCCGACCGTCGTCCAGCCGGTGCGCACGGCGGCCTCGACCTCGGAGCCGGATCCGTAGCGCTCGGCGGCGGCCCGCACGGTGAGCGCCGCGAACGCCTCGAAGTCGGCCGTCGCGGTGAGGACGCCCCCGGTCAGCACGTCGTACCAGACCTGCCCAGCGCGCTCCCACGCCTTCCCGCCGAGGGTCGTCGCCGCCACGGCGAACGCGCGGTTGGGGATCCCCGAGTTGATGTGCACTCCGCCGTTGTCGTCGTCGGTCTCGACGTAGTCGGCCATCGAGCCCGGCTGCGGGTCGGAGCCGAGGACGTCGTCGTCGTAGGCGGTGCCGGGGGCGATCATCGACCGCAGGGCCGTGCCCTGCACCTCGTCGGTGAAGAGCCCCTCGCCGATCAGCCAGCTCGCCTCGTCGGCGCTCTGGCCGGCGCCGTACTGCTCCAGCAGGGCTCCGAACACGTCCGAGACCGACTCGTTGAGCGCTCCGGACTGGCCGCGGTAGACGAGGTTCGCCGTGTACTCGGTGATGCCGTGGGCGAGCTCGTGGCCGATCACGCTCTGCGAGACGGTGAAGCGGCGGAACACCT
This sequence comes from Rathayibacter sp. AY1E2, assembly GCF_002932325.1. Lineage (NCBI taxonomy): Bacteria > Bacillati > Actinomycetota > Actinomycetes > Micrococcales > Microbacteriaceae > Rathayibacter > Rathayibacter sp. AY1E2. The sequence goes on from NZ_PSVO01000007.1 coordinate 124,455, forward strand.
GGCCGTCCCCGTCGCCGAAGACCATCCGCGAGCCGTCCCAGAAGGCGTTGTCGTAGTCGTCGCCGAAGTGCACGGTCGCGTCGAGCGGCAGCCAGGCGTCGTCGATCGAGTCGCGGCCGTACGCACCCTGCAGGAAGGCCGACATCGCGCCGAGGCCGTCGTACGCCTCGTCGACGGCCGCGTCCCCCGTGGCCGCCTCGCCCTCGCGGCGGACGACCGTGCCGGGCAGGGTCTCCTCGGTCCGCGCGTCCGCGATGGTGCGCCGGAGCGACTGCACGCGGGTGCGCGGCGAGGACGTCGCGGCGGCGGTCGGCGCCCCGCGGTCGGGCGCGGGCTCTCCGGGCCGGACGCGCCGGAACGGCACGTCCTGCTCGAGCGAGCGGCTCGCGGCCCGCGCGGCCCGGGCGAAGGCCGGATCGTCGAGGCGGGCGATGCGGACGAGGAGGTACGGCGGCACGACGGTTCGTCTCATGCCCCGATCCTGGCACCGACGTCCGACACGGTCCCGGGCTCGCCCGGCGGGCCCGCATGCGGTAGCGCCGAGCGGTAGCGTGAGCGCGACGAGCGGTTTCCAGCGATCCGGGGCCAGGCCCCGAGGACGACGAGGGCGGACATGGGCATCATCACGCGGGGCTTCTTCGGCAAGAGGGAGGCGGACCCGGACCTCCCGCCGGGCCAGCACCTCGAGAACGGCTTCCCCGTCCTCTCGATCGGGCCCACCCCGAACATCCACGAGTGGGCCTTCTCCATCGACGGCGGCCCCGCGGGCGTGCGCCGCTGGAACCGGGAGGAGTTCGACGCGCTCCCGCACGAGGACGTGCACACCGACATCCACTGCGTGACCCGGTGGTCGAAGCTCGGCACCAGCTGGCGCGGCGTCTCGGTCGACACTCTGCTGGAGGGCCTGGAGACGGACGCCGGCTTCGTCATGGCGCAGAGCTTCGGCGGCTACACGACGAACCTCCCGCTCGCCGAGATCCGAGGCGGGAGGGCCTGGGTCGTCACCGAGTTCGAGGGGAAGCCCCTCGCGGCCGAGCACGGCGGCCCCGCCCGCCTCCTGGTGCCGCACCTCTACTTCTGGAAGAGCGCGAAGTGGGTGCGGACGCTCCGTCTGATGCCCGGCGACGAGCCCGGCTTCTGGGAGCAGAACGGCTACCACATGCACGGGGACCCCTGGAAAGAGGAGCGCTACTGGTGATGTGGACGGAGGCGGTGGCCGAGTCGGTCGCGCCGCTCACGCCCACGTCGCGCCTCCTGGTGCTCCGCGTGCCCGGGTGGCCGGGCCACCTGGCGGGGCAGCACCTCGACGTGCGCCTCACCGCGCCCGACGGCTACCAGGCGAGCCGCTCCTACTCGATCGGCGCCCCGGCCGACGGGGAGCGGGTCGAGCTCGCGGTCGAGCGGCTGGACGACGGGGAGGTCTCCCCGTACCTGGTCGACGGGCTCGAAGCGGGCGACCGGCTCGAGATCCGCGGTCCGATCGGCGGCTGGTTCGTCTGGCGTCCGGAGCAGGCGGAGCCGGTGCAGCTGATCGCGGGCGGGAGCGGCGTGGTGCCGCTGATGGCGATGGCGCGCGAGCACGCCCGGTCCGGGCGCGCGGCGCGGATGCAGCTGCTCTACTCGGTCCGCTCGCCCGTCTTCGCCTACTACCGCGAGGAGCTGGCGGCGCTCGCCGAGCGGCCGGCCGCGACGGGCGGAGTCGCGGTGGACCACGTCTTCACCCGGGTGGCGCCGGCGGGAGCGGCGCGTCCGGCCGGCCGCGTCACTCCGGAGCTGCTCGCCGAGGCGGCTCTGCCGGCCCCGCTCGAGCCGACCGTCTACGTGTGCGGCCCGACCTCGTTCGTCGAGGCCGTCGCCACCGCCCTGGTCGAGCAGGGCCACGCGCCCGAGCGCGTCCGCACCGAGCGCTTCGGCGGCGCCTGACGCCTTTCCCCGCGAGGCGCCGCGCCCCGGCGGCGCCCCGGGGGGAGGGATCACTCGAAGGAGACGGTGCGGTTCTCGCCGATGTCGGGCTGTCCGCCGGTGACGGCGGCCTTGAGGACCTTGAACAGCACGACCGGGCGCGGCTCGTCGGTCGCCCACAGCTCGACGGTCTCGGCCTCGACGCGGATCAGCGCGACGGTCGGGTCGTCCTTGCCGTCGGGGAACCAGCCGGCGACGGCCGGGGACCACAGCTCGTCCACCTTCGCCGGGTCGTGCACGACAGTCGCCGAGCCGGCCACCGACAGGTAGCCCTTCTTCGACTCGAACGCGACGTTGACGCTCGGGTTCGCGCGGATGTCGTCGACCTTGGGCGACGGGTCCTGCGTGAAGAACCACAGCTCGCCGTCGAAGTCGATGTCCTGGGCCTTGAGCGGACGGCTGACGAGCTGCCCGGTGGCATTGACGGTGGTGAGGAGCCCGATCCCGGCGCTCTTCACCATCTCGGTGATCTGCTCGCGGTCGTCGGAGTCGGCGGGAGTGATGTCGGTGTCGGTCATGGTGCCGACGCTACGCGGACCGTGCGCCGCCGCAAGGGGTGGCGACGCCTCACCGCGCGTGTCTAGCGTCGAGGCATGGACACCGAATCGACGTACACCGCCATCCTCGACAGCGGAGCGGAGCAGGAGAGCATCCGCCTCGAGATGATCGACGGCTCCCCGCAGCGCTCCTTCACCCGCCTGGCCGACATCGACGGCGAGGAGGTCGAGGTGGTCTGGGAGCTGGAGCCCGACGACGACGGCTTCCACGTCTACCGCCCGGTGCGGGTCGAGGGCCGCGACGACGACAGCGGACTGGTCTCGGACGACCGGCTGACCGACGGCGGCGGCGCCGACGCGGCCTCCGGCGACTGATCCCCGGCGCGCCCGTCCGCCGGCCTGAGCCGAGCGGGCGGGCGCGCTGTCCCATCCGGCTCGAGGGAGACGCCCCTCCGCTCAGGCCGTCGGGTGCAGGGCGTCGTACCCACGGAACCCCGGCCGCAGGCGCAGCACCGCGGCGAGGATCGCGATGATCGCGAGCCCGCCCGCGAGCGGCGGCAGCCAGAGCAGCGCGAGCGAGGCGAGCAGTCCCGTGTAGAGGTCGCCGACCCGCGGGCCGCCCGTCACCACGACGATGAACACGCCCTGGAGCCGACCCCTCATGTTGTCGGGGACCGCGGTCTGCAGCATCGTCTGCCGGAAGATCGAGCTGACGTTGTCCGAGGCGCCCGCGCCGGCCAGGGCGACCGCCGCCAGCGCGATGAGCATCGCGTTCGGCGCCGACGCGTCGTGCTGCACGAGCGCGGCACCGAGCAGGACCGCGCCGAACGCGACGACGAACGCTCCGTACACCTGGATCGAGCGGCCGATCGCGAGGCCCTGCCGGCGGACCCCGGTGAGCCGGCCGGAGAAGACGCCGCTGATCAGCGCCCCGATCGCGAACGCGGCCGTGAGGGCGCCCACCGTCACCGCGCCTCCGCCGAGCAGCACGGCGGCGGCCGCCGGGAAGACCACGCGCGGCTGTCCGAAGGTCATGGCCACGATGTCGACCAGGAAGGACATCCGGATGTTCGGGGCGCCCTTCAGGAAGCCCAGGCCGTAGCGGAGGGACTCCAGCCCCGGCCGCTGCCGCTCGCCCTCGGGCACGAGCGCCGGCAGCCCCGCGATGCCGAGGAACGCGGCGAGGAACAGCACGACGTCGATCGTGTACGTGATCGCGAAGCCGGAGGAGGCGACCAGCACGCCGGCGAGGGCGGGCCCCACGGTCACCTCGACTCCGCTCGCGATGCCGCCCAGCGCGGCGGCGGCGGGGACCAGCTCGGTGCGGAGCAGCCGCGGAGCCAGCGTCATCCGGGTGGTCACGATCACCGTCGTCGCCACCGCGTTCACGGCGGTGAGCACGTAGAGGGAGAGCGGGGTCTCGGCGCCGAGCCAGGCGAGGGCCGCGATCCCCGCGGTCGAGCCCCAGGCCACGACCGCGGCGAGCAGGAGCACCAGGCGGCGGTCGAACGCGTCGGCGAGCATCCCGCCGTAGAGGCCGGCGATCACGGTCGGGACCAGCGCCACCACGCCGACCAGCGCGACCGCGAGGGTCGATCCGGTGAGCTCGTAGATGTGCAGGCCGACCGCGACGATCGTCATCTGGCCGCCGATACCCGAGATCACGTTGCCGGCCCAGAGCCGGGCGAAGGCCGGGGACTCGCGGAGGGGGGAGACGTCGAGGACGTGGCTGCGCCGGGGGGCGCGGGGGGTCTGGCTCACTCGCTCCATTCTGCTGACTCCGCCGCCCTGGCGGGCTGCGTCGCGCCGATCCGGGGGCTCAGGGGTCATCCCCTAGGGTGAGAGGCATGAGCACGTCATCCGACGGCGCGCCCGGGCGTCAGGGTCCTCCTGCCCCGCGAGCAGCCGGAGCCGCCCCCTCGCGACGCTCGATCCGCACCGCCGCCGAGGCGGGCGCGCGTCGCGCGGCGGCCGCCACGGGCGGTCGTCGCAGCTCCACGGGCGGCGTCCGCGCCGGAGCCGCTCGGACCGGTGCCACGGCCTCGGGAGCCCGCGGGTTCCTCCGCCGCTACGGAGCCGGGATCGTCTCGGTCCTCCTGGCCGTCCTCGCCGTCCCGCTGTCGTTCTTCGTCTGGTACGCCCTGATCTCGCTCGGCGCCTACCCGGGCGACCAGGCCGTCAGCGATCTGCTGGTCGGCGTGCTCTACACCGCGCTCGTGCACGCGGTCCTGCTCGCCGGGATCCTGCTCGCCGTCTCCACCCTCCGCGCCCGGCGTCGCGAGAAGCGCCCGCCGATCGCCGGCTGGATCGGCGTGGTCCTCAACGTCCTCGTGCTCGTCTACTGGCAGCTGCTGGTCTCGCCGTGGCTCGTCGTGCTCTGGAACCGGGCCACCGGCTCCTGATACCGCCCTCCCTCTGGTAGAGTCGTCCGGTTGCCGTTCGACGGCCGCGGATCAAGAGAGCCCACGCATCAGGCGCCGGGCACCGCGCAACGAGAGAGAGGGGATCCCATATATGGCACTCGAAGCAGATGTCAAGAAGGCGATCATCGAAGAGTACGCGACCCACCCCGGTGACACCGGATCCCCCGAGGTGCAGGTGGCCGTCCTGACCAAGCGGATCAAGGACCTCACCGAGCACCTCAAGGAGCACAAGCACGACCACCACTCGCGTCGTGGTCTGCTGCTGCTCGTGGGTCAGCGTCGTCGACTCCTCGGCTACCTGTCGGATGTGGACATCAACCGCTACCGCTCGCTGATCGAGCGTCTCGGTCTGCGCCGCTAGCTCCTCCCGGAGCAGGGCGCGGTCTCGATGACACCGCGAACTTCTTGCCGAACGGGCCGTCCTCCTCGCGGAGGGCGGCCCGTTCCGCGTTCCCGGGCGGACGAGGCGCGCGGCGCCGGTCAGGGCAGGGGAGCGGGGCGGTCGACTCCGCCCCACGAGTAGCCGCTCGAGGCCGAGAACCAGTCGGCCGCGGCCCGCTGGAGCGCCGTGTCCTCCTCGGGGCGGCCGGGAGCCTCCACGGCGTCGACGAGCCCGGGCAGGGCGATCCGCCAGGCCGCCGCGCTGCGCTGGGCGCGGCCCCAGTCGCGCGCGCACACCGGGTCCTCGGCCGCCGCGGCGAGAGCCCGCGGCGAGGTCACCCGCCAGCCGGTGTCCGACTCCGCGACCACGACCGCGCAGGTGAGCGCGGCGCCGCGGATGATGCTGTCGGGACCGGCGGAGGGGCCGATCGCCTGATCCTGAGCCGCGACCACCGCGGTGAGCGCGAGCTGCAGCCGGGTCGAGGGCTCGTCGGGCCGCGGTCGGATCCTCCCGTCGCCGGCCGAGACCGAGGCCGCCGATCCGGGTGCGAGGAGCAGCCCGGAGGAGGACTGCGACGCGTGCAGGCTCAGCAGACCCGTCACTCCGTCCGTCCCGCTCGTCACGCCCCGCACCGAGGAGTCGCCGAGACTCCAGACGACGGGGGTGCGGTTGTGGATCGTGAGGCGCCGGTGGTCCTCGTCGAGGCAGGCCACGAGGTGGCCGGCCGGCACGCCCGCTCCGCCCTCGAAGGCGGACGAGGCGGCCAGCAGCTCCCGGGCGTCGTCGCACTGGGCGGGGGCGTCGGAGGCGGCGGCGGCCTGGTCGGCGACCGGCGCCCGGGGGGCGAGGGAGCCCTGCACGCCCGCGACCGCCGCCGTGGTGAGCGCCGCGGCGGCGAGGAGGAGGACCACGCCGCGCCTGCCCATCCTCCGCACCTCCTGGTCGGAGGCTAGCCCGGCGCGGGCGCTCGGGCCAGCGCTGCGAGGGGCTCGCGACGTGTCCGGCAGGAATTCTTTCGAGGAATCTCAGACCGGGTGCATCCGAGGAGGCGCCTCGGCCGGAAGTAGTGGTGAAGGCCCTTCTCGACCACCCCCCGACCCCACGCGGGTCCCATCGTGAAAGAGGAACACCGTGACCACCTCCCGCTTCTCCCGCAGCCTGCTCGCCGGTGCCTGCATCGGAACCCTGGCCGTCGTCGGCATCGCCGCCACGCCCGCCGCCGCCGCCGACGCCGACTCGGCCGACCTCTCGGTCCTGCACGCCGTCCCCGACACCCCGGTCGACGTCTACGTCGACGGCAAGCTGACGCTCGACGACTTCACCCCCGGCTCGCTCGCCGGCCCGCTCGACCTCCCCACCGGCACCTACAAGGTCGCCATCACGGCCTCCACCGCCGCGGACGCCAGCGCCCCCGTGATCGGCCCGATCGACATCAGCCTCGAGGCGGGGAAGAGCTACACCGTCGCGGCGCACCTCACGCCGGACAACACCCCCACCGCGACCCTCTTCACCAACGACATCTCGAAGACCGCCGCGGGCGAGGGCCGGCTCACGGTCCGCCACATCGCCGCCGCTCCGGCCGTGGACATCCTCGCCGGAGGGTCGCCCGTCCTGACGAACGTGACGAACCCGAACGAGGGCGTGCTGAACCTCGCCCCGGCCACGATCTCGACCGTGGTCGCCGCGACCGGGACCACCGCGCCGGTCATCGGCCCGGCCGACGTGCAGGTCCAGGAGGGCGTGAACACGATCGTCTACGCCTGGGGCAGCCTGGAGAAGGGCAACCTCGCCCTCGCGACGCAGACCATCGACGGACTGCACTCCTCGCCGTCGGGCGTCCCCGCCGGTGAGGCCGGCCTCGCCGCGGACAACCGCCCCGACGCCGCCGCGGGCTGGTGGGGCGGAGCACTGCTCGCCGCCCTCGCCGCTGCCGGCGCCGTGCTGATCGGCCGCCGCACCGCCGCCTCGCGTCGCTGACCCGAGGATCCGACCGCCGGGTCGGCCGTGCTGGAGCGCGGCCGTCCCGGCACCCCCGACCACGACCCAGGAGGACGCCATGAGCCGGAGCCCCTTCCCTCTGCGCGTCCTCGCCGTGGTCGGGCTGATCGTGGCCGGTGCCGGTCTCGCCGGATGCGCGGCGCAGGAGTCCCGGGTGGAGCCCGCTCCCGCCGCCGTCTCCTCGGCGCCCCAGCAGCCGGTGCCGGCCACGGTCCCCTCCTCGCCCGCGGCGACCCTGCCGGAAGCGGTGCCGTCCGTGCCGGTGGCGGATGCTCGGCTCGGCGCGACCCCCGCCCCCACCGCGCTCGCTCCCGAGCGGCTCGTCGTCGACGGGCTCCCCGTCGACATGGCCGTCGAGCCGGTCGGAGTCGCGGACGACGGCACGATGGAGCTCGTGCCCGACACGCAGGTCGCCGGCTGGTACCGCTTCGGCGCCGGCCTCGACGAGCCGGAGGGCACGGTCGTGATCGCCGCGCACGTCGACTCCCTCGCCTACGGCCTCGGGCCGTTCGTCGAGCTGAAGAAGGCGGTCCCGGGCCAGACCGTGACCCTCACCGGCGCGGACGGCGCGGAGCGCGCGTACACCGTCTCGACGGTGGAGACCACGGAGAAGACCACGGTCGACCTCTCGGCCGTGTTCGCCGCCGACGGACCGCCGCGGCTGGTCCTGATCACCTGCGGCGGCGACTTCGACTACGACACCCGCCACTACCTCAGCAACGTGGTGGTCACGGCCGTCCCGGCCGGCTGATCCGCCCGCCCGAGCCTCAGCGACGTACGATGAGCCTCGCAGCGCCGCACGCCCCCGGGCGGCAGCGCTCCCCGCAGCCCTGGAGGGATCCCCTGATCGAGACCATCGAGCCCGCCGACGGCGCCGAGGCCGACAGCGCTCTCGTGGCCCGGCTCGGCCGCCGCTTCGCCGCAGGGGAGGAGGCGGCGCTCGCCGAGGCGTACTCGCGCTGGTCGCCGCTGGTCTTCACGCTGGCGCTGCGCTCGCTCGGCGACCGCGGCGACGCGGAGGACGTGGTGCAGCGCGTGTTCGTCTCGGCCTGGACCTCGCGCTCGGGCTTCGATCCCGGACGGGCGGCTCTCGGAGCCTGGCTGGTCGGGATCTCCCGGAGGAGGATCGCGGACGCGCACGAGGCGCGGGCGCGCGAGCGGAGGCTCACCGAGGCCCTCGTCGCCGTCACCCCGGTCGAGGAGGGGGAGGCCCCCGTCGACCTCGAGGCGCGGATCCTGATCGCCGACGAGCTGGCCCGCCTGGATCCCGTCCCCCGGCGGGTGATCGGCCTCGCCTTCTACGAGGACCTCACCCACACCGAGATCGCCGAGCGCACCGGCCTGCCGCTCGGTACCGTCAAGAGCCACATCCGCCGCAGCCTCGACCGGCTCCGCTCCCGCCTGGAGGTGAGCAGCACATGACCCACCTCGATCCCGACGAGCTCGCCCTGCTCGCCCTCGGCGAACACTCGAGCGACGCCGAGCAGGCCCACCTGCGCGACTGCCCCGACTGCGCCCGGCAGCTGGTCGAGCTCGGCCACGCCGCGGGTCTGGGCCGTGCGAGCCGTGCTGTCGAGCTGGAGGCGCCGCCCGCGATCGTCTGGGACCGCATCCGCGAGGAGCTCGCCCTCGGCGACCTCGGGCCCGGCGCCCTGCCGTCGTCGGCCGCTGCCGTGCCGCCTCCGCTCGCCCTTCCCCCGGGACGGCACCGTCCCGCCCGCCGCCGCCGGCCCCGCGCTCTGAGCGCCGTGCTGGCCGCTCTCGGCGCGCTCGTCATCGGGGTCGCGGGCGGAGCCTGGTGGCAGGCCTCGCGGAGCGACGACACCGCCGCCGTCGTGGCGCGCGCTGATCTCGCCGCTCTCCCCGACTGGCAGGGAGCGAGCGGAACCGCCGAGCTGGAGGACGCCGACGGCACCCGCCGCCTGCACGTGCACCTCGATGCGCAGAGCGCGGACGACTCGTACCGGGAGGTCTGGCTCCTCGCCGCCGACGCCTCCGGGCTGGTCGGGCTCGGCGTGCTCGACGGGACCGACGGCGTCTTCGCCGTGCCCGACGACGTCGACCTCGCCGAGTACCCGCTCGTGGACGTCTCCCAGGAGCCGTTCGACGACGACCCGGAGCACTCCGGCGACTCGATCGTCCGCGGCCCCCTGCGCGAGGGCTGAGGCCTAGGCCGACCGCTCCGCCAGCACGGCCGTGAGCGCCTGCACCGCGGCGGAGGGGCGCGGCGCCGTGCAGACCGAGAGCTCCCAGACCAGCCCCGGCCAGTCGAGCGCGAGGGCCGTGACGCCCTCCAGCGGCTCGACGCCCGCGCGCGGCACGATCGCCGGCCCCAGCCCCGCCTGCACGAAGCGGGGGATCCCCGGCAGATCGGCGACCTCGGTGGCCACCCGGCGCGACGCCCCGGCTTCGCGGAAGGCGAGGTCGACGGCGACCCTGTTGCCGAAGCCGGCGGGCGTGTCCACGAAGGTGAGCCCGTCGAGGTCCTGCGGGGAGGGCGGTCCCGCCGCGGCGAGCGGATGCGCGCTCTCCACCAGCAGGACGTAGTCGCTGCGCACCAGCCGCGTCACCGCCAGGCCCCGCAGCTGCGTCGCCGGCAGTGCCAGCAGAGCGGCGTCGAGCAGGCCGCGGCGCAGGTCCTCGGCGAGACCGGTGGAGCCGGTGGTCGAGGTGCGCAGGAGCAGGTCCACCAGCGGGTGCCGAGTGCGGAAGACGCCGAGCGCGCCGGGCAGGTCGACGAGGTCGAGGGCGGAGAAGGTGCCCACCCGCACCCGCCCGCGGAGCCCCGCCGCGTCGTCGGCCGCGAGCGAGCGCATCCGGTCGAGGCTGTCGATCGCCGATCGGGCCGAGGGCAGGAGCGCCTCGCCGACCGCGGTGAGCGCCACCCGCCGGGTCGAGCGGGCGAACAGCGGCGAGCCGAGCTCCTGCTCGAGCGAGCGGATGCTCGCCGAGAGGGTCGACTGCACGACGAACAGGCGCGCGGCCGCCCGGGTGAAGCTGAGCTCCTCGGCGACGGCGACGAAGGCGGCGAGCTGGCGGTCGTCCATCCGCCCATTATCCAGCAGAGACGATCAATCCAACGAAGATCCTCCGTTGGACACGGATGATGGGGCGGAGCACTGTGGACACCGTGACCACCACCGAGCGCTCCCTCCCGTCCGTCCACCGCCGCGAGCTCCCGCACCGCCACGGCTTCTGGGTGATCGCCGTCGCCTTCCTCACGGTGATGGCGTTCTCGACCGTGCCGACACCGCTCTATGCGATCTACCAGCAGCGCGACGGGTTCCCGGCCTTCGTCGTCACCGTGGTCTTCGCCGCGTACGCGGTCGGAGTCGTGGCGAGCCTCTTCCTCGCCGGGCACGTCAGCGACTGGCTCGGCCGCCGCCGGATCCTGCTCGCGTCGATCCTCGTCGAGGTCCTGGCGGCCGCCGTGTTCCTGCTCTGGCCGGACGTGCCCGGGCTGATCCTCGCCCGCCTGCTGACCGGGCTCGGCGTCGGCGCGCTCACCGCGACGGCCACCGCCCACCTCGCGGAGCTGCGCGCCGTCGCCCGCCCGGAGGAGGGCCCCGGCACCTCCCGCGCCGTCTCCGCCCTCGTCAACATGGGCGGGCTGGCGCTCGGCCCGCTCGTCGGCGGGGTGTTCGCCGTGACGGTGCGCGAGCCCCTGGTCGTCCCGTACGCCGTGTTCCTCGTCCTCCTGGTCGTCCTCGGGATCGGCGTCGCGCTCGTCCCCGAGACGGTCGAGCGGCGCGAGGTCCTCCCGGCCTACCGTCCGCAGCGCCTGGCCGTGCCGGCCGCCTCCCGCGGCGTCTTCCTCTCGGCCGCGGTCGGCGCGTTCGCCGGGTTCGCCGTGTTCGGCCTCTTCACCTCGCTGGCGCCGACCTTCCTCGCCGGGCGCTTCGGCGAGACCTCCCACCTCGAGGCGGGCGCGGTCTCCTTCGGGGTCTTCGCCGCCGGAGCCGTCGCGCAGCTGGTCTCGATCCGGCTGTCCTCGCGGACGGCGCTCCGCCTCGCGGCCGTGGCGCTGACGGCCGGGCTGCTGCTGGTCGCGACCGGCGCCGTGATCGTCTCGGTGTCCGCCTTCATCGTCGGCGGGGTGCTCGCGGGAGCGGGCGTGGGCCTGCTCTTCCGCCTGGCGCTCGGAGTCGCCGGCTCGCTCGCCACCGACGAGACCCGCGGCGAGGTGCTCGCGGCCGTGTTCCTCGCCGCCTACCTCGGCCTCGCGGTGCCGGTCCTGGCGATCGGTGCCGCGCTCGCGCTCCTGCCGGCCGTCCCGGTCCTGCTCGGCTTCGTCGCCGTCGTGCTCGTCCTGGTGCTCGCGGCGATCGCCCGGATGCGGCGCACCGCCTGACGCGAGCGGGGGAGGGGTCGCGCGCTGGACAATGGGGGCATGAAGCTCTTCCCGTTCGGACGCGGCGACGCGAACCCCCTCCCCTCCGACGACCGCGGCTCGGGCAAGCTCGACGACTACGACTACGAGCTGCGCCCGAAGTCGCGGCGCGGCGACACCCTCCTCCGCCTCGCCGACTCCCGGCCGCACCAGGACGAGATCGCGCGGGTGCTCGCCCTCGGCGAGGACGAGGTCACGGCCGTGATCCCGCGCCGCACCGCGGAGGAGGAGCGCGTGGACGCTCCGATGCCGGTCCGCCTGTTCGCGGCCCAGCGCCCCTCGGGGCTCGTCGGTCAGGTGCCGCGCGGTCTCGAGAACGTGGTCGAGGCCGCCCTCGCCCGGCTCTCGGAGGCGGGGAGGTCGCCCCGCGTGCCGGCCCGCATCGTGACGGTGAGGGGCGGGCTGCGCGTCGAGCTGCTGATGCACGAGACGCGGGGCTGACGGGCGGAGGGCCCGCCGGGTCGGCGCGGTCCATGGAGGAACCGCACCGCGGCTGATAGCATGAACCGGTTCCGAATCCGAAAGCGACCGCCGGTCGACCCAGGATTCGAGCCACGGAGCAGGCCGGCAGGAAGCTGGTCCTCGGTGGTGGAGTCCCGGACGGCGGCAGCGTGCGACAGAGCACGGGCCGCCGCGGCACGAGTCGCAGGCGGCACGTCCCGCTCGCGGCACAGGTCGCGACAGCCCGGAGCTCTTCTACTGGTGGCCAGCACGAACGCCCTCCACACGACGGCACGGCGCGAAGCCCTGCCGTGGGATCGTCTCGATTCCTGACCGGACCGCTGCTCCGACGAACGCCGGCGCCCAGAAGGGGCGCCGCTGCAGACGTTAAGGAGACAGACCTCTTGGAAGGTCCTGAAATCACATTCGCCGAAGCCGTTCTCGACAACGGCTCGTACGGCATCCGCACCGTCCGCTTCGAGACCGGCCGCCTCGCGCAGCAGGCTCAGGGCGCCGTCGCCGCCTACCTCGACGAGGACACCATGCTCCTCTCGGCCACGTCGGCCTCGAAGAACCCGAAGGACAACTTCGACTTCTTCCCGCTGACCGTCGACGTCGAGGAGCGCTCCTACGCCGCCGGCAAGATCCCCGGCTCGTTCTTCCGCCGCGAGGGCCGCCCCTCCACCGAGGCGATCCTGGTCTGCCGTCTGATCGACCGGCCGCTGCGCCCCTCGTTCGTCGAGGGCCTGCGCAACGAGGTCCAGATCGTCATCACGGTCCTCAGCATCGCGCCGGACGAGTTCTACGACGCCCTCGCGATCAACGCCGCGAGCGCGTCCACGCAGATCTCCGGCCTGCCGTTCTCCGGCCCGGTCGCCGGCGTCCGCCTGGCGCTCATGTCCGACGGCTCCGGCAACGACCAGTGGGTCGCCTTCCCCAAGGCCTCTCAGCTGGAGAACGCCGTCTTCGACCTCACCGTCGCGGGCCGCGTCGTCACCAACGAGGACGGCTCCTCGGACGTCGCCATCATGATGGTCGAGGCCGAGGCCACGGAGTCCTCCTGGAACCTCATCAAGGCGGGTGCGACCAAGCCCAGCGAGGACGTCGTCGCCGAGGGCCTTGAGGCCGCCAAGCCCTTCCTCCGCGCACTCGTCGAGGCGCAGGCGAAGCTCGCCGCCGAGACGGCGAAGCCGGTCAAGGACTACCCGGTGTTCCTGCCCTACGCGCAGGAGACCTACGACAACGTCGCCGAGCTCAGCTACGACGAGCTCGTCCGCGTGTACCAGATCGCCGACAAGGTCGAGCGGCAGGACGCCGACGACGCCCTCAAGGCGCGCGTCAAGGAGCAGATCGCCGAGCGCATCGCCTCGGGCCAGCTCTCGGCCGAGGCCTACAACCAGGTCGGAGCGGCGTACAAGTCCGTCACGAAGGTGGTCGTCCGCGGCCGCATCCTCCGCGACGGCGTGCGCATCGACGGACGCGGCCTGGCCGACATCCGCCCGCTCGACGCCGAGGTGCAGGTCATCCCGCGCGTCCACGGCTCGGCCATCTTCCAGCGCGGCGAGACCCAGATCCTGGGCGTCACCACGCTGAACATGCTCAAGATGGAGCAGCAGATCGACTCGCTGTCGCCCGTCACCAAGAAGCGGTACCTGCACCACTACAACTTCCCGCCCTACTCGACCGGTGAGACCGGCCGCGTCGGATCGCCGAAGCGTCGCGAGATCGGGCACGGCTTCCTCGCCGAGCGCGCCCTCGTGCCGGTGCTGCCGAGCCGCGAGGAGTTCCCCTACGCGATCCGCCAGGTCTCCGAGGCGCTGAGCTCCAACGGCTCGACCTCGATGGGCTCGGTCTGCGCGTCGACCCTGTCGCTCCTCAACGCCGGAGTGCCGCTGCGCGCCCCGGTCGCGGGCATCGCGATGGGCCTCGTGTCCGACGTCGTCGACGGCCAGACCCGCTACGCGGCGCTGACCGACATCCTGGGCGCCGAGGACGCGCTCGGCGACATGGACTTCAAGGTCGCCGGAACCGCCGAGTTCGTCACGGCCATCCAGCTCGACACGAAGCTCGACGGCATCCCGTCGTCGGTGCTCGACGCCGCGCTCAAGCAGGCCAAGGACGCCCGCACCACGATCCTCGCGGTGCTCACGGCGGCCATCGACCAGCCCGACGAGATGGCCCCGACCGCGCCCCGCGTGATCTCGGTGCAGATCCCCGTCGACAAGATCGGCGAGCTGATCGGCCCCAAGGGCAAGACGATCAACGCGATCCAGGACGAGACCGGCGCCGACATCTCCATCGAGGAGGACGGCACCGTCTACATCGGAGCCGTCGACGGTCCGTCGGCCGAGGCCGCGCGTGCGCAGGTCAACGCCATCGCGAACCCGACCAACCCCGAGGTTGGCGAGCAGTTCCTCGGAACCGTCGTCAAGCTCGCGACCTTCGGCGCGTTCGTCTCGCTCCTCCCCGGCAAGGACGGACTGCTGCACATCAGCGAGGTCCGCAAGCTCGCCGGCGGCAAGCGCGTCGAGAACGTCGAGGACGTCCTCGGAGTCGGCCAGAAGCTGCTCGTCCAGATCACCAAGATCGACGACCGCGGCAAGCTGTCCCTCGCGCCCGTCGTGGCCGAGGAGGCCGAGGTCGAGGCTCCCGCCGAGAGCTGATCCCTCCTGCACGACCGTGACGCCCGTCCCACTCCGGTGGGGCGGGCGTCCGTCGTCGGCGGGGGCATGGGGTACGGTGGCGGGACCGCGCCGCACCGCCCCGACCGGAGGACTCCGTGACCGACCCGACGCCCCTGGCCACCGAGCCGGAGACGCCCCTCCTCTCACGCACCCTGGGTCGGACCGGCCTCCCCGTGCATCCGCTCGCCCTCGACGGCTCCGTCTTCGGCTGGGCCGCCGGGATCGACGACACCACCGAGGTGCTCGACGCGTTCGGCCGCCTCGGCGGCACCCTGATCTCGACCGCGGACCACTACGCGACCGGTCGGAGCGAGTACATGATCGGCCGCTGGCTCGAGCAGAGCGGGCTGCGCGAGCGGATGCTGGTCGCGACGAAGGTCGGCCGGCACCCGGACGCGCCGGGACTCGCCCCGGAGGACGTCCGCATCGCGATCGAGGGGAGCCTCGAGCGGCTCGGCACCCGGATCGACCTGCTCTCGTTCGACAGCGAGGACCCCGGGATCCCCATCGCCGACAGCCTGGCGGCGGTCGCGCCGTTCCTGGCGGACGGCTCGGTCGGCGCCCTGGGCGCCGCGCACTTCAGCGGAGCGGCGATCACGGCGCTGCACGAGACGGCGACCGCGTTCGCGCTGCCGTCGCTCTCGGCCGTCGTGTCGGAGTACAGCCTGATGGAGCGCCGGACGTACGAGACCGACGTCGCCCCCGAGGTGGTGCGGCTCGAGCTCGGCACCCTCGCGCGGCTGCCCCTGGCGAGCGGCTACCTCACCGGCGCCCTGCGCAGCCGCACGGACGAGCCGGAGTCGGCCCTGTTCGAGGCGGGCCTGGACTACGTCGGCCGCCACGGCTCCCGCGTGCTCGCTGCCCTCGACGAGATCGCCGGCGCCCACGGCACGGAGCCCGGCGTGGTCGCGCTCGCCTGGGTGCTCTCGCACCAGGAGGTCTCGGCGGCGATCGTCCGGGCCCGGAACGCCGCGGAGCTCGAGTCGCTGTTCGCGGCGGCCGCGCTCCCGCTGACCCGGAGCGATATCGCCCAGCTGGACCGCGTCTCCGCCTGAGCCTCTCGCCCGCTGGTCCGCCGCCATCGGGCGCCGCGCCGCGCCCCGCGCCGGGCTCGGAGCGGGGCGCGGCGAGGTTCAGCGGCGCAGGATGCGCGCCTCCCACGGGCCGAGCGTCGACCCGGTCGCACCGGCGACGTTGCCGAGGACCGTCTCGGCAGCCGCCCACTCCTCGAGCAGCGGCACGTCGATCGGCTCGCCGGACACGTTCCCGACGACGAGCAGCTCGCCCGGTCCGGTGCGCGTGAAGGCGAAGAGCGCGGGGTGCTCGGGCTCCAGCAGCGCGAAGCGGCCCAGCTGCACCGTCTCATCGGCGTGCCGCAGCGCGATCAGCGCCCGGTAGTACTCGAAGACCGACCGCTCGGCGGCCCGGTCAGCGGCGACGTTCACCTCGGCGGCGTTCGGGTTGACCGCGATCCACGGCTCGCCGGTCGTGAAGCCGGCCTGGGGGCCGTCGTCCCACTGCACCGGCGTGCGGGCGTTGTCGCGGCTCTGCGCGCGCAGCCCGGCGAGCACGGTCGCCGGGTCCTCGCCGCGCTCGTCGACGGCCTCGGCCCAGTAGTTCAGGGACTCGACGTCGCGGAAGTCCTCGATGCCGGCGAACGGGACGTTCGTCATCCCGATCTCGTCGCCCTGGTAGATGTACGGCGTGCCGCGCTGGAGGTGGAGGAGCGTCGCCCAGAGGGTCGCGGACTCGTAGCGGTGCGCGCCGTCGTCCCCGAAGCGCGAGACGAGACGCGGCTGGTCGTGGTTGCCGAGGTACAGGCTGTTCCAGCCGCGCTCGGCCAGGCCGTCCTGCCAGCGCGCGAGGTTGGCCTTCAAGGCGATCAGGTCCAGCGGCACCGGGTGGAACTTGTCGACTCCGTGGTCGATGCCGACGTGCTCGAACTGGAAGACCATGTCGAGCTCACGCCGCTCGGGATCCGTCACGAGCACCGCCTCCTCGAGGGTGACACCGGGCATCTCGCCGACGGTGAGGAAGGAGCCCTCGCGGTGCGCGAACACGGCCTCGTGCATCTCGCGGAGGTATTCGTGCAGCCGCGGACCCACCCCTCCGACGATGCCCGTGCCGCCCTGCTCGCCGTCGACGGCTCCGACGTCCTTCGAGACGAGGTTGATCACGTCCATCCGGAAGCCGTCCACTCCGCGGTCGAGCCAGCGGTTCATCATCGCGTGCACCGCGTGCCGCACCTCGGGGTTCTCCCAGTTGAGGTCCGGCTGCTGCACCGCGAAGAGGTGGAGGAAGTACTCGTCCGTCGCCGGGTCGAGCGTCCAGGCCGGGCCGGAGAAGTAGGAGCGCCAGCCGTTCGGCTCGGCGACGTCGAGGCCGGCGCCGGCGGCCGCCTCGAGCTCGCGGCCGGGCTCGGCCGAGCGGCGCCCGCGGCGCCACCAGTACCAGTCGCGCTTCGGGTCCTCCTGCGAGGAGCGGGACTCGACGAACCAGGCGTGCTCGTCGCTCGTGTGGTTGACCACGAGGTCCATCACGATGCGGATGCCGCGCTCGTGGGCCTCCGCGAGGAGCAGGTCGAACTCCTCCAGCGTCCCGAACCGCGGGTCGATGTCCTCGTAGTCCGAGATGTCGTAGCCGTTGTCGTGCTGCGGCGACGGGTAGACCGGCGAGAGCCAGATCACGTCGACCCCCAGGTCGGCGAGGTGGTCGAGCTTCGAGCGGATGCCGCCCAGGTCGCCGATGCCGTCGCCGTTCGAGTCCGCGAACGAGCGCGGGTAGATCTGGTAGACGACGGCGCTCGTCCACCAGGGCGCGGACGTCTCCCGCTCGGGGGAGTCGCCCATCGGCCGGCGGTGCGAGGGTGCGACGGCGGTCGGCTCGACGG